>NZ_JABFCI010000002.1:0-280215 GCF_017566105.1 Akkermansia sp. GGCC_0220
TCATGGTAATGAAATGATGTTTGTTCAATGGTTGCGACTACCATGAATCAAAAACTACCAGTGTAAACACGCCGGGAACGTTACCTCTAAATATTAAAGTTTATGGGGGAAAATTTGACTCCTTTTCAATCACTTTCGATCGAAATTTGGATATCTGAAAAGAGGTATAAATGAGGAAACATGGCGAATGAAAGAGGGATATAAAAATTTGTTGAAAGAGAGAACCCGGGGATTCCATGGCAAATAAAACATTGACCCACCGGGAGGGAAACTCTATCCTGAAAGCCTCATTCAACCGGAGGAAGATTACAGCCGTGGAGGACGATATTATTTGTACAGAAAAAATCATTGCGGAACGCAAGACGTTCTTTCTTGATCTCAAACAGAATGCGCGCGGCAAAGTGGTGCGTATTACGGAAAAGGTGAGTTCCAACCGGGACCGGATCATGGTTCCCGCGGAAATTCTGGATGATTTCATCGCCGCTCTCCAGGATATCCGGGAAACACTGAAGCAGCAGGGGGAATAAATCCCCCTGTTTTTTCTTCTTTTTAACGATAGCGGGGCTGTGGCTGTCCCGCATTTTCAGGTATCCGGATAGGTGAATATCCGGTCGGCAAAAAGTCGTTTTGTCTGAATTAGGCGTTGTCAAAAATAAAAAAGGGAGTATTTTTGCTTCCCGGTTTTGCCGTCCCCTATCTCTGTATTCCGGCGCATGCTGCGCTCCGGAGGCAAAGGGGCGGAATGTTTATGCAACCATTAGTATTTCAGATATATGACGACACAACAGGAATTGACTCCGGAGCTGATACGGGCCGCGCTGACCACGGTTAAATTCCCGGGTTTCAGCCGCGACATCGTATCCTTCGGGCTGGTGAAGAAGATCGACATTGACGCTGAAAACAACGTTACGATTGATTTGGTGATCGAGAGCAAGAATGCGGATATTCCCCGTTACATTTTTGAAGGCGTCCACGGCGTGATGAAGCATTTGCCCGGCGTGAAGCATTGCGACGTCAACATTGAGCACAAGGCCCCGGAAGCCAAGAAGGGAATCAACGATGACCCCTCCACCTGGAAATCTTCCGTTCCCGGCGCCAAGCATGTGATTGCCGTGGCCTCCGGCAAGGGCGGGGTGGGCAAATCCACCGTTTCCGCCAACCTGGCAGTGGCTTTGAGCAAGCTGGGCTATTCCGTGGGTCTGGTGGACCTGGACATTTACGGCCCCTCCATGTCCCTGATGTTCGGCACCAAGGAACGTCCCGGCGCCAATGAGAATGACGAATTTCTTCCGGTAACGGCCCATGGCGTGAAGCTTCTTTCCATGGGGCTGCTGATTAACGAATCCGATCCTGTGGCGGTGCGCGGCCCCCTGGCGACGCGCTACGTCCAGCAGTTCCTGCGCAACGTGGCGTGGGGGGACGTGGATTTCCTGATTCTGGACCTGCCGCCCGGCACCGGAGACATTCAGCTCACGATTGTCCAGACGGCTGAACTGGATGGCGTAGTGGTGGTCACCACCCCGCAGGAGGTCGCGTTGATTGACGCCCGCAAGGCAATCGGCCTCTTTGAACGGGTGGAAACCCCCATTCTGGGCGTGATTGAAAACATGAGCTATTTCCAATGCCCTTCCGACGGCAAGATTTACCACATCTTTGGCGAAGGCGGCGGCGAGCGGGAAGCTGCCAAGCTGGGCGTGCCCCTCCTCGGCAAGATTCCGCTGGACATCGCCACCCGCTCCGGCGGGGACGAAGGCCGTCCTGTAGCTCTGGAAGACCCTGAGCAGAATCCGGTTTCCGCCGCGTTCCGTCAGGTGGCTGAACAATGCGCCCGTGTGGTGCTTGACCGCTGAATGTCCGGACGGGGCAGAAGGCCCCGGTCCGGTTGATACCCTTAACCTTGAAGCCGGGTTGGAGCCTGCCGCTCCGGTCCGGCTTGTTTGCCGGCATGTTCCGGCTCCCTGAAGGAGGAATGCATGGAAGGAAAGAAAGAAATGAATAAGACGTGGAATTTGAAGGAGATGAAAAAACTGATACCGCTGGCCCTCCCGGTGCTGGTGGTCAACCTCTCCATTGTGGGCATGGGAGCGGTGGACGCCATTGTGGCCGGGCGCGCCGGAGTGACGGACATGGCCGCCGTGGCGCTGGGGTCTTCCGTGTATCTGCCTGTAGCGCTGTTCGCCTGCGGCGTGCTGATGATCATCGGCCCCGTGATTGCCAACATGCGGGGGAAAAGCCATGAAAGCCGCGTGGGTTACATGACCAACCACGGCCTGTGGCTGGCACTGATGCTCAGCCTGGTTTCCATGCCGGTCATTTATGTGTTGAGAAACGTATTCGGCTGGATTTCCGATGACGTCGCCATGTGCCAGATGGCTTCCGCCTACATGTTCGCCATCATGTGGGGACTGCCCGCCAACCTGGGATTCGTGGCCCTCAAGAGCCTGAACGAGGGGTCCAACATGACCCGGCCCGCCATGTACGTGGGGCTGTGCGGCCTGCTGCTCAATATCCCGCTGAATTACATCTTCGTCTTCGGCCTGTACGGTTTTCCCCGCATGGGCGGAGCGGGGTGCGGCGCAGCCACGGCGGTCATTTTCTACATTGAATTCCTGCTGATGTTCCTGCTGGTCTACCTCAATCCCAAGCACAGGCCGTACCGCAGGCACATCGTTTCCTGGCGGCGTCCCACGCCTTCCGTCATCACTCACCTCATGCGGCTCGGCGTGCCGATCGGCGTTTCCCAGTTGTGCGAGGTGATGCTTTTCTGCGCAGCCGCGCTGGTGCTGGCCCCGCTGGGAGAAACGCAGGTGGCCAGCCACCAGATTGCCGGGAACGTGGGCGGCCTGGTCTTCATGCTTCCGCTCTCCGTAGGTCTGGCGGCCTCCATCCGCGTGGCGTACCACCACGGCAGGAAGGACTTGGCGGGCACCAAATCCGCCGTCCTGTCTTCCTATGTGCTGGTGCTCACTATCTGCCTGTGCACTTTTGGCGGCATCACTCTGTTCCGGGAGCAGATCGTGCACTTGTACAATGACTCGGAGATGATTGTCAGCACGGCTTCCGTCCTGCTGATTCTGGCGGCGGCCTACCAGCTTCCGGACTGCCTGCAGGTGCTCTCCGTCGGGGTGCTGAGAGGCTTCCGGGACACCGCTTCCATCACCGTCATCACCTTCTTTTCCTACTGGATCGTCGGGTTCCCGGTGTGCTACATCCTGGCCCGTACCAACTGGATTGTTCCGGCCATGGGCGCGCGCGGCATCTGGATAGGGTTCATCATCGGCTTGTCCGTGGCTGCCGTGCTCCTGCTCTGGCGGGTAAGGCGGACCACCAGGCGGGAGTTCGCCCTGATGAGGCAGGAAGGAGAATAGGCAGGAAGGAGAATAGGCAGGGGAGGAAAAAACAGTGTTCAATCAGGAGGGAGGATTTCCCATCCTGATTCTGTTTTTCAGCAGGTCCGCAACCTTTCCGGGTTGCGGTACGTCCTCAATAATGAATTGCCTGCGCCTGCCGTATCCCAGAATGAGATGGCCCGTGCCGTTTTTGTGCAATTTCTGGTGCACGTATTTCAATTTGCGGATAGGATAGGTCCGGACTGTCTCCGTGATGAACAGCGTGTTGGGCTTGATGATGGTGATCAGGCGCCGGTTCGTCACGGCATAAAGGCTGTTCCGTCTGCGCGGGCGTTCCAGCCACGGGGCCGCCAGAAAGTCAATTAAGAAAATCAGGAGAATATAGGAAACGGGAAGTGAGGCCAGGAGCAGAAGCAGGAACGCCAGGCCTGAGTGTGACCATACCCATCTTGTTCCCGTCATGAACACGGCCAGCAGCATGCAGCCTTGCAGCAGCCGTTTTACGACGGTCCAGGTCCAGAGGCGTTCTTCCGGATGTGCCGTCCACAGGATTTCCTCTCCCGCCTGAAGCTTTGCGAACAGAATTTCTTCCGGGGAACGGATGGGGCGGGGATGGCGGCTCACGGCAGGATGGTATAGGAAAGAAGATAAACCGTCAAACGGACTGTTAATTAAGGCATTGATTCATGGGTGGAAGGAATTGCCGGAGGATGGAAGAGAAAAAATGATTCCCATTTTTTGAGGGCCGAAGGCCTGGAAACGTGAAGGCCGTAGAAGGTTGCCAGGCGTTGGACGGGATGAAGAATATTCCCCAAGGTATTCGGCAAAGACATTTTCCGCAGGGTGGAACATTTTCAATAGCAATATTCTGCCGCATGTCTGGTCTTTTTCTGCCGTTTTCCCTTGTGGAGAAAAACAGTTCTTTTATACTAAGCAGAACCGTACCATTTGATGCTTTTATATGTCTTTAACTATTAAATCAGAACAGGAATGCCGCTGGGACATTGCCTCCCTGGGTGAAGTGATGCTGAGGCTGGACCCCAGAGAAGGGCGCATCCATACCACCCGTTCCTTCCGCGTGTGCGAGGGCGGCGGGGAATACAACGTGGCCCGCGGGCTAAGGCGCTGCTTCAGGATGCGCGGCGTTATCGTTACCGCCATTTGCGACAACCCGGTGGGGCGCTTGCTGGAAGACTGCATGCTCCAGGGCGGCCTGGACATGGATTACGTGGCCTGGAAGCCGTTTGACGGCATTGGCCGCGATTGCCGCGTGGGCCTGAACTTTACGGAGCGCGGCTATGGAGTGCGCGCCGCCGTGGGCTGTTCCGACCGCGGCCTGAGCGCCGCCTGCCAGATGAAGCCCGGCGAGGTGGACTGGGACGCCCTGTTCGGCAGGGACGGCGTGCGCTGGTTCCATACAGGCGGCATTTACGCGGGCCTTTCGGAAACGACCAGCGCCGTGGTGCTGGAAGCCGTGCAGGCCGCCCGCAGGCACGGGAGCATCGTTTCCTATGACTTGAATTACCGCCCCTCCCTCTGGAAGAGCATCGGGGGGCAGGCCCGTGCGCAAGAGGTGAACCGGGCCATCGCCCCCTTTGTGGACGTGATGATCGGCAATGAAGAGGATTTCCAGGCGTCCCTGGGACTTTCCATTGAAGGGAGCACGGAGGATTTTTCCCGCATTGACCATGAGTCCTACCGCCGGATGATCCGCCGTGCCGTCAAGGAGTTCGGCTTCAAGGCCGCGGCTACTACGCTGCGCGTGGCCCGAACGGCCACGCTGAACGACTGGGCGGCCATGCTGTATTACGAAGGTGAATTTTATGATTCCATTTCCTTCCCGAACCTGGAAATCCTGGACCGCGTGGGCGGCGGGGATTCCTTTGCCTCCGGCCTGATTTACGGTCTGCTGTCCGGCAAGGGACCCCAGTACGCCGTGAACTGCGGCTGCGCCCATGGCGCGCTGGCTATGACCACTCCGGGGGATACCTCCACGGCCACGCTGGCGGAAGTGGAAAAAGTGATGAAAGGCGGAACCGCCCGCGTGGACCGTTAACCCTTTAATTCTTCCTGACATGATTGAAAGCTGGAGATGGTACGGTCCAAGTGATCCTGTGACGTTGAGAGGCATCCGCCAGGCCGGAGCCGCGGGCATTGTGACGGCCCTGCATGAAGTGAAGTGCGGGGAACTCTGGACGCGGGAGGCCGTGGCCGAACGCGCGCGGATGGTTGAAGAAGCAGGGATGAAATGGGTGGTGGCGGAAAGCATTGCCGTCCATGAAGACATCAAGACGCGTTCGGGAAACTGGAAGCATTATCTGGAGGTTTACAAGCAGAGCCTCCGCAACCTGGCCGCAGGAGGCGTGAAAGTGGTGTGCTACAATTTCATGCCCGTGCTGGACTGGACGCGTTCCGACCTGGCTTTTCCGCTGGAGGACGGCAGCAGCGTTTTGAAGTATGACGCCGTCCGCGTGGCCGCGTTTGACCTGTTTATTCTGGAGAGGGCGGGGGCAGCGGACAATTACGCGCCGGAAACGGTTGCGCGCGCCCGTGAACTTTTCCAGTCCATGGACGGAGACGCCCGCAAGGCGCTGGCGGATTCCATCCTGCTGGGCCTGCCCGGCACGGTGGATGACCTGACGCCGGAGCAGTTCAGGGAGATGCTCAAACGCTACGAGGGCATTGACGATGCGCAATTGCGCCGGAACCTGTATGACTTTCTGAATGAAATCATGCCCGTGTGCGAGGAAACGGGCATCCGCATGGCCATTCATCCGGATGACCCGCCGCGCCCCATCTTCGGCCTTCCCCGCATCATGAGTGATGAAGAGGACATGCGCCGGCTGGTGCGGGAGGTTCCCTCCATGCATTCCGGCTTCACGCTCTGCACCGGCTCCCTGGGCGGCCTTTATTCCAATGTGCCGCACCTGCTGATGGAGGAGTTTGCGGACAGGGTGTATTTCGCCCATTTCCGCAATACAGTGTTTGACGCGGACCATGAAAGCTTCCGGGAATCCGGTTCCCACCTTTGCGGCCATACGGACATGGCCTATGCCATGCAGTGCCTGCTGGACGAGGAAGCCCGCCGCAAGGCCGCGGGATGGCCGGACTGGCGCATTCCGGTGCGCCCGGACCACGGGAAGCTGATGGACATTGACCTGGAGAAGCACTGCTATGCAGGGTATTCCTACGGCGGCCGCGTGATCGGCCTGGCGGAACTGCGCGGCTTGGCGCTGGGGCTCCAGTCCTTCCGTCCGCTGGCGGGAAAAACCGCTGTCGTGACCGGGGCCGCGGGCGTGCTCTGTTCCGTGATGGCCCGTGACCTGCTGAAGGCCGGGGCCAGTGTGGCCCTCCTGGGCCGTACCCGCTCCAAGCTGGAAGACCTCCAGCGGAAGCTGGCGGAGGAAGGTCTGGACCGGACGCTGGTGCTGGCTGCGGACGTGCTGGACAAGGCCGCTCTGGAACAGGCCTGTTCCCGCGTGAAGGAAGAATGGGGAAGGCTGGACATCCTGGTGAACGGCGCGGGCGGCAATGACCCGCGCGGAACCAGCCCGGCGGAGCAATGCATGCCGGACACTCCGGCGGATCAAGGCTTCTTCGGCATGGACATGGAGGGCTTTGAGTACGTGAACCGCCTCAACATGATCGGCACCATCCTGCCTTCCCAGGTGTTCGGGGAGCTGCTGGCCGCCTCCAGCGGGTGCATCGTCAACATCTCCTCCATGGCGGCCTTCCAGCCCCTGACCAAGGTGGGCGCGTACGGAGCCGCCAAGGCTGCGGTGGACAATTTTACCAAGTGGCTCGCCACGCATCTGGCCCCGCTGGGCGTCCGCGTGAACGCGATAGCCCCCGGGTTCTTCATCACGGAGCAGAACCGCTTCCTGATGATGGAAAAGGACGGGGCAACCCCCACGCCGCGCGGCCGCAAAGTGCTTGCCAAGACTCCCATGCACCGTTTCGGTGAGCCGGAGGACCTTTGCGGGGCGCTCCGCTTCCTGGCCTCTCCCTCCGCCTCCTTCGTGACGGGCGTCATCATTCCCGTGGACGGGGGCTTTCTGGCCTATTCCGGAGTATAACCGCCAACGTTTGCCGCCATGTTTATCAACGACGATTTCCTGCTGGACACTCCCCAGGCGAAGACTCTTTTTCATGAGTACGCGGAAGAACAGCCGATCATCGACTACCATTCCCACCTGGACCCGGCCGCCATTGCGGACAACCGCCAGTTCTCCAACATCGCCCAGCTCTGGCTGGACGGGGACCATTACAAATGGCGCGCCATGAGGACGAACGGCATTCCGGAACGCCTCTGTTCCGGAGACGCTCCGGACCGGGAAAAGTATGACGCCTGGGCGGCTACGGTGCCGCGCCTGCTGCGCAATCCGCTGTACCACTGGACGCATTTGGAACTGCGCCGCCCCTTCGGCATTTCCGGCATTCTGTTCAGTCCGGAAACGGCGGACGAGGTCTGGGAAAAAACCTCCTCCATGCTTCAGTCCGGAGGAATGGGCGCGCTGGATATCCTGAAAAGGATGAACGTGGAGACCGTCTGCACCACGGATGACCCCTGCGATGACCTGTCCGCCCACCGGAGGCACGCCTCTTCCGGGGATTCCGTCAAACTGCTCCCCACCTTCCGTCCGGACAAGGCGCGCGCCGTCCATCAGGGCAGAGCGTGGCGGGAGTGGGTGGCGCGCCTGGAACAGGCATCCGGCATGGAAATCCGTGATTTGGCCGCTTTCAGGGAAGCGCTCGCCTCCCGGCATGACTTTTTTGCCCGTCACGGCTGCAAGCTCTCGGACCACTCACTTGAAGCGTTTGACGAGGAAAGCCTGTCCGGAGAGGAAGCCGCCGCCCTGTTCGCCACCGCTCTCCGGGGCGGTGACATCGCCTCCGGGGATGCGGTCCGTTTCTCCAACTACCTGATGGACTACTTCGCGGAGCTGGATTCCGCGAAAAACTGGGTGCGCCAGCTTCATGTGGGCGCGCTCAGGAATCCGAACGGAGCCGCCCTGCGGGACCTGGGGCCGGATACGGGCTTTGACGCCATAGCGGATTTCACGTACATGGCCCCGCTGGGCCGTCTGCTGGACCGTTCTGCTCAACAGGGAACGTTGCCGCGCACCATCCTGTACAACCTTAATCCGCGGGACAACGCCGCCCTGGCCG
Source organism: Akkermansia sp. GGCC_0220 (assembly GCF_017566105.1). Classification (NCBI taxonomy): domain Bacteria; kingdom Pseudomonadati; phylum Verrucomicrobiota; class Verrucomicrobiia; order Verrucomicrobiales; family Akkermansiaceae; genus Akkermansia; species Akkermansia sp. GGCC_0220. The sequence goes on from NZ_JABFCI010000002.1 coordinate 8,520, forward strand.
TGCTCTGCGGCAGTTTCCAAGACGGCGTCACGGCCGGAAAAATGCAGTACGGGGCCGCCTGGTGGTTCCTGGACCAGATGGACGGCATGACCCGCCATCTGGAAACCCTCAGCCAGCTCGGCATGCTCTCCCGCTTCGTGGGCATGCTGACGGACAGCCGCAGCCTGCTGAGTTATACGCGGCATGAATACTTCCGCCGCATCCTGTGCCGCGTCCTGGGGCGTGACATGGCGCAGGGCCTGGTTCCGGACGACATGGAGATGGTAGGCTCCATGGCGGCGGACATCTCCTACAGGAACGCCAAACAATATTTCAACTTTTAAACCATGAAGACGCTGCTGGAAAAATTATCCGCCATCAGGCTTGTCCCCGTCGTCGTCATCCATGACGCGGACAAGGCCGTACCCCTTGCCAAAGCGCTGCTGGACAACGGCTGCGCCTGCATGGAAATCACGTTCAGAACGCCAGCCGCCGCGGAAGCCATTGCCCGCATTTCCCGGGAAGTCTCCGGAATGCTGGTGGGCGCGGGAACCCTGCTGACGCCGGAACAGGCGCAGGCCGCCTGCCGGGCCGGAGCCTCGTTCGGCGTGGCTCCCGGCTTTGACCCGCAGGTGGTGAAAGCCGCCGCGGGGATGGATTTCCTGTTTGTGCCGGGCGTCTCCACCGCCTCGGAAATGAGCCAGGCACTTTCCCTGGGCTGCCTGTTCCAGAAGTTTTTCCCGGCGGAGGCCGCGGGAGGCGTCAGGATGCTTAAATCCCTGTTGGCCGCGTTCCGCCATACGGGCGTGCGCATCATGCCCACGGGCGGCATTAACGCGGGCAACATCGGCTCCTGGCTGGAAATCCCGGAAGTGGCCGCCTGCGGCGGTTCCTGGATTTGCGAATCTCCCCTCATTGAGGCCGGAGACTGGGAGGAAATAGGCAGGCGCACGCGGGAAGCCCTGAAAGCCTTGAAGGCAGACGCCCTTTAACAACCAACTGCGCTTTACCCATGCTCCAGGAACAACCAAGGCAGGACTCCTTCCGGTGGATGATTCTCTTCATGCTCTTTGCGGCGACGACGATCAACTACCTGGACCGCCAGATTCTCTCCATCCTGAAACCCATTCTGGACCAAGAACTGGGCTGGACGGACGCCCAGTACGGCATGATCATGTCCATCTTCCAGGCTTCCTACGCGGTGGGCCTGACCATGTTCGGGTGGATTATCGACAAATACGGCGCGCGGATGGGCTTTGCCATTTCCATCATCTGGTGGAGCGTGGGCGCGCTTTCCCATGCTTTTGCCGTAGGCGTCAAATCCATGGGCCTCAGCCGCGTTATCCTGGGCCTGGGGGAAGGCGGCAACTTCCCGGCGAGCATCAAGACGGTGACCAACTGGTTCTCCTCCGGGGAACGCGTGTTCGCCACCACCCTGTTCAATTCCGGCGCGAACGTGGGGGCGCTGGTGGCTCCGGCCACCATCCCGTTCATTGCCGCCGCGTGGGGCTGGCAGTCCGCCTTCATTGCAGCCGGCGTTCTCGGCTTTATCTGGGTGATATTCTGGCTCCGGATGCCGAAGAACTCGCGCGTGAAGCTGGCGGAGGAATCCGCCGCCCTGGCGCAGGCGGAAAAGGAGGAAGCCAGGGCTTCTATTCCGTGGAGGAAATTGCTGGCTTACAGGCAGTCCTGGAGCCTCATCCTCGTGCGCTTCCTGACGGACCCCATCTGGTGGTTCTTCCTCTTCTGGCTGCCGGATTTCTTCAGCAAGCACTTTGGCTATAACATCAAGGAATCCGCCCTGCCGCTGATCGTCATTTACGCCCTGGTGACCGTACTGAGCATTTTGGGGGGCACCCTGACCAAATTCCTGGCAAACCGTGGATGGAGCCTGAACAAGGTCAGGAAAATCTCCATGCTCGTCTTTGCCTGCTGCGTGGTTCCGGTGATCTTCGTCCAGTACTTTGACATGTGGACCATCGTGGCGGTGCTGGGGCTGGCGGGAGGCGCGCACCAGGCGTGGTCCGCCAGCGTGTACACGCTGGGTTCCGACATGTTCCCGAAGTCGGACGTGGCATCCATCACCGGCCTTTCCGGCATGGCGGGGCAGATCGGCAGCGTGCTGTTCCAGACGGCAGTGGGCTTTACCCTGTCCTGGTTCGCCGCCCAGGGAAATGCCTCCCATGGGTACGACATCATCTTCATGGTCTGCGGAAGCGCCTATCTGGCGGCATTCGTCATCTTCAGCCTGATCATTCCCAACATCAACATGGTGGCTCCCCGGGAAAGGTGATCTTCCAGAGCATTTCCTTTCCACGGGTTGATACGGCGTCCCGGAAAGTAAAGATGCCCGGAGGCATGGCGGAGCGTGCACCAGACGCGTTCCGGTGATGTGATGGCGGCGTGAGGGAAATGAATCCCCCACGCCATCATTATTGAATTATGTCTATTACAGTTACCAATCCGGAAGGCCGGAACGTTGAATTCAAGTCTCAGAGGGGACCGACCTGTGGTCTTTATGCCCTCTTCTTTGTCTTGGAATATCTTTATGATATTAAAATCCCCGCCACGGCAGACGGGGACAAAACCAGGGAATCCCTGAGGAACAAATTCAAAAAGGACGGGAAAACCGTTATTGGAGAATTATATGACGCTACTCCCTCCATGGCCGATTATATCAAGGGTCTGGAGTCCACCAAAATCAAGTGTCAGTCTGTTGCCTGTGACGTCACTGCCATCATTGAAACGCTGAATGGCGGAGGCCTCTGCATGGTTCCTTTCTGCGTGGACGCCTCTGGCAAACCCGATAATTCAGGAATTCGCGCTCATTGGTGCGTTGTGCAGAAGAATGTAGCCCATGCGTCCAGGAAATTGGCGGACACCTACCATTGGGGCGCAAAATTCCTATTTGATCTGGATGTTTTACGGACCAGCAATAACGCCATTCAGGACGTGCCGGAATCCTGGTGGGGTAAAGACAAGGACAGTACTGCCCTGGAGTATTATTCCTGTGACTCGGAACAGAGCACGACGGCAGTTGATTCCCTGGGGGCAACCCATCAGCTCAAGCCCGGTTCCGTCAAGAAAATTCCGGCAACTGCCCTCAGCCAGAAATTGGCTGGAAAGATGCTGGTTTTTACCAAGTAGGTTAGCGCCGCGGCGGATGGATTTTCAGGAATCCGTAAATGGCAAAGCGGGCGGTCCCTTTCATGGAGGGGACCGCCCGCAAGTGGTTTTATCCGGTATGCCGGAGATTTTTAGCCGACGCGTTCCACCTTCACGGAGTGGGACTGCCCGTTGATGACGATGGTCAGGTCACGGGAACCGGAGGGGCCGCTCACCTGGGCGGTGATGCCGTTGTCGATGACGGTCATGGACGGCGCAGCAGCCGCGGGAGCTGCGGCAGGAGCGGTGTTCACCTGCACGGGAGCTTCTTCCTTCGGTTCCGGCTTCTTGTAGAAGTCTTCCACCTGCTGCGGGAACATGGCGTAAATCACACAGTGTTCGTCGTCTGTGGGGAGTCCCTTTTCCGCAAGCTTCTTGCGCAGGTCTTCCATGCCGGGCTTGATCAGGTCTGCCGGACGGCAGGTGATCGGTTCCTTGCCCATCTTTTCCGCGCAGAGCTTCTGCACTTCCGGGTCCACGGGGGCCGGGGTGCGGCCGTAGTAGCCGAGGGCGATGTCCGCCGCCTGGGGAGTAATGTTCTTCCAGCGGCCGAACTTCACGTTCAGCATGGACTGCACGCCCACAATCTGGGAGGTGGGGGTCACCAGCGGAATCCAGCCCAGGGCCTTGCGGACCACGGGGATTTCCGCGAACACTTCTTCAAACTTGTCTTCCATGCCCTGTTCCTTGAGCTGGGTGCGGAAGTTGGAGAGCATGCCGCCGGGCACCTGGTAGCGGAGCGTGTCGGAGTCCACCACTTCGTTGCGGTGAGAGGTGAACTTGCCCAGGCTTTCATAAACGGGCTTGAGCATTTCGGAGACCTCAATGAGCTTGTCTGCATCGTAATCCGGCTTGCGGGGATTGCCGTTCAGCAGGGCGAGCATGCGCAGGCAGTCCGGCTGGCCCGTGCCGTTGGCGAAGGGGGAGATGGAGACGTCGCACGCGTCCACCCCGGCGTCAATGGCGCTGAGGTAGGTGGAGGCGCCGAGGCCCGCGGTGTCATGCGTGTGGATCCAGACGGGGATATTCAGGTCCTTCTTCAGGGCGCTGACCAGTTCATGGGTCACATAAGGGGGGATGAGGCCGGCCATGTCCTTGATGACGATGGCGTCCGCCCCCATGTCCGCCAGCTCTCGGCCCATGTCCACGAAGCTCTGCGTGGTGTGCACGGGGGAGGTGGTGTAGCAGATGGTGCCGTGGGCCTGGGCTCCGGCCTTCTTGGCGGCGCGGATGGAGGTTTCCATGTTGCGCGGATCGTTCACGCAGTCGAAAATGCGGAAGATGTTCATGCCGTGCTTGGCGCTCATGGCGACGAAGGCTTCCACCACGTCGTCCGCGTAGTTGGTGTAGCCCACGATGTTCTGGCCGCGCAGGAGCATCATGTGCGGCGTCTTGGGGGCGGCCTTCTTCAGGGCGTCCAGGCGGTCAAAGGGCCACTCCTTCAAAAAGCGCAGTCCGGCGTCGATGGTGGCGCCGCCCCAGGTTTCCAGGGCGCTGAAGCCCATGGAGTCCAGAATGGGGGCGATGGGCAGCATGTCTTCCGTCTTCATGCGGGTAGCTGCCAGGGACTGGTGCCCGTCGCGCAAAACGGTACAATTGAATGTAACAGGATTCATTATTTAATTAACTATTGTTAAAAATTGAAGAGGTGGCTTCTTGAGGATGATTTTCTCACAGCCTCTCTTTCAGGTCAAGCGTACAACAACGGATTCACCGTAAGAACTACTGCACGGGAGCCATCAGCCGGGCCAGGTTGCAGAGCATCTTGAACCCCAGGGATTTGTTGTTGTAATCCTCCAGGGATTCCTTTTTGGAGGAAGCAAAATCCTTCTCCAGCATGGCTTTCACCTCCGCGCAGACGGCGGGGGAGTGGATGACGGCGGTGATTTCAAAATTCAGGGCCAGGGAACGGTTGTCCAGGTTGGCGGTGCCCACGGTGGCGATGTCGTCATCCATCAGGATCACCTTCTGGTGCAGGAACCCTTTCTGATAGGCCCAGACCTGGATGCCGTACGTGTCCAGGTCACGGAGGAAGGTGAAGGAGGACAGCTTCACCAGAATGTGGTCCGCCCGTTCCGGACGCAGGATGCGCACGTCCACATTACGCAGGGCCGCGGCCTGGAGGGCGGCCATGACCCCTTCGTCCGGGACGAAGTAGGGGGTGGCTATCCAGAGCCTTTCCCGGGCTCTGTTCGCCAGGGCAATGATCGCGGTTTTCCAGGCGGGGATGACGTCCGCCGGGCCGGAAGGAAGCATCAGCACGGTTTCATCCTCCCGCTGGGGCGTGATTTCCCAGCACAGGCAGGGCAGGGAGGAGGGACCGGATTTCAGCATGGCCCAGTTCCAGTCTTCCAGGAAGCTGATTTGCGTCTGCTGGACGGAAGGGCCTTCCAGCTGCACAAACGTGTCCCGCCAGTAGCCCAGGGCTCCCTTGCCCAGGTACTCCCGCCCGATGTTCATGCCGCCGATGAAGGCGGTGGCCCCGTCCACAACCACCAGTTTCCGGTGGTTGCGGAAGTTCAACCGCAGGATGTTGCTCAGGAAGTGGCGTTTTCCGTTGAAAGGCTCAATGTTCACGCCCTCCTTCCGCAGGGCGGAGATGTAGCCGGGGGGAAGCTTGTGGGAGCCGATTTCATCATACAGCATGTAGATGCGGATGCCGGCCCTGGCGCGTTCAATCAGCAGGTCTTTCAGGTTCTGCCCCACGGAATCGTTCTTAATGATGAAGAATTCGATCAGAATATAGTGCTCCGCGTTCTTGATGGCGTCGTAAATGCGCGGGAAGGCGTGGTCCGCGTCAATGAGCAGGCGGCAGGAATTGCCGCGGCAGACGGGCAGGCGCACGATGTTGGAAAGCGTGTGCATGATCTTTCCCACCGTATCGGAGGACTGGACGGCATACGGGGCCATGCAGTTCGTGATTTTATCCGTCAGTTCCCCCCAGGAGGATTCCGGATCCGTCTGGCGGCGGCGCGTTTCCACATATCCGCTGAACCTGCGCCGCCCCAGAATCAGGTAAAAGGGAACCGCTATATACGGAAAGGCCAGCAGGGAAATCAGCCACGCGATGGTTCCCTGCGGCGTGCGCGTGTGTAGCAGGGCCGGAATGAGGCAGAAGGCGCCTGCAATGTGGCAGAGGGCGGCAAATCCCAAGTATGGCTCTTCAGGGATGATCATGGAACGGAAACCGGAAAAGATGCGGAGGGGGGAAAACGGCGGGAAGCGGTGAAAAGGCTGGCTTTTGAGGCTGGAGATGGTACTAAAGTGGCGCATGCTCGTATTATCACGGGTCCAGGGATTAGAAAAGCGTAAATTAAGGGAATGAAACAGTATTTGGCACTTTTGGAGGATGTCCTGACCAACGGGGTGGGGAGGGAAGACCGTACCGGAACGGGCACCATCGGCGTGTTCGGGCGGCAGAGCAGGTATGACCTGCGCGACGGTTTTCCGTGCCTGACCACCAAGAAGCTCCATCTGCGCTCCATCATTTACGAACTGCTCTGGTTCCTGAAAGGGGAGACCAACATCAAGTTTCTGAAAGACAACGGCGTTACCATCTGGGATGAATGGGCTGACGGGAACGGGGAACTGGGCCCCGTGTACGGCGCGCAATGGCGCTGCTGGCCTGGGAACGACGGCAAGCCCATTGACCAGATTGCCAGACTGATTGACGGCCTTAAGAACAATCCATGGTCCCGGCGCCACATCGTCAGCGCATGGAACGTGGCCCTGGTGGATGACATGGCGCTCCCTCCGTGTCATTCCCTGTTCCAGTTCTGCGTGATTCCGGCCCAGCCGGGAGAGGAGAAGCACGGGCTTTCCCTCCAGCTTTACCAACGCAGCGCGGACCTGTTCCTGGGAGTTCCCTTCAACATAGCCTCCTACGCTTTGCTTTTGCTCATGGCGGCGCAGGTATGCGGGTATGAGGCGCGGGAATTCATCCACACCTTCGGAGACCTGCACCTGTACCGGAATCATCTGGACCAGGCGCGGGAACAGCTCTCCCGCACGCCGCGCCCTCTGCCGGTCATGAAGCTCAACCCGGAGGTGAAAACCATTGACGGGTTCCGGTATGAAGATTTTGAACTCGTGGGGTACGATCCCCTGCCGCACATCAAGGCGCCCATTTCCGTCTAGAATTCCACCCCTTAATCCATCATGTCACAGCCCGTTACTTACACAGGAGTAGTCGCCATGGCCCCCGGCCGCGGCATTGGCTACCGGGGAGTGTTGCCCTGGCGACTGCCGGACGACCTCAAGACCTTCAAGCGCATCACGACGGGACATCCCGTGCTGATGGGCCGGAAAACATATGAGAGCATCGGCAGGCCGCTCCCCGGCAGGCAGAACATCGTGCTGACCCGCGACCCGGCCTGGACGGCGGAAGGGGTGCAGGTGATCCATTCCGTGGAGGAACTGGAACGGCTGGAGCTGATCAACCCGGAAGTCATGGTCATCGGCGGGGCGGAAATTTTTTCACTCATGATGCCGTTCATGTCCCGCATGTGGGTCTCCAAAGTAAAGGGGGAATATCCGGCGGATACGTTCCTCCCGCCGTTTGAGGACAAGCTTGGCCATGCATCCCTGAAGGAACGGTTTGAAGGCTTTGACCTGTACTTGTACGAGTAGGGGAAGGGACGGCTTCTTTTCCGCATTCTCCCCGGATATGGGATGAAGCGCAAAAAAGACGGAGCGGCAAAGCCGCCCCGTCTTCCAAATAGGGATTTTTTCTCCCGTTATTGCGCCTTTCCGGTGAACAGGGCCTTCACCCATTCACGGTAGCGCTGGAACATGGCGTACAGCGCCGGAATGAACAGGATGCCCACCACGGTGGCAAGAATCATGCCGTAGAAGGTGGAGATGCCGATGGCCTTGCGGCTTGCCGCGCCCGCGCCGGAGGCGATCACCATGGGGAACACCCCGATGATGAAGGAAATGGCCGTCATCATCACGGCGCGGAAACGCTGCCGGGCTCCTTCCAGAGCCGCCTCCTGGATAGGCACGCCGCGTTCCCGCTCCATCTTGGAGAACTCCACCATCAGGATGGCGTTCTTCCCGGCCAGGCCCACCAGCATCACCAGCCCGAGCTGGGCGTAAATGCTCAGGGGAGTGTTGCAGATGATCAGGCCCAGCAGGGCGCCCAGCAGGGCCACGGAGACGGAGACGATGACGGAAATGGGGACCGTCCAGCTCTCATACTGCGCCACCAGGAACAGGTAGCCGAAGAGCAGGGCCATGCCCATCAGCAGCACGATCTTGCCGTCATTCTGCCGTTCCTGGTAGCTCATGTCCGTCCAGGTGATGGAATAATTTTCCGGCAGCGGCAGGGCCTCAATCTGGTTCATCAGCTCGCCGCTGCTGACGCCTGGCTTGGCCTGGGCGGTCACTTCCGCGGACATGAGCTGGTTGAAGCGGGATATCTGCCGCGGTCCGACCATGTAGGACAGAGTGGCTACGGAGCTGAGCGGCACCATCTGGCCCTGGTCGTTCTGGATGTAGGTGTTCATGATGTCGTTGATGCTGGTGCGGTCTTCCGCCGCGGACTGCATCTTCACCTTGAACGTGTAGCCGATCAGGTTGAAATCATTGATGTACATGGAGGCCAGCTTGCTCTGGAGCGTCGTGAAAATGCGGTTTACGGGCACGTGCATGCTCTGCGCCTTTTCACGGTCGATGTTCAGGAAAAGCTGGGGCGTGTTCGCCTCATACGCGCTGCGGGCGTACATGGCCCCCGGCAGCTTGTTGATCTTGTCCAGCAGTTCGTTCGTCACGCGTTCCAGGTCCTTGGGAGTTTCCTCGCCACTGGCCTGGAGCATGAAGGAGACGCCGCCCGTCAGGCCCAGGCCCATGATGGCGGGTGGGCTGAACACGGTGGCCTTGGCCGCCGGAATCTCGTCGCACAGGATGGAAGCCTTCTGCATGATGGAATCCAGGGAAAGCTCCGGAGTCTTGCGCTTGTCCCAGGAGTCAAGCTGGGCGATGCACATGCCCAGGTTTTCCCCGTTGCCGCCCATGAAGCTGAACCCGGAGGTGGAGGAAACCTGGCGCACGCCGGGAATGCTCATGAGCTTCTGCTCCGCGCTGCGCATGGCCTGTTCCGTACGGCCCAGCGTAGCGCCCGGAGCCAGCTGGATGTCGCAGAAGACGGTGCCCTTGTCTTCCGGGGGAAGGAAGGACTTGGGAACGGTTTCAAACAGCTTCCAGTTGCCGAGCAGCACGGCGGCCAGCAGAATCAGCGTGAGCCAGGCGCGGCGCACCATGATGCCGGCGCACTTGATATAGCTCTTGCGCGCCCATTCCAGCGTGGCGTTGAAGGGGCGGAAGGGGCTGAACCTGCTCTGCTTCCTTTTCTTCTTCTTCAGCAGCAGCACGCACAGGGCGGGGCTGAGCGTCAAGGAATTGATGGCGGAAAGGCAGAGGGCCACGCACATGGTCACGGAGAACTGCATGTAAATGTTCCCCACCATGCCGCCGAAAAAGGCGATGGGCACGTAAATGGCCACCGTCACCAGCGTGGTGGCGATGATGGCCCCCGTAATCTGGTGCATGCTCTTCTTGGTGGCTTCTTCCGGGGTCAGGTCTTCCGTTTCCAGAATGCGCATGGTATTCTCCACCACGATGATGCCGTCGTCCACCAGGGAGCCGATCACCAGAATCAGGCCGAACATGGTCAGCACGTTGATGGAAAAGCCCAGCGGCAGCAGGATGGCGAAGGTGCCAATCAGGGAAACGGGAATGGCGAGCGCCGGAATGAGGGTGGCGCGCCAGTCCTGAAGGAACACGTACGTGATGCCCACCACCAGAATCAGGGCGATAATCAGCGTTTCCACGATTTCCGCCATGGTGGCGGAAATATATTGCGTGGGGTCGTAACTGACGACATAGCTTACGCCGTCCGGAAAGCGTTCCTGCAATTTGACCAGCGTATCCTTCACGCCGTTCATGGCTTCCAGGGCATTGGCGTCGTCCAGGCGGTACACGGCCATGTTCACGGAATCCTCCCCGTTGTTGCGGCTGCTGCCCGTGTAGGTTTCCGCGCCCAGCTCAATGCGGGCGATGTCGTCCAGACGGGTGACGTGGCCGTCCTGTCCGGTGCGGACGATAATCTTGCTGAACTCCTCCACGGTTTGAAGCCGCCCGGTGACGTTCACCTTGTACTGGATGAAATTGTTTTCCCCTTCCGAACCGATGGACCCGGCGGCGGCCTGCACGTTCTGCGCCTTGATGGCGTTGGAAACGTCATCCGGAGTGATATTCAGGGCGGACATGCGCAGGGCGTCCAGCCAAATGCGCATGCTGTAATTCTTTTCCGGCATCAGGTTGACGGCGGAGATGCCCGGCACGCGGGCGATCTCATCCTTCACCCTGGACTTGACGAAGTTGTTCAGCTCCAGGGAACTCATGCTGGTGGACCGGAAGGCGAAGAACCCCAGGATGTCCGAGGAGCGCTTACGTATCTTGATGCCCTGGTCCGTCACTTCCTTGGGCAGCTTGTACTCCACGCGCTTCAAGGCGTTCTGGACGTTCACCATGTTGATGTCCGAGTCCGTGCCGCTCTTGAACGTCAGGGAAAGGGAATAACCGCCGGTGTTGTCAGACTTGGAGGAGAAATAAAGCAGGTTTTCCAGCCCGTTCAATTCCTCCTCAATGGGGGAGGCCAGCGTCTCCATCACCACCTGGGCGCTCGCGCCCGTGTAAGTGGCCTGCACGTTGATGCTGGTGGGGGCGATTTCCGGATACTCCGCAATGGGCAGCTGCTTCAGGCAGATGCCGCCCGCCAGAATCATCAGGATGGCGATGACGATGGCGAATTTGGGGCGTTTGATAAACAGGTCCGCAATCATGGGATGATCAGTTTTGAGCGGAATACACCGGATTCACCTTGGCGCCGGGACGCACCTTGTGCATGCCGTCGATGATGATGACTTCCCCTTCCTTCACGCCGGAGCTGAAGCACTGTTCATTATTGACCGTGTTGCCCAGCGTGACGTCGCGGCGCTCCACCACGCCCTGGTCATTCACCACGTAAACGTAGCTCTTGTAGGCGTCGTGCATCACGGAAGAAATGTTGGCAGCCGGGAAGCGGTCCACGTTCTTCTTGGAAAGATTCACCGTCACCACGCCGCCGGGCGTCAGCACGTCTTCCGGATTGGGGAACCTGGCCCAGACGTTCAGGGTGTCCGTAGTCGGCTGGACGGTATTGTCCGTCATGAAAATTTTGCCCGGCTGGTCGTATGCCTTGCCGTTGGCGAGGTTGACGGACACGAGGGCATCCTTCTTCATCTTCTCCTGGGTGCCGAACAGGGAAAGGAAATCGCGTTCGCTGATGGGGAACTTCACGTACACCTCGTCAATGCCCGTGATGGTCACCAGGGAACCGGAGGTGGGCGTGATGTAATTGCCCGTGGAAAAAGTGACGCGGCCCGTGCGTCCCGTGATGGGGGCCGTCAGTTTGGTGTAATTGAGGTCATCCTTCGCTACCGTGATGGCGGCGTCTGCGGACTGGATCTCCGCTTCCAGGGCGTGCATGGTGCTCTTGGCGTTTTCCACCGTATCCATGGAGACGGACTTGGAGGCCAGCAGCCTGTTATAGCGTTCAAAGCTGTTCTTGGCGTACAGCAGCTTGGCTTCAAGCTGGGCCTTCTTGGCCACCGCTTCCTCCACGGCCGCCTTGTAGCGCGTGTCTTCTATCTCGAAAAGGAGGTCTCCCTTCTTCACCACCTTGCCTTCCCGGAAGCGGGTGGCCACGATGTTGCCGGAAACGCGGGGCTGTACGGTTACCCGGTCAATGGCTTCCACCTGGCCGATGTATTTCTTGTTCACCGCGCTGTCGATGGCGGTCGCTTTCTCGACGAGTACGGTGCTGGGCTTGGCGGCCCCTCCCGGCGCTCCCTGGGAATAACCCGGAACAAGCAGAGAGAAAAGCAGGCCGGATCCGGCCAGCAGGCGGAGGGGAACCTTCCGTTGGTGCGTATGTTTTTTCATATGGTATTATTTACTGTAAACGTGGTTGTAAAGGGTATCCACAATGCGGCAGAAATTCTCCTTGTCCTCCTCCGCCAGGGTGCTGAACAGGGTGTCCAGCCGTTGCTTCATGCCGTTGTAAAGCAGCTGGAACCTGGACTCCCCTTCCTCGGAAAGGCGGATGCACAGGGAACGCCTGTCGCGCGGGTTCTCCTTGCGGTCAAACAGGCCCTTCTTCACCATGCTGTCCACCAGCAGGGACGTGGAGGGAATGCTCATGCGGAGATGGTGGGCGAGCGTCTTCAGGGGAATGCCTTCATGGCGGTTGGTCATCAACCGGTTCAGGGCGCCCAGGGCATTCATCTGCCGGACGGAGAGCCCCATGATCTTCTGATAGTGGCTCTGGTCCACTTCATTCAAGTTATCTCTTTTAAACTGGTAAAGGATGGTCTCGAACTTGTGAACGGAGGTAGTGATATCCACGGCAGGTTGAAGCATGGGGCTGTTATGTCAAAACCGGTTAATTGTTGTCAAACTAAAACAAATAAAGTTGAGAATTTGTTGCCGTGTCGAAATAAATCGGAAAAATGAAAAATCATGGCTCCTTCACCATACAAACCGCCGGAGGTTGCGGAAGTTTCAAAAAAAGTCTTTTTTTCTTGTCACTGGGGTATAAAGGCGTGTATAAGCCTCCACGTCCTCGCCGCAAGGCAGGAACAACATTCAAGGTCAGGGAGCGGTAGCTCAGTTCGGTTAGAGCGCCAGCCTGTCACGCTGGAGGTCGCGGGTTCGAGCCCCGTCCGCTTCGCCACCTTGTTTCAAAGAAGAAACGGCCGCCTCCGGGCGGCTTTTTTGTGCCCTGGGATTGTCCGGTTCTCCGGCACCTGTTCGTTTGCCTGTTTTTTCCCAAGACGCATCCCGGCAGGGGTGGTGCCTTTGCATAAATCCCCACGGTTTGAATGAAAGGCATCCAACCGGGAGCGGAGGCTCTTATTCCCCCTTCTCCTTCTCTCCGCCAAACCCCTCCTTTCCGCGGAGCAGGGGACCATGCTTGATTTCGCCACAATCTTCCCCCATGATACCCGCATGATTCTGGAACTGCACTCCCCGCTGGACATGCATCTTCACCTGAGGGACGGCGACATGCTGAAACTGGTCGCACCCCTGAGCTCCGCCTCCTTTGCCGGGGCGGTCATCATGCCCAACCTGGTGCCCCCTGTGGCGGATGCGGAGGCGGTGCAGGCCTACCGGCAGCGGGTGCTGGACGCTTGCGGGGGAGACGTCTTCCAGCCGTACATGACGGCGTTCTTCCGCTCCTATTCCGAAAAGGAACTGGCTACGCTCAAGGAACTGGTATTCGGCATCAAGCTGTACCCGGCGGGAGCAACCACGAACAGCGAAGGAGGCGTAAGGGCCATGAAGGATGCGGAGGGCACCATGTCCCTCATGCAGGAAATGGGCATTCCGCTGCTGGTGCACGGTGAAAGCCACGGATTCGTGATGGACCGGGAAGCCGAATTCCTGGACGTTTACCGTGATCTGGCCACCCGCTTCCCCCGGCTGACCATCTGCATGGAACACATCACCACGGCCTCCGCCGTACGGCTGCTGGATGAATTTGAAAACCTGGCGGCTACCGTAACCCTCCAGCACCTTCTTATCACGCTGGACGACGTGGCCGGGGGCATGCTGCGCCCCCACCTCTTCTGCAAGCCGATCGCCAAAAGGCCGGAAGACCGGGAAGCGCTGTTGAAAGCTGCCCTATCCGGACATCCGCGTCTCATGTTCGGCAGTGACTCCGCCCCCCATCCCGTCCACGCCAAGGAAGCGTGCGGTTGCGCCGCCGGCGTATTCACCGCTCCCATCGCCCTGCCGCGCCTGGCGGCCCTGTTTGACGGACACGGCGCCCTGGACCGGTTGCAGGGCTTCGTTTCCGGCCATGCCTGTTCCCTGTACGGACTGAAGCCTCCTGCCAGGACGGTGCGCCTGCAGCGGCGGGAAATGCTGGTGCCGGACGCCTACGAGGGGCATGGACAGAAAGTGGTGCCGATGGAGGCCGGAAGCGTCATTCCCTGGAGCTTGGTGTGACGGCCACCCCCGCGGGAAGATGACAGAAAGCAATTGAAGGAAACCGTCTTTATACTGGATATTCCGGACGATCTCACTACAATCCCTGCTCATGGATCGGATTCGCGTTTATACGGGTGGAGTAGCTTCCTGTAATGGTTATCTCTTCAAGACGAAGGATAACTCTTACGTGGCGGTGGACGCTCCGTCCGGCTTCGCGGACTGGATATACTCCAAAAAGCCCGATATCATCATCACGGACCTTCTCATCACGCACCAGCACTTTGACCACGTGGAGGACGCCTGCCGCATGCGCCAGATCTTCGGCTGCCGCATTCACGCCGGACAGCCTTACACTGAAGACTTGACGCTGGAAAAAATGGCGCGCGACGCCTGGGGGCTTCCCCTCAACGTACAGCCGTTTGTGGTGGATGAAATACTCACGCCGGACATCCACACGGCAAACTGGGGCGGCCTGCTGTGGCATCTGCACCAGGTGCCGGGACACTCTCCGGACAGCATCGTTTACGACCTGCCGGACGAGGGAATCATGTTCACGGGAGACGTTATCTTTGCCGGTTCCATCGGACGGACGGACCTTCCGGGAGGGAACCTGCGCCTGCTGAAACAGGGCATAGAAAAGAAAGTGCTCAACCAGCCCGCCACGACCATGATTTTCCCGGGACACGGACCGTACACCACCGTGAAGAATGAACTGCTGACCAATCCGTTCATCTCCTGACCACGCTTCCCGCGCCGCTGCGCGGGGACGTGCTCCACTCTTTAGCAAGCATACAAGATCAATGTTATTTTCAGAATTAGGTTTATCGGAACCCGTCTTGAAGGCGGTGGAAAAATGCGGTTATGAACATCCCACCCCCATTCAGGAGCAGGCCATTCCCATCATTCTGGAGGGCCGGGACCTCATTGGGGCCTCCCAGACGGGAACGGGAAAAACCGCCGCTTTTGCCCTCCCCCTGCTGACAAAGCTTCAGCCCATCGGCAAGCCCCAGATACTGGTGCTGGAACCCACCCGCGAACTGGCGGACCAGGTGGCGGAAGCCTTTGCCGAATACGGCGAATTCACCGGGCTGAAAGTGGCCCTGCTGTACGGCGGCGTGGGCTACGGGAAGCAGACGGAAGACCTGAAAAACGGAGCGGACATCGTGGTGGCAACGCCCGGCCGCCTGGTGGACCACTTCTACCGCGGCACCATGCGCTTCGGAGAAGTCAAGGCCCTGGTGCTGGATGAGGTGGACCGCATGCTGGACATGGGCTTTCTCCCCATCGTCCGTAAAATCGTCAACCTCTGCCCGTGGGAAGGCAGGCAGACCCTCTTCTTCTCCGCCACCATGCCCCCGGTCATCGCCGGATTTGCCAAATGGTGCCTGACGGACCCGGCGGAAGTCACCATCGCCCGGCGCGAAGTGGCCGCCACCATCAGCCATGCCTTTTACCCGGTGGCGCTGGACCAGCGGGACGAACTGCTGCTGGCCTTGCTCAAGGGGACGGACTTCCATTCCGTCATGATCTTCACCCGTACCCGCAAGGAGGCGGACGCCGTGTGCGGCATGCTCAAGCAGCATGGCTACCGCGGGGAAGTGGCCGTCATGCACTCCGACATTCCCCAGAAGGAACGCATGGAAGCGCTCAAGGGCTTCAAAAGCGGCAAATATGATATTCTGGTGGCTACGGACGTGGCGGCGCGCGGCATTGACATCAGCGGCGTGACCCACGTCATCAACTACCGGGTGCCGGAAAATGCGGAAGACTACGTGCACCGCATCGGCCGTACCGGCCGTGCCGAAGCCTCCGGAGACGCCTTCACGATCATGACGGCGGATGAAGTGGACTTTGCCACGGCTGTGGAAAACTTCATCGGAAAGCCCATTGAACGCAAAAAGCTGGACGGCTTTGACTACACGTACACCGCCCTGCTGGAAGACAAGCCCGTTAAATCCGTCCGCAAGTCCAAACCCGCCGGACCCAAGCGCCGCAGACGCTAAGGGGGAGCTGACAAGGTTCTCTCTGCGGGAATGAATATCATCCCATGCGCATCCTTGCCATAGACCCGGCCATCCGCAACACGGGCTATGCCGTGGTGGAGGGCGACCATCGCCGGGCGTGCGCGCTGGACTACGGAACGCTCTCCATTCCCCGGAGTGTGTCCCAGTCCGGCTGCCTGCTTGCCATCAAGCAGCACCTGGGCAACCTCATTGACAAATGGGAACCGGATGAAATGGCGGTGGAACGCATCATCTACGTCCAGTCCCATCAGACGGCCATCACGATGGGCGCGGCCAAGGCGGCCGTGGTCATTGCCGCGGCGGAAGCCGGACTGCGGATCATGGAATACTCTCCCAAAAGCGTGAAACTCTCCGTTGTAGGGCGGGGGGCCGCTCAAAAAGCGCAGGTCGCCTTCATGGTGCGCGCCCTGCTGGAACTCCGGGAAACGCCGGAATCCGATGCCGCGGACGCCCTGGCGATCGGCCTCACGCACCTCTTCTCCGCGGACCCCTTGAAGGCCCACATGATGGAGAGGAAATACATTTAACAGTGATGAGAGTTTAGAGATGAGAGTTTAGTGTAAAAAATCCGGACTTGCAGTCCGCGAATTTAAAATCTAATCACTACTCTCTAAACTCTCATCACTACCTTCAAGGCTTGAAGGTCCTTCCTTTCCCGTCCTGCCACGCCTTGAGCAGGGAGGCGTACATCTTGTTGAGCTGTTCCAGAGTGGCTACGCGGAACTCGACGGTATTTGTATTCGGGTAAGCCTTGGCGACGGTGGTATCCGGATCAATGCTTCCTCCCGTCGCCCGGTTGACGGCGCCGGAACCGAGTTCCTTCGCCCGGTCGGTCACATTCTTGATGGCATTGATGCCGGAATTCTGCCCCAGCGTCTCCAGATAATAAAACTTGGTGGGCGTATTCCCCATGGTGACCAACGTCACTTCATACACCATGCACGCGTTGTCCAGAATATACTTGTGCTGCGCCACAGCTACAATCCGGCTGAGATGCACCACATACTGCCCCTCCGGAAAATTGCCGATCCAGAACTGGCTCTGGTTGTAATCATCCGTAGACTGGGTAGGAGCCCCCGTTTTGGACTGGGCGGAAAGGGGTACAGCTGTGAAAATACAAACCGCTAAAGTAAAAAAGAAGAGATTTTTCATATTCTTATACAAACATTCGCATTTAGGTGAGATGAAGAGAAATTATTAAAAACACTTATTATTAAGTACTGCAATCAAACAGGAGAAATAAAATTAATGGTAAGAATCCTCCACTCCTTTTTGATAACCAAGTGCATAGGCAGCATGAGGACTTTTATGCCTTACTGCACCTGCTTGGCTTTCAGGTAACGAATTCAAATCTATATTTAATTTTTCTTTACGGCGTAATCCATCTTTGTAGCCTCTGTCATAAGCACATCCAGCGCAACGGTGCCTCCCAGCTCCTCCTTGATCGTCTGGTAAATTGTTAAATTGAAGATCGTAACGATGTTCTTTTTTACAAGTCATAAAATTAATAGTATCTAAATTATTCTTCAATTAAACCAAGTATCCAATTTGACCATGAAATAATAGTGGATGCTCTGCGTTTGTAAGTTTCATTTGAACTAATATTATATAAATTAGATTTTTTCATGATTTCGACAATTTCGTTTTTTGATGGAGTATTCCCTTTTTTTAAATATAATTTTAATGATTCTTTAAAAATTTTATGCGATAATATGAGCTTTACAAATTCAAGTTGTCTGTCTGTAATAGATTTATTAAACATGCCCAAGCCTGTTTCAGTGAGAACATATTTTATATTATTATTATCATATTTTTTATCGACCAAACCTAAATATTTTGCAGCATTAAAATAATATTCTGTTTGTCGGGCATCAAAATCATAATTCTGCGTAATTTCTTCCTTGCTAAGGAATAATTTTTGTTTTAATAATTCACACAGATTGATTATGCGTTCAAAGCTGTCAGCTTGAGGAAAGGGAATCGATGGTTCTGATACAGTTTTTGTGTTTTCTAAAATATTTTGTATAGCTTCAATATTAATAGATCCTTCTTGAATTGCATATTTTTTATGCTTAATCAAACGAATAGAGTTATAAAATTTAGCATCTGTAAATTCATATTCACGAATATGAAAAATACCATTTGAATATGTTAAAAATATCGGACGTATTTGTTTATTCACCTTCTCTTTCCATAAACGGTAAGGATAATATAGCTGACGGATTAAAAAGTCATCAGAAATATAATTTTTGGCTTCTATCAATATTAATGAATCATTTCCTTCATAACCTCCATCTATTTCTATTTGAGAATTATTTACTTTTACTTCAAATTGTTTTTGGTCTTCGGAAGAATTAATTTTGAAATCAAATAAAGAGGAACTCATTCGTCCGCTTATTGTCGGAAACAAATTGTCTTCACCTGTAAAGTCATGCAATATTTTTGAAACAAAAATACAATTAATTGAAGTTGCTTCGCTTGTTATATCTTTATAATCCATACTTTCTAGAAAAGTAGGAAAATCAATGAATGTTATATCTATTTCTTCTTTTTTAAAAGTACAAAAAGTTTCAAAAGTACTGATTTCATAAGTGCCTCTGGATGTAGGTAGAATTGATAAGTTATTTTCAGAGAATAAATGGGGGAGCTGGGAACGATGATCAAATTTTGTCATCAAGCGTGCTTCTCTGAACTCATTAATATCTGTGGAGGATATTGTTACCCGTCCTTTCGATTTTATTGCATCTAAGATACGGTGTTTTTCAAAAATTTGTTCCCACGCTATATCGTTTTTATATCTATTCATAATTGCGTATTAAAACTTCATCTACTTCTCCCCGTTTTTCCGCATTCGCGTTAATTGAACGGATCGCCCTGACAGTGCTAATGTGATATTCCTTATACTGTTCTTTAATGAAATTAGACGAGGAATTAGATAATAAAAATTTTATGCCTCTTTTTGTCAAGTCGTCACAAGCCTCACGCAATTTTATTTGATCAAGAATATTCCATCCACCCTGAACGTAACCAGTGAAATTAGAACTATCTGAAATAGGATGATAGGGAGGATCCAGATATACAAATGAGTTCTTTTCCAAATTTTTCAAAATATCATTATAATCTCTATTATAAATTTTTATATTGTTGGAATTTAGATATAGAGAAACTGCTCTTAAAACTGGTTCGTTGACGATATTTGGATTTTTATATTTGCCAAATGGAGAATTAAATTCTCCAGAATTGTTTACACGATATAATCCATTATAACAAGTCTTATTTAAATATATCAGCCTGGAAGCTCGCCGTACCTCTCCTATTTTTTTAAAATCAGATGATCGATCTAGACTTCGTATTTCATAAAAATATTTGGATTCGTTTTTATGAGTTTTTAAATCTATAATAAGTTCATTTAAATTATTTTTAATTACATTATAGACATTTATTAATTCAGAGTTGAAGTCATTAATAATTGCTTTTTTAGGTTGGAGATGAAAAAATACAGCTCCTCCTCCAATAAATGGTTCTACATAAGTATGATTTTTTATATTTTTCGGTATGAATTCTATTATAGAATTTATAAGTTGCCTCTTGCCGCCAACCCACTTTACAAACGGGGTAACTAATTTGTTTTTTATCATTATAAAATCTATTTTTATATTATTTTTATTTTTATAGGAAAAACTATGATCCTATTTTTATTAGTTATTTTTCTGCCCCGACTAGATTTTCCTTACAGTTTTCTTAGTCGATTGTCAATCATAATTTGAATGATTTTTATGGATGTCTTTTGTATAAGGGAAATTTATTATAAATTTATATTTATAATTATATTTTTTATTTTTAATAAATTATTAAGATATTATTATGCCATTTTAAAAATTTGTTAAAAAATAAAATGATTTTTATTATTTAATATGAAACATTGATGGTGATTTCTAGGAAGTTGCTTTATAGAAAAAGATATGTAGAGATGATATCATCTAACAAAAATTGTTGATTTTCAAATTTTTAGAAAGAAATAATATTAGTGTTTTCGTAGAAAGAAATTAATACGAGAGAAATGGCTTGGTGGGCTGGACGACAGGAAGATTTATTATGGAGAACTTTGAACGAGTTCATGCCGAAACCTAGGAAGAAAATGTATACAAAGATATGGTACCGTTTCTTAATGTCGCAGTTGAAAAAAGATAGTAACTCTTGATGAATTATTTGGATAAGGATACGGTAATGGGTCGATTGATATACTAAATTTTAATAATAACGATACAAAGAGATAAGGATTTTGGTATATTCACTAAAATTGCAGGCTATGGCGAAATGATGCTAACATAGAGGGGGAGAGCCTCACTCTGCGTGGGAACATATGAAAAAACCGCTTTCCCCAAGTGCCGGGAAAAGCGGTTTCGTTAAAAATAACAATGAAAGGTCAGGGTTCTATGATGTTGAAGTTTCCATTGAACTTGTCCATGCATCCGATCAGCTCCTGGAACTTGTCTGCATTGCCTTCGATCTTGATCATGCCTTTGTCCAGGGCTTCCTTCAAGGGCATGGCCTGCATGGCAATAAGGGTGAAGTTGAGCTTGTCTCCGGTAATTACTGCATCAGGATGATCGACCGGTTTTCCTTCTCGGTACATCAGTACTTCGTCCTCAACCCAGAAGCCGTATGGTTTTCCGTTTTGGTCTATCCAGTTGAAAGCGAGCTTTTTCCCTTTGGATTTCTCGGCATTGAGACTGATGCCCATGTAGTCAAACAGCATTTCCGGCGTGAGGTTGGACAGAATATCCTTGGATACAAGATCCAGAGGGTTCTGAAGCAGGCCGTTTCTCAGTTCGTAGGCACCGACGAGAAATTCATTGCGCCAGGGGCCGGATTCCGCCTGGTAGCCGAGCTGTTCAAGCGCGTCCGCCGCCAGATTTCTTGCCTTGCTGTTTTGCGGATCGGCAAAAACCACGTGCTTTAATACTTCGGCGGTCCAGCGGTAGTCTCCTTTGTCAAAGGCTTTTTGGGCGTTGTCTATCATCTTGTCGGCCCCTCCTGCCAGTTCAACATAGCGCTTGGCCGCTTCCACGGGCGGCAGGGCATACAGGTTTGCCGGGTTGCCGTCATACCAGCCCATGTACCGTTGATAAATGGCTTTGGCGTTGTGGTTCAGCGTGCCGTAATAACCCCGGAAGTACCATTCCTTGTCGATTTCCGGCGGCAGCTTGATCATTTCCGCAATTTCTACAGGCGTATATCCCTTGTTAATCAGGTTCAACGTCCGGTCGTGCATGTATTTGTAGCCGTTGCGTTCCTTGGCCAGGAACTGGCTGATGCGTTCTTTCCCCCATCTCGGCCAGTGGTGCTGTGCGAATAAGACTTCCGTTTTGTCTCCATAACGCTGGATGGCTTCATCAAGAGCCTTCCACCAGTTGCTTGCGTCCCGAACCTTGGCTCCTCTCAGGGTATAAAGGTTATGCATGGTGTGGGTCGCGTCCTCCGCACTGCAAAGCGCCTTGAATTGAGGGAGATACATCAGCATTTCAGAAGGGGCTTCTGTTCCAGGGGCCATCATGAATTCCATCTCCACTCCGTCTATCGTTCTTGTTTCACCCGTTTTGGTGATTGTATCGGTAGGCGGAATGACTGTAATGGTTCCGCTGGAGCTGGCGGTGCCCAGGCCGGAGCCTACGGTACCCTCCGGCCCCTTGTTAAAGGGCGCCGCATACATGTACGTGGAGCGCCTCCCCATGGCATTGCCGGCATAGACGTTTTCGGAAACGGCTTCTTTCAGGAATCCCTCCGGCGCCAGTATCTGCGTTTTACCGGATTTGACGTCTTGCTCCGATGTTACTCCCTTGACTCCGCCAAAGTGGTCGACATGGGAGTGCGTGTATACAACTGCCTTGACCGGACGTTTCCCAGTCTCCGGCTGTTCCACTTCCCGATAGTAGAGGTCAAGCCCCGCTTTTGCGGTTTCTTCCGAGATGAGGGGGTCAATGATGATGAGGCCTTCCTTTCCTTCGATGATGGTCATGTTAGAAAGATCAAACCCGCGAATCTGGTAGATGCCGTCCATGACCTTGAACAGCCCGCTTTTGGCATTGAGCTGGGAAACGCGCCATAAACTCGGGTTCACCGTATCAGGGGCCGGTTTGTCCTTGGTAAAGTCAAAGGCAGAGATGTCAAAGACCGTCCTCCCCTCCTTGTTTTTAATGTTCGGGTCCTTGAGGGTTGCCATGAATCCCTTTTCAGCATCCTGAAAGTCTTGCTTGTCGTTCTCGTCCAGGCCATGAGCACCGAGAAATTTTTGGTTGTATTCAATAGTATGGCTTGTCGCCTTTTTAGGCTGCTCTGCGCCCTGGGCGCCTATGCCTCCCCCTGCGAACATTGCCAGCAACATGGCAGCGAAATAATTGATTTTTATTTTCATGATCAGTTTTTATTAACGGGACGTGAAAAGTAAAAGAGCGGCCAGTCAGCCAGTTTTCACCTTGCAGGAAAATAGACTTGCCGTTAAAGAACAATGTTCGGAAAATGGCAGTATGTTAATGTTTGACTACCAGAGTTTTCTGGATATTTAACAGGAAATTCCACAACCAGGGAGGGTGTCTTTTGTTTTTTTATATTACTTATCCTGCTGATGGGTTGTGATTTATATCCGGAGTTGTTTGGCGGGGAGAATAAAGTGTCTGTATCCGAGTCATTTTTACATGCCTGTAGCAAATTTGTGGAAGAACATGGCTGGAAATGCAGGGAATGTTGTGCTAGGTAAGAAGGCATGGAAAGATTGTATCGTCCCAATGTGGCGGGGCTGTTGGTCCGGGAGGACGGAAAGCTGCTGGTTTGCGAACGTTCCAGGCAGAAAGGGGCCTGGCAGTTCCCTCAGGGGGGGATTGATCCGGGAGAAACTGCCACGGAGGCAGTGAAGCGGGAAGTCCGGGAGGAAGTGGGGTTCCTGCCGTCCCAGTATGATGTTGTGGAATCCCGGGGCGGCTATCGTTACGATTATCCGCCGGAGGTGCTGGAGTATGTCCGCGAAAAGCGGCAGCAGCCTTTTGTGGGGCAGGAGCAGGAGTATTTCCTGTGCCGGCTGCGTGCGGACGCTCCGGAGCCCAGCCTGGACCACCGGGAGTTCTGCGCCTACAGGTGGATAGCCCCGGCCCGGTTCAGGCTGGAGTGGCTGCCGGAGTTCAAGAAGGAGGTGTACGCCAGGGTGCTGGCGGATTTCTTCAATGTCCGGGCACGGGATAAGTGAAGTGGCTCAGCAGGTCGTGCGCGGCGGAGACGGGGTCCATCTTGTCCCCGGCCACCATGTTTTCCAGAACGGGCATGCGGGACGCCACGGCGGGATGCTGTTCAAAGGCGGTGAGCAGGGCTTCATGCACCAGGGCCTGAACCCATGAGAGGGACTGGTTCCGGCGGCGGTTGTACCAGAAGCCGGATTCCTTCATGCTGTCCCGGAAGCGGAAGAGCGTTTCTTCAATAGTGTCCAGTCCGCGCCCTTCCAGGGAGGAACAGGTGAGGACGGAGGGCGTCCAGCCGGGGGTGGGGCTTTGCAGGTAGTGGAGCACCATTTTCAGTTCCTGGCAGTGGGCCGCCGCCCGCTGGCGGTTGTCGCCGTCGTCCTTGGTGACTACCAGGATGTCCGCCAGCTCCATGATGCCGCGCTTGATGCCCTGGAGGTCGTCTCCGGCTCCGGTGATGAGCAGGAGCATGAAGATGTCCACCATGGAACGGACGGTGGTTTCCGACTGGCCGACGCCGACGGTTTCAATGAGGATAATGTCAAAGCCCGCGGCTTCGCACGCGATCATGGTTTCACGCGTTTTTCTGGCTACGCCGCCCAGGGAGCCGCCGGAGGGGGAAGGGCGGATGAAGGCGTTTTCCTCCCCGGAGAGTTCTTCCATGCGGGTTTTGTCCCCCATGATGGAACCGCGGGAAACGGAAGAGGACGGGTCAATGGCCAGCACGGCCACCTTGAAGCCTTTTTTGCACAGGTAGGTGCCGAAGGCTTCAATGAAGGAGGATTTGCCCGCGCCGGGAACGCCCGTGATGCCGATGCGGACGGCATTGCCCGAATGGGGCAGGAGCTTGGAGATGAGCGCCCGTGAGGCTTCCTGGTCTTTAGCGGCGTTGCTTTCTACCAGGGTGATGGCCCTCCCCAGCAGGGCGCGGTTCCCGGCCAGGACTCCCTGGGCCAGTTCTTCTACGGAGGGGCGGTGCGGACGTGCAAATTTAGTGCTGCTCATGGATAGAGAATGCGGATTATTTGAAAGGGGGTTCGTTTTCCTTGGTGCGCTCCATATCGTAGTTGAAACGTTTGAGGACAAATTGGCGCTGATCGGCCAGCTTGCGCTGGAAGTTTTCCCAGGAACGCACGTTCATTGGTGACCAGCCCGCTTCCGCAATGGCGCAGGCGCGGGGGTAGGTGCGGTAAAGCAGGTGGTTCAGGGTGGGGAGCTGTTCCGCCCACATGGTAGCCTGAACGCCGATGATATGGTCTGTTTCCTGCTCCGGCCTGCCGTAGGCGGGGTTCAGCTTGTAGCTTTGCTCCAGCGTAGTGGTGGGCATCCAGCCCCGGTTGTCCTGGCCGGGAATCTGGGGGTAGTCCAGATAGCAGTGTTCCCCGGCGGCGATGATGAGGGGAAGGCCCTGCTTTTTCGTTTCCGTGATGGTGGAGGGCGTCAAGCCCATGCGCCAGGTGAAGACGGTGTCTCCCTTGCGGTAAACGCTGGCCTGGGCCCACGGCTTTTCATACCAGAAGATGGGCTTTTTGCCGCGCGCGGCGAGCATGGAGGCCATTTTCGCTTCAAATTCCTTCAGTTCCTCGTGGACGTCCTTCATTCCCTTCTGCTGGCGGTATTTGACGCTGAGAGGGCATTTTTCCCAGGTTTTTTCCAGCGGGGCTTCGTCGCCGCCCAGGTGAACCATGGTGGACGGAAAGATGTCCCTGAGCTCGTCAAAGACGGCGGCATAGAATTTCCATATTTCCGGCTTGTGGGGGCATACCAGGTACAAGCCCACACCGCCGGTCGTGCTGACTTTCGTGTTGTGGTCTGGAAAGCAGAAGAATTCCGGATAGGCGGCGGCCAACGCCTGGTTGTGGCCCGGCATGTCTATTTCCGGGATGACCTCAATGCCGCGCGCGGCGCAGTACGCCACCAGGTCTTTCAGTTCCTGCCTGGTGTACATTCCTTCGTGGGGAGTGCCGTTGCCGAAGCTTTCCGCCCGTTTGGAAGAGATGCTTTTCAGTTTGGGATAGCCCGGCACAGGCAGGCGCCAGCCCTGGTCGTCCGTCAGGTGGAGCTGGAGCTTGTTGAATTTATAGTAGGCCATCAGGTCCACGAATTTCTTCAGGTCCTTGATGGGGATGAAGTGGCGCGCAGGGTCCACCATCATGCCGCGCCACGGGTAGCGCGGCTTGTCCTTGATGACTCCGCAGGGAATGCCTTCCGGATGCGCCGCCAGCTGGTCCTGGAGCTGCTGGAGAGTGACCAGTCCGTAGATACGGCCCTCTTTCCCGCCGGAAGAGAGGTGCACTCCCTGCGGGGTGACGGTGAGCTGATAGGCGTCCTTGCCCAGGGCAGGAGAGGTTTTGTCGGAAAGAAGCTTCAAGGTCCTGGTGGCGTTCCGCTTCAGCTCCGTTTTCTCCGGCTCCGGAATAATACTGTATTTTTCTGCTGGTGCGGCACACGCCATGGATGCAGAGAAGGCTGTGCAGGCCAGGAGGTAGATCAGTTTAAACATGACGGAGGGCTTTTTCAGAAGAGATTCTATCATGGAGAATCAGGAGTGATAAGGAAAAACGGCGGAATTACTTTTTGTTTTCCCACCGGAAGGGTGGCTCATTGTCCTTCGTGCGTTTCAAGTCGTAATTAAAGCGCTTGAGGACAAAGGGGCGGTGGTCGGCCACTTTCCTCTGGAAGTTTTCCCAGGAACGCACCTCCATGGGAGACCATCCCGCTTCCGCCAGGGCCATGGCGCGGGGATAGACGCGGTAAAGCAGGTGGTTCAGGTCCGGAAGGTGTTCCGCCCACACGGGAGCGTGCACGCCCCGGATGTGGCCTGCTTCCGCGGTGGATTTGCCGAAGGCCGGATCCAGTTCATAACATTTCTGCAAGGTCGTGGTTTGCATCCATCCCCAGTTGTATTGTCCCGGGAATTGAGGGAAATCCAGATAACAATATTCATTGGATGCCATAATCAGGTTCAGCCCGGCCTTTTTTGTTTTCTCAATGGCTTGGCGCGCCTGGTCCTGCCGCCACGCGTAAACTGTTTCGCCCGGGTGGTAGATGTCGGCGTTCCCTTCATACCAGAATTGCGGCGTTTGCCCGTTTTTGTCGAGCAGGGCTGTCATTTTGGCGAAGAAAGCCCTCATTTGTTCCTGTTCGTCTTTCATGCCTGCCTTGGTCCGGGCTTCCCGGCACAGGGGGCATTTTTTCCAGAGTTCCGTGGGGGCTTCGTCGCCGCCCAGGTGAACGGTATTGGACGGGAAGATGTCCTTGAGTTCCTTGAAGACGGCGGCGTAGAATTTCCAGACCTCCGGCTTCTGGGGACATACCAGTTCCTTGCTGTTGCCGGCCACTGTCCGTACCTTCATGTCCGGTTTGGGGAAGCAGAAGAATTCGGGGTAGGCGGCGGCCAACGCCTGGTTGTGGCCCGGCACGTCTATCTCCGGGATGACTTCAATGCCGCGCGCCGCACAGTAGGCCACCAGGTCTTTCAGCTCCTGTCTGGTGTACATTCCTTCATGGGGAATGCCGTCTCCGAAGCTTTCCTCCCGCTTGGAGGCGACGCTTTTCAGTCTGGGATAGCCCGGCACGGGCAGGCGCCAGCCCTGGTTGTCCGTCAGGTGCACATGGAGCTTGTTGAATTTGTAGTAGGCCATCAGGTCCACGAATTTCTTCAGGTCCTTGATGGGGATGAAGTGGCGGGCGGGGTCCACCATCATGCCGCGCCACGGGTAGCGCGGCTTGTCCGTGATGACGCCGCAGGGGATGCCCTCCGGCTGTGCCGCCAGCTGGTCCTGGAGCTGCTGGAGGGTGACCAGGCCGTACATCCTGCCCTCCCTGCCGCCGGAGGCAAGGTGGACGCCCTGCGGGGTGACGGCGAGGCGGTAGGCGTCCTTGCCCAGGGCAGGAGAGGTTTTGTCGGAGAGGAGCTTCAAGGTCCTGGTGGCGTTCCGCTTCAGCTCCGTTTTCTCCGGCTCCGGAATAATGCTGTATTTTTCTGCTGCTTCAGTTTGAAATACCGGGAACAGCAGCAATCCGGCCAGGAGTGGAAAAAGCCTTGTCATGTTTTCAGTATAAGCCGTGCCGGGAGAGAATCTTTCAAAAATTTGCTCCTTCATGAGCACGCGGCGGAATATGCTTCATGCCCGCTGAAAGGATATGGTGGACCCTTTGACAAAATGTTTCTCAGGAATTACCGGGGCTGGCATCCCGGCGGTCCGGACACAAGTTCCTTTCAGGGAAAGAGGAAGGGCCGGAAAGAGGGAAGGCCTTTTGTCTTTTTCCCATGGTCCGTCTGGCGCTGTTAGCGGCTATTTGACCGTTTTTCCAGGTCCGGGAATATTCCCTTACGGTTGAGGATGGAGAAAATGTGCATTTGCGTTCTTACTGTCCGTGTCCTCAGATCAACAGAAGGATTATTTGGAAAGGTGCCGTCCACGCTTTGAAGGGCTCCGCAGTTGCTGGAAAGTTCCGGACTTTTTCCTGGTCCAGAGGAACGTTAAAAGTAAAAAAGACCGCCTCCGGAGAGACGGCCTTTTTCTTAAAGGTGGTAGCCCTATGAGGACTCGAACCCCAAAATACGGAACCAGAATCCGCTGTGTTACCGATTACACTATAGGGCTATGTAACGGGCACCTTTGCGGTGCGGGCGAATTAAAGCGGAACCGGTTGTTCTTTGCAAGTTTTTTTTCACTCAAATGTGTGTTTTGAATAGAAAAAATGAATGCGGAGAAAAAAGGGCGGTCCAGCTTTTCTCCCGGGGTCATTCAGCCAGGGTTTGGAAGTAGGCTTTCACGTGTTCCCGGGCAATTTGCTGGTATTCCGCTTCTCCGTGCCTGCCCTGCGCCTGCTGCCAGGGGGAGGCCGGCGCTGTGTTGATGCGGCCAAGCTGCTGGGCCGTGTATTTGCCATAGACGTTCCAGATGTGTTCCAGAAAAGGGATGATGTCCGTTTCCTCTTCCAGGGGGGGCTGGCGGCGGCTGGGGTGTTCAATGATGGAGCAGGGCGGCTGGTCCTTGTATTCGTGATGAATGGAGGGGAGCACCGGCCCGCAGGTCCATGCTTCCGCCCGTTCGTTGATCAGGAAATCGCCGTGATGGTGCAGGTGCCACCAGTCCGCCAGAATGACCAGGTGGTTCAGTTTGACGGGCGTGAGAGGAAGGTTTTTTGCATTCGCCTGCTGAATGAACCAGTTGCAGAGCTTTTGCGTGGTAGTATGGTTTGCCATGCTGAAATGGGTTGCCCTTCATTATAAAAGGCCGGGGATATTTCACAATACTAAACAGGTTTCATTCTTGCGCGGTATGGAGAAGAGATGAGGCGGAGTGCCGGAAAAGGCGAACTTTCAGGTAAATTTATTTGAAGCAAGGAAAAAGAAGAAATAATTTGTGTCATGCAAAGCTTGGTATTCGCGCCAGTTCTTGTTGTGGGGGGAATGTAAAGTCGTTTGTTGAAAACAAATGGTGTTTTCAAACTCTAACAAAATGAAGAATAATTAAAATTATTGGGAATGAAATAAAGTTCCAGATTCCTGGAGCGTCCTTTAAAAAACATTTTGAATAGCAGTACTTTTTATGATTTGAATTATTTTAACCTAAAGCTCGTTCTGCCATGAATTTACATTATTTCTATCATTCCGGCTTGTTGGGGGCGGCCTGTCTCCTCTCTCCCGTTTATGGGGGATTGATGTCTGATTCCTTCGACGTTCAGACTTACCGTGATTTTGCGGAAAACCGGGGCATCTTTGGAATCAATGCCAAAGACGTCGCCATTTACGACAAGGAAGGCAATTACGTGGGCTCCATCCCCAAAATGATGAATTTTGACGGATTGGCGGACGCCCATGCCGGGGAAGCCGCTTTGGTAGGCGGCCCGGGTTTCATCGCCACCGTGTCCCATGATTACAATAACCAGACCATTACGTTTACCAAGCGTTTTGGAGCCACGGAAGGAACGCCGTTTTATGACGCCTACCGGAGCGTGGTAATCAAGAATGCCTGGGGCGACCAGACGAATTACACGTATGACTACCGCGTGCAGCGGTTGAGCAAGATCGTGACGGAAGCGGAATACGCCCCCTACCTGACGGATCCGGAATACCTGGACAACATGAAGGGACGGCTGGTTCTGCGTGCCGGGTCCGGAACCCAGGCTATTGCCACGGGGAACGGTAAACAGGACACGGTCAGCGGAGGTTATTCCTATTTGACCGGGGGAACCCTGGTTTTTGAGGGACAGGCCAGCGTTCCGGGAACAGGAGAGCCGGACCCTGAGAATGCCAAGACCTATCCGGCCTACCGTTTCTGGTACAATTTCAAGAAACCTTCGGAATCCAATCCCCTGCCTTCCGGCATATTGGCAGGGGACAGCGGAAGTCCCAGCTATGTATTTAATGAGAAGTCCGGCAGATGGGAATGGGTGGGGGCCGGTCAATCCCAGGGCGGTAGCGGCTACGGCGAGTTCAGCCAGATGCGCTCTGGCAACCAGTGGGCCAGCGATTACGTGGACAGTTTCAACCGCACCGTCAGCGTGTCGGAAGGGGGTGGGGATCTTCTGTGGAATGTGACGGATGGCGACGGAAACGGAACCTTCGTTCAGGGAGATATCAGTACGGATTACACCGGGCTGGCCTCCGGCCTGCGAGGAGATACCTCCACACAGGGAACGCGGGCCTCGGACACGCAGATAGGCGTGTGCAGCAATCTTATTTTTGACGGCTCCGGCGGCACCATTGTTCTCCAGGGCTCGGTGGATACGGGGGCGGGTTCCCTCACGTTCAACCGGGATTACGTATTGAGCGACGGAGGAAATGCCTCCTACCGTCTGAATACGGCGGGTTTCGTTGTGAACAAGGGGGCAACCGTGACGACGCTGCTGACCGGAACCTCCGGGGACGAGTGGCGGAAGATCGGGGAAGGTGATTTGATCGTCAGCGGCCACGGGAACAATGCGGCGGACATCAACGTGGGAGGAAGCGGGATGCTGATTCTGGACCGGGACGGCTACGCGGCGCACAACGTGAAGCTGAACGGCGGCGGAGTAATGGTGCGCCTGGCGGGGGAAAACCAAGTATCCGGGGAGTTCATCTTCGGCCACCGCGGGGGCGTGGTGGACATGTACGGGCACAATTTGACGCTGAACGCCATCACTCACCTGGATTCCGGAGCCGTTTTTGCCAATTACCTTGGCAATTCCACCGTAACGCTTACATTCACGGGCTCCGGGGAACAGACGTTCCTGGGGTCTTTGCGGGACGGGGAGGCCGCTTCCCGTGGACTGATGAATGTGGTGTACGCACCCGGCACGGCGGAAGGGTCCGTCTGGAATCTGGCCGGCCAGATTCTCAATACCGGAACGTGGACGGTGCAGGGAGGAGAGGTGAAGGTGGCCGGAGTGCACACCCTGCACGCGGGCGGCTATGTGGATGAGAACGACTGGCAGATGGCCTCCTTTTCCACCGGAACAGTGCAGGTGAACAGCGGCGCCCGGTTTACCACCGGCGGCCATTCCCTGGTGGTGTCTGCCGTACAGGTGGATGACGGAGGCACGTATGGCGTGCTGGCCGGGGGAAATCACAGCGGAAACGTTGTGTTGTCCGGAACCGCATCCATGTTCCGTGCGGAGGTGGATTCCGGGTCCGCGACGGAGTCCGGCGTGATTTCCGGAGCCGGTTCTCTGGTGAAAACCGGGGAAGGAACCCTGCTTTTAAAGAACGGAAATAACAGTTTTTCCGGGACAGCCAGGGTAGAAGGGGGGATGGTGCGCGCCTCTTCCGCCGGGGCTCTCGGGCAGGCTGTCTGGTCGCTGGATGCCGCCGGAGCCCTGGCTGTGGAAGGCGCTGGTTTTTCCGCTATTGCCGGAAAGCTGGACCAGGCGTCTTCCGGAACGTTCGTGCTGCTGGAAGACCAGGCGGCGATTTCCGGCCTGAACGGCTTCAGAAACTTGTCCGTCGGCGCATTGGGAGAGGTGAATTTGGGAACACGGGGAACGACCGGCCTGCTTTCCGGCTGGACCGCGGATGGGGGCTGGTCCCTGGGCGGAGGCGGCGGAACGCTGACGGTGAACTTGAAGCTCAGCGGCTCCGGCACCCTGTCTATCGGCAACGGTTCCAATACCGGAACCGTAGTGCTTGCCAACGCGCACAATAGTGATTCGGAGGGTGGAGCTGCTTTCTCCGGAGTTATTGAACTGAATGGGGGAGTGAACCTCACCTACGCGGACGTGCGCTCCCTCGGGGTGCAGAACAAGAATGTGCTCGTCAAGTACGGAACATCCTTTGCCCTTGGGTCGGAAGCGGATGCCGCCCTGGCGCATGTTTCCAATGCTTCCGAAGGCGTTCTGCTCCTGTCGGGAACCCGTACGGCGGATTTGAATCTGGGCGGCATGGGACTGAATTCCGTGTGCATCGGGGCTGACGGACAGGCTGTTTTGTCCGGGGCCGTGACAGCCGGAACGCAGGGATATTTGTTCGGCGGAAACGGGATGCTGACCGTAGCCAGTTCGCTTGGCGGCAATTATTCCCTGACGGTGGATACCCAGGGCATGGGCACTGGCGGAGGAGTTATTCTGGCGGCTGACAATACGTATTCCGGTGAAACGCGCATCCTCTCCGGAGCCTCCCTGATGGTAGGGAACGGAGGAACCTCCGGCAGCCTGGGAACGGGAGCCGTTGCCAATGAAGGAACCCTGGCATTCAACAGGACGGACAGCGTGACGGCGGCGAATGCCATTTCCGGTACGGGCAGCCTGATCCAGAAAGGGAGTGGTGAGCTGGCGCTGACGGGGAACAATTCCTACAGCGGAACCACCACCATTGCGGCGGGAACGCTCACCATAGGGAATGGCGGTACAAGCGGTTCCCTGGGCGCCGGTGCAGTCGTCAACAACGGCGTGCTCGCCTTCAACAGGTCTGATTCGGTTGCCCTGAACACGAATGTGTCCGGAACAGGCTCGCTCGTGAAGAACGGTTCCGGCACGCTCACCATCCAGAAGATGCTTTCCTATACCGGAGGAACCACCGTGAATAAGGGCGTCCTTGTGGTGGGCTACGGAGGCGCCAACGGCATGATTCGCGGGAACCTGGCCATCCGGGAGGGAGCGCAGGTGACATTGAAGGGCGGTGACAGCTTCGGTTATTCCGGAGGGAACGCCTCCGTCAAGAACGTGAACATCAATGGAGGAACTCTGTATTTTGGAGACAACAAGAACCAGACGTTCCAGAATACGGTGTTCAACCTGACCGGAGGCGTTGTGGACGGCATAACGGGCGGTCGCATGGATATCTGGACGAATGCCGTCGTTAATGTGAAATCCGCAAACAGGGCATCTGAAATCAAGCGCGTCAACGTGCAGCTCAGGGATGCCAATCCTACGGTATTCATGGTGGACCGTGGAACCGCAGACGTGGATTTGAAAATATCCGCGAACATCGTGAACTCTTCCGGAGTTAAGGGGTCCTTCATCAAGAAAGGCGCCGGGATCATGGTGCTTTCCGGAAAGAATACCTATTCCGGTGGCACTACGGTCAACTGGGGGACGCTGGTGGCGGCCTCCAGCCAGGCTCTTGGAACCGGAGCGGCCTCCGTCAATTCCGGCGCGCGTTTGGCGCTGGGCGGCCTTGGCACGGATATTTCTTCCGTTGCCCTAGGGAATGACATCCTGGTGAAGAATGGCGGCATTCTGTCCGGTTCCGCCACCCTGTCCGGGAATACGACGCTCCAGTCCGGCTCCGTCTTTGAACTGACCTTGTCCATGGGCGGTTCCGCCGGGAATGAACTGGCGTACAACAGCCTGATGCTCCAGTCCGGTGTTTTCCAGATTGACGCGGGAGCCAAGCTGAAGCTGGCGGCGGTGTCTCTGGATTATTCCTCCGACTTCTGGGGGACCTCCCATATCCTGAACCTGATAGAAGGCGGCGCGAACGCCAGTTTGAAGGGGGCGTTTACGCTGGACCTGTCCGGAGCCGGAAATTATGGCTCCTATGGGTCCTGGTCCCTCCAGGGCGATGAGGATTCCAAAACCGTGAACATGGTCTGGACTCCCAATGCCGAGGCCGTTTTGGACCATTCGGAAACTGCGGCGTTGCTCGCGGCTCCGTCTCCTGCGCCGGTTCCGGAACCTTCCTCCGCGCTGCTGGTGCTGGCAGGCCTGGGGACGTGTATTTTCCGCCGCCGTGTGCGGTGAGCCTGATGAAGAACCCCGCCGCACTTCCCGAAGCCCTGCCGGATGTTCGTGAAAACGGTCTGGACTGGAAGATGGGAAGTGCGGCAGACTTGCCTGTTCCTTGTTTAATCATAACTTAATTTCAATTTCTTATGAATGTTCATCATTATTCCGGGCTGCTGGGGGCGGCCTGCCTCCTCACTCCCGCCTATGGCGGGTTGATGTCTGACTCGTTTGATGTTCAGACCTACCGTGATTTCGCGGAAAACCGGGGCATTTTTGATGTGAATGCCAAAGACGTCGCCATCTACGACAAGAATGGCAATTACGTGGGGACTATCCCCAAAATGATGAATTTTGACGGCGTGGCGGATGCCCATATCGGGGAGGCCGCGCTGGTGGGCGGTCCCGGCTTCATCGCCACCGTATCACATGATTATTATAACCATTTCGTTTCCTTTACGGTTCGTTTCGGTGCCAAGCAAGGAACTCCTTTTTACGATTCCTACCGTAGCGTTACGAGAAAGGATGCATGGGGTGATAAGTCCGATTTGACATACGACTACCGTGTGCAGCGATTGAGCAAGATCGTGACGGAGGCGGAATACGCACCTTACCTGACTGACCCGGAATACCTGGACAACATGAAAGGGAGGCTGGTCATGAGAGCTGGTTCCGGAGTTCAGGCTGTCGCCACAGGAAACGGCAAACAGGAAAAGATTGATGCCTCTTATGGCTATTTGACCGGAGGAACCCTTGTTTTTGAGGGGCAGGCCAGCGCTCCGGGAACAGGAGAGCCGGACCCGGAAAATGCCAAGACCTATCCGGCTTACCGGTTCTGGTACAATTTCAAGAAGCCTTCGGAGTCCAATCCATTGCCTTCCGGTGGATTGTCAGGGGATAGTGGAAGCCCGTGCTATGTGTACAATGAGAATTCCGGCAAGTGGGAGTGGGTAGGTGCGGCACAGTCTGCCAGTGGAAGCGGGTAT
This sequence comes from Akkermansia sp. GGCC_0220, assembly GCF_017566105.1. Classification (NCBI taxonomy): domain Bacteria; kingdom Pseudomonadati; phylum Verrucomicrobiota; class Verrucomicrobiia; order Verrucomicrobiales; family Akkermansiaceae; genus Akkermansia; species Akkermansia sp. GGCC_0220. The sequence continues at coordinate 43,089 of NZ_JABFCI010000002.1, forward strand.
GGACAGTTTACCCAGATGCGTTCCGGCAACCAGTGGGCCAGCGATTACGTGGACAGCTTCAACCGTACCATAAGCGTTGCGGCGAGCGGTGACGTACTGTGGAACGTGACGGATGCGGACGGCAACGGGACCTTTGTGCAGGGAGGCGTGACTACGGATTACACCGGATTGGCGGCCGGATTACGCGGGGACACCTCCACGAAAGGTACACAAGCTACAAATGAGCAGTTGAACGCCTGCAATAATCTGATTTTTGACGGCTCCGGCGGCACAATCGTGCTCCAGGGGTCCGTGGATACCGGAGCGGGCTCCCTCACCTTCAACCGCGATTACGTGCTGAGCGACGGGGGCGATTCTTCCCGCCGCCTGAATACGGCGGGCTTTGTGGTGAACAAGGGAGCTCCGGTCACCACCTTGCTGACCGGAGCCTCCGGAGACGAGTGGAGGAAGATTGGGGAAGGCGATTTGATCGTCAGCGGCCACGGGAACAATGCGGCGGATATCAACGTGGGTGGCGGCGGAAATCTGATTCTGGACAGGGACGGCTACGCGGCCCGTAACGTGAAGCTGAACGGGGGCGGAGTAATGGTGCGCCTTGCCGGGGAAAACCAAGTGTCCGGGGAGTTCATCTTCGGCCACCGCGGGGGCGTGGTGGACATGTACGGGCATAATTTGACGCTGAATGCCATCACGCATCTGGATTCCGGAGCCTGCTTCGGCAATTTCCGTGCGAATACCGCCGTGACATTCACGTTTACGGGGCACGGGGCGCAGGACTATCTTGGAGGCTTCATGGACGGAGGGGCCTTGAAGGACGGCCAGCTTCATGTGGTGTACGCGCCCGGCACGGGAGAAGGTTCCGTCTGGAACCTGTCCGGGCATATTTTCAATACCGGGACGTGGACGGTGCAGGGAGGTGAGGTGAAGGTAGCCGGGGTGCATGCCCTGCACGCGGGCGGCTATGTGGATGAGAACGACTGGGAGACGGCCCTCTTTGCCACCGGAACGGTGAATGTGGAGAGCGGTGCGCGGTTCACGGCGGGAGGCCATGCGGAAGTTGGCTCTTCCGTGAACGTGGCGGACGGAGGGACATATGCCATTCTTTCCGGCGGCAGTCACAGCGGGAACGTGGCTCTATCCGGTTCCGGGGCCGTCATGAGGGCGGAAGTAGACTCCGGTTCCGCGACGGAATCCGGCGTTATTTCAGGAACCGGCTCTCTTGTGAAAACCGGAGAAGGAACGCTGGTGCTGACCGGGGCCAATTCCTATTCCGGCGGTACCGTCATTGATGCGGGGACGCTCGCCGTGGGTGACGGGGAAAAAGACGGTTCCCTGGGTACGGGAACGATTGTCAACAATGGAACCCTCGCTTTCAATTCGCTCCACGCCAGCTCCGTTAATTTGCAAATATCCGGGACGGGCCGCCTCGTGAAAAACGGTTCCGGAATGCTCGCCGTGCAGAAACGCCAGGCTTATACCGGAGGAACTACGGTCAATGAAGGAACGCTGATGCTTATTTCAGGAGGTGAGGAAGGTATTATCCGCGGAGGGCTGGTTATCAACCGGGGCGCAACGGTTTCCCTGCGCGGGGTGGACTGTTTCGGCAATTCGGGAAATGAGGCCTGCGTCAGCCATGTGGAAATTAACGGAGGAACCCTGTTCCAGAATGATACCAGGAACCAGACCTTCCGGAACATGACCGTCACCCTGGCAGGAGGGACGCTGGACGGCGTGGCGAAGGGAAGCATGGAGGTCTGGACGGATACCGTTTTCCAGGTAAGGGCGGCGGACAGGGCCTCGGAAATCAGGACGGTTAATGTCAAGCTGAGGGGAGGCAGTCCTGCTGTCTTTGCGGTGGAGCGCGGCACGGCGGAGGTGGATTTAAAAGTATCAGCCAACATCGTCAATTACTCCGGAGCAAAGGGCTCCGTTGCCAAGACAGGAGAGGGGATCATGGTTTTATCCGGAAAGAATACCTATTCCGGCGGAATGTCCGTCAATGGGGGAACGCTGGCAGCGGCCTCCAACCAGGCTCTCGGGACGGGGATGGCGACGGTCAATTCCGGCGCGCATCTGGCGCTGGGCGGCCTTGGCACGGATATTTCTTCCGTTGCCCTAGGGAATGACATCCTGGTGAAGAATGGCGGCATTCTGTCCGGTTCCGCCACCCTGTCCGGGAATACGACGCTCCAGTCCGGCTCCGTCTTTGAACTGACCTTGTCCATGGGCGGTTCCGCCGGGAATGAACTGGCGTACAACAGCCTGATGCTTCAGTCCGGCGTCTTCCAGATTGACGCGGGGGCCAAGCTGAAGCTGGCGGCTTTGAGCCTCGACTATTCCACCGATTTCTGGGGAACCTCCCACATCCTGAACTTCATTGAGGGGGGAGCGAACGCGACTCTGACGGGTAATTTCACGCTGGATGCGTCTTCCGCCGGAGATTACGCGGCGTACGGCCAGTGGAGCCTCCAGAAGAACGAGGATTCCAAGGAAGTGAGCATGGTGTGGACGCCGAATGCGGCTCCGGAAGCTTCTTCAGCCATGGCATCGGCGTTTACGGCTACGGCGCCTGCTCCTGTTCCTGAACCGTCCTCCTGCATGCTGCTGATGGCTGCGCTGGGAGCGGTGTTCCTGCGCCGTTCCGTTCCGCGGAACGAATAAAAAAGGCCTGTAAATTCAACGCGCCGCATTCCGGAGGGAGTGCGGCGCGCTGCTTTTCCGCGGTTACGGGAAGGAGAAGTAACGGTTTAAAAGGGAAGAATGCGCGCTCTCCGCGCTACTTCTTCCGGAGAAAGGGAGTACAGGCTGTCCAGCAGGGAGACGGCAAAGGAACCCGGAACGGGACTCTGTTCAAAGGCCATTTCCCCCGCGATGCCCATCAATACGGCCGTGGAGACGGCCGCTTGCAAGGGGGAGGAGGAGACGGCGGCGCAGGCGGCGGCCAGCGCGCCCATGGAACAGCCCACGCCCGTGACGCGGGACATCATGGCATGTCCGTTTTCCGTGGAAATCACCTGGCGGCCGTCCGTGGAATAGTCCGTGCGGCCCGTGACGAGGACAGCCGCCCCCGTATGCAGGGCCAGTTCCCTGGCCGCCTGCAGGGCGTCTGCGCTGGAGCTGGTGCTTTCCGGTCCCTTCGTGACGGAGGAGTACCCGGCCAGAGCCATGATTTCAGAGGCGTTCCCGCGGATGATGCGGGGCTTCCGTTCCTTCAACTGTTCCGCCAGCCGCGTACGCAGGGAGAGAGCTCCAACGGCTACCGGGTCCAGAACCCAGGGGATGTCCAGCCGGTTGGCTTCCTGCACCGCCGTCTGCATGACGGCGCCCTGTTCGCGCGTCACGGTGCCCAGGTTGACCAGCAGGGCGCCTGTTCCGCCGCGGAGCATTTCCACGGCTTCCTCCGCATCGTTGAGCATGGCGGGAACGGCTCCTGCGGCCAGCAGCAGGTTGGCCGTCAGGGGCTGGACGACGGAGTTGGTCAGAGAGAGAACCAACGGAGCCGTCTCCCGGATTTTTTCCAGATCGGCGGAGACGGCATGGACGAGGTCAGTTGGTGAAGGCATGGCGTTTGAAAAAATGTTTTGCTGCCCGCTTGTTTCCGGAATGCAGCCGGTCAGGCCAGCGCCCGTGCGGCGGCTTCCGGATCCTCCGCTCCGCAAATGGCGGAGACGACGGCAATGCCGCTGGCCGCTCCCGTAGCGCGCACCAGCCGGGCGCGCTCCGCGTCCAGCCCGCCGATGGCGACGACGGGCAGGGGAGATTGTGAGGCCAGGGCGGCGAAGCCGTCCACGCCCAGCACGGGCGGGGCGTTCAGCTTGGAGATGGTGGGAAAGACAGGCCCCATCCCAAGGTAGTCCACCAGGGCGGCGTCTACGGCGCGGAGCTGGTCCGCGTTGGAGACGGAAAGCCCCAGAATCCTGTCCGGGCCGATCATGGCCCTGACGGCAGGAACCGGCAGGTCACGCTGGCCGATGTGGACGCCGTCCGCGTCCAGCGCCAGGGCCAGGTCAATGCGGTTGTTGACGATGAAGGGAACGCCGCGGGACGCCAGGAAGTCCCGGATGGGCAGCGCTTCCCGGTAGCAGGTGCCCGCGTCCGGATTGGTGGAGCGGTACTGCACGATGGTGACGCCGCCGTCCACCGCCCTCTGGACGGTTTCCAGAAGGCTGTGGCGGCATTTGGCCGCTTCATCAGTGACCAGGTAGAGATGGAGGCTGAATTCTTTCATGGCTGGAGGATGGGAAGGATTAGTCCGTGAACAGGGGGGTGGAGAGGTAGCGGTCCCCCGTGTCCGGCAGCAGGACCACGATGGTCTTGCCTGCGTTTTCCGGGCGCTGTGCCACCTGCGTGGCGGCCCAGAGCGCTGCGCCGGAGGAAATGCCCGTCAGCACGCCGTCCGTGCGCGCCAGCTCCTTGCCGGTGGCGAAGGCGTCTTCATTGGTGACGGTGATGACTTCGTCATACACGGAGGTATCCAGCGTTTCCGGCACGAAACCCGCGCCAATGCCCTGAATCTTGTGGGGGCCGGCGGTCCCCTGGGTCAGCACAGGGGAAGCGGACGGCTCCACGGCCACGATCCGGATTTCCGGATTGCGTGATTTGAGGTACTTGCCTACGCCCGTAATCGTGCCTCCGGTGCCGATGCCTGCTACGAAGATGTCCACCTTGCCGTCCGTGTCGTTCCAGATTTCCGGTCCGGTGGTCCGGAAATGGACTTCCGGGTTGGCCGGGTTGACGAACTGGCCGGGAATGAAGCTGTTGGGGAGTCCTGCGGCCAGTTCCTCCGCCTTGGCAATGGCTCCCTTCATGCCCAGCGCGCCGTCCGTCAGCACCAGTTCCGCGCCGTAGGCCTTCAGCAGGTTGCGGCGTTCCACGCTCATCGTTTCAGGCATGGTCAGGATGATCCTGTACCCGCGGGAGGCGGCCACCGCCGCCAGGCCGATGCCCGTGTTCCCGCTGGTGGGTTCAATGATGACGGAATCCGGCTTCAGCTCTCCGGAGGCTTCCGCGGCGTCAATCATGGCCCGGGCGATGCGGTCCTTCACGCTGCCGGCGGGGTTGAGGTATTCCAGCTTGGCCAGGATGGCGGCGTTCAGGCCGTTTTTGCGTTCGTAATTGGTCAGCTCCAGCAAAGGAGTGCCGCCGATCAGTTCTGTAATGTTTCTGTAAATTCTCATGGCTTGTAGGAAAAGAGCGTTGTAGCCGTTAAATCGTTAGAGAATGGCGCGGAAGCCCTGTTCCAGGTCTTCGAGAATGTCGTCGATATGTTCCGTGCCTATGGAAAGCCGCACCGTGGAGGGCGAGATGCCTGCCGCCTTCAGTTCCTCCTCCGTCATCTGGGAGTGGGTGGTGGAGGCCGGATGAATCACTAGGGACTTGACGTCGGCCACATTCGCGAGCAGGGAAAATAGTTCCAGGCTTTCGCAGAACTTGCGAGCTTTTTCCGCGCCACCCTTGATTTCAAAGGTGAAGATGGAGCCGCCGCCGTTCGGATAATATTTCCGGTAAAGTTCGTGGTCCGGATGGTCCAGCAGGGAGGGATGGTTCACCTTCTGCACCTGGGGATGAGCCGCCAGGTAATCCACCACGCGCAGGGCGTTCTGCACATGGCGCTCCACCCGCAGGGAAAGGGTTTCCAGCCCCTGGAGCAGCAGGAAGGAATTGAACGGGCTGATGGTGGCTCCCGTATCCCGCAGCAGGGTGGTCCGGATCTTCATGATGTAGGCCAGAGGGCCGCAGATTTCCGCCAGCACGGCGCCGTGGCAGTTCGGGTTGGGCTGGCTGATGCCGGGGAATTTATCATTCTGCGTCCAGTCGAACTTGCCGCCGTCCACAATCACGCCGCCCATCGCCGTTCCGTGGCCGCCGATGAATTTGGTGGCGGAATGCACCACCACGTCCGCGCCGTGCTCCAGAGGGCGGAACAGAAAGGGGGAGGCGAAGGTATTGTCCACAATGAGCGGAATTCCGCGGGCGTGCGCCACCTCCGCCAGCGCGTCTATGTCCGCAACGTTGCAGTTCGGGTTGTCCAGGCTTTCCACGTACAGGGCCTTCGTATTTTCCCGGATGGCCTTGGCGAAATTGTCCGGATTGCTGCCGTCCACGAAGGTGGTTTCAATGCCGGATTCGGCAAATGTATGGGCAAACAGGTTGTAAGTGCCGCCGTACACGTTGGCGGCGGAAACGATGTGGTCCCCGGCGCGCGCAATATTCTGGACGGCATAGGCGATGGCCGCCGCTCCGGTGGCTACCGCCAGCGCGCCCGCTCCCCCTTCCAGGGCGGCGATGCGCTTTTCGAAAACGTCTGCCGTGGGGTTCATCAGGCGGTTGTAGATGTTGCCCGGCTCCGCCAGGGCAAAACGGGCGGCCGCCTGTTCGGAGTCCTTGAAGACATAGGAAGTGGTGGCGTAAATCGGCACGGCGCGGGCATCCGTGGCCGGGTCCGGATTTTCCTGGCCCACGTGGATCTGGCGCGTTTCAAAACGATGGTTCTTATTCATATTTTTTATATTCCTATCGGGAAAGTAGGGAATAGATAGTTAAAGCGGGACGGGATGTCAAGTGCCGGGTAAAAAAAGTGGGACATAAGGCCAAAACAAAAAAGGGGCGAAAAAATGTTCAGGCCGGGTGCTCCGGTTAAATGCCTGCTCCGTAGTCGCAGCCGATTTCCTTCTGCTGCTCGGACAGGTCCTCCAGCGTGACGCGGCCCAGGTAATCCTCAATGACCTTTTGCAGCCCCCGCCAGAAAGGCAGCGTGGCGCAGCTTGACGCCCGCGGGCACGGGCTGTTCTGGGAAGCCGTGCAGGAAAGGGGCAGCAGGGAGCCTTCCGTCAGTTTCAGGATGTCTTCCGTGGTGTATTCCCGGGGATGCCGGGACAGGCGGTAGCCGCCGGACTTCCCCCGGAAACTCTGAACGAAGCCCGCTTTCAGCAGGATGGCGATAATTTGTTCCAGATACCGTACGGTGATGTCCTGCCTGGCTGAAATCTCCTTCAGGGAGATGTAGCCGTCGTCATTGTGCTGGGCAAGATCAATCATCAGGCGCAGTGCATAGCGTCCTCTGGTGGAAACCTTCATCATACCGGATCAATAAACGATATTTCAGGCTGCCCGTCAATCGGGAATGAAGGCACCGCGCGGAATAAGGGAACACGGGCGGACCGCTTCTCCGGCAGAGGGTTCAGTGGATGTAGTGGCGCGGCACCCGGGGGCCTATTCCGGTAAAAATTTCCCAGGAAATGGTACCGGCCTTTTCCGCCAGTTCCGTCACGGGAATGTTCGGCCCCATGATCTCCACGGTCATGCCCGGTTCCGGGTGCGGCACCCGGCTGACGTCCACCATGATCTGGTCCATCGTCACGCGCCCCAGCAGCGGGCAGGAGACTCCGTCCACCATCACGCGGGCGCCCTTGTGGGCCAGGGAGCGCAGATAGCCGTCCGCATAGCCTATGCCCACGGTAGCCACCCTGGTGGGATGGTCCGTTACAAAGGTGCCTCCGTAGGAAATGCCGTGCCCCTCCGGCAGCGTGCGCGCCACCGTCAGGCGGGAGAAAAGGGCCATGGCCGGCTTCAACTGCGCGGCCCAGGGAGAGGGAATGGGGGAAAAGCCGTACAGCACCAGTCCGGGGCGGCACATGTTGTTGGAGGGAATCTCATAATCCAGGGAAGCGGCGCTGTTGGCCAGATGGCAGTACTTCAGGGGCAGTTTTTCCCGGATGCGGGCGGCCATCCCCTCAAAGCGGGCGATCTGCTTCAGCGTGAGTTCCCGGTCCTCGTCCGCGCAGGGCAGGTGCGCGCCCAGCCCTTCCATGTACAGGCTGTCCAGTTCACCCAGGCGGGAGAGCAATTCTTCAAGCTGGTCCGGCAGGAATCCGCCGCGGCCCATGCCCGTATCCACGGAGATATGGATGGGAAGCGTCTTCCCGTACAGCCGCGCCAGGGAATTGTAGTGCACGGCTTCCTCCATGGTGGAGATGAAGGAACGCCAGCCGTTCAGCACGATTTCCTCCCGTTCCTCCGGAAAGGTGGGACCCAGGATATAGGGCCGGGTGCGGCATCCCGCCTGGCTGATGCGCCGCGCTTCCCCCACGTTGGCGACTCCGAAGAAGGCGATGCCTTCCGAATCCAGGGTGCGGCAGACCTGTTCCAGCCCGTGGCCGTAGGCTGCCGCCTTTACCACGGGCATGTAATATTCACCCTTGGCCGCCTGCTTGACGACGTTCAGGTTATGGCGGATGGCCCCGAGGTCGATTTCGGCCCAGGCGCGGGGGGGGCTGGTAACTGGCATGATGGAGAAAGGCGGAGAGGTTGGAAAAAGGAGAGGGGCGGCACGCTGCCCCGGTACGGAGGGATTGTCCGCCTTTGCCCGTGCAATGCCAGACGGATTTTTGTCAGTCTTGGTGCAAAAAGAAGGGAGGACGGCAGGAGGGGGGCAGAGACGCATCCGGCATTCGGGTCATTCCGGCTTTTGCGGTAAAGTGCCGGGGCCGGAGGCAGGTGTTTCCAGCTCTGGAGGGGAAGATGCGTGCGGGGCGTCCCGCAGGGTTTTCAGCAGGGCCGCCATGGTGTCTATGTCCTCGTCCGTCATGGAGGAGAGGCCGTCCAGCTTCTTCTTGATGGCTTCAATTTCCTCCTCCCGGTACGGCATGGGTTCTCCCGCATGGGGATGCAGGAAGAAGGAGGTGATGGTGCTGGTCAGCGTTCCCACGAAGCCGATGCCCGTGAGCATCAGGAAAACGGCCAGGAACTTTCCGGGAGTGGTGACCGGGTAGGTGTCCCCGTAGCCCACGGTAGTGGCGGTGACAAAGGACCACCAGATGCCGTTGGGAAGGCTCATGCCTTCCGCCAGATGGATGCCCACGGCCCCCAGCAGGATGATGACCAGGGCGGCAATGCAGATGTACTTGAATCCGTTCGTGTTGAAAAAACGCCTGATGCGCGTGGTGAACCTCATGGCGTAGGAGAACAGGTCCAGGTACCTGGCGAGCCTCAGAATCTCGCCGAGGGAGGCGAACCTGAACAGACGGAACAGCACGTCAAAGGGAATGATGGCCAGCAGGTCCCAGACATGGTCCTTGACGAAGAGCCATTTGGACCTGCTGATGGAGAAGCGGACCACGTAATCCAGCACGAAAATCCAGTAAATGACCCGGTCCGCCGTCACTTCCCATTCCGCCGCCTCGGAAGTCAGGTCAATGGCCGCCAGCGTCACGGCGACCAGGGCCAGCAGGCACATGCCCGTTTGATAGGCCAGCTTCAGGAACAGGAAGTGCCGGGGCATGTGGTGGAACGCGTTCATGACGGGGAATGAAAGGAAAAAGCCGCCCCCGGGGCAGGGAGCGGCTTGTGAAAAGAGGCCGTTTCCGCCGGAGGCTTTATTTAAGCAGGAGCTGCTCCATCAGGGCCTGGGAGGACTGGGCCAGCACGGCGGGATCGTCCAGCATGCCGGCGCGGAGCAGGGCGGTGTTCGCGATCTGGTCCGCCACCATCTGGGCCAGTTCCGGATTTTCCGTCCTCAGGGCGGAGAGCTTCTTCACCAGCGGGTTGGAGGGGTTCAGCTCCAGCTGGGGATGGCTTTCGGGGATTTCCTGCCCCATGGCTTTCATGTACGCCCTCATTTCCGGGCCCATGTCATTGCCGCTTTGCAGGGCCACGGCGGCTCCGCTGACCAGGCGCTTGCCCAGGGTGACCTTGGAGAATTTGTCCGGGTACAGTTCTTTCAGCCATTCTTCCAGGGCGGTGGCTTCCTCCTGGGGCAGGGCGTCCTTCTGTTCCTCTTCCAGCTCGGGAAGCTCCACGTCGGCGCGGTCGATCATCGTGACGGGCTTGCCGTCCACGCTGGACAGGGAGTCCAGTACGAACTCGTCCCCGTGGTCCGTGAAGAAGGCGACTTCGTATCCGCGGGCCTTGAAGGCTTCCAGGTACGGGCTGTTTTCCAGGTGGGAGCGGGAAGGGCCGGTGAGCGCGTAAATAGCCGTCTGCCCTTCCTTCATGCGGGTGATGTATTCCTCAAAGGAGGTTGTTTCCCCCGCATCCGTGGCGGTGGACTCAAAACGGAGCAGCTTGCCCAGGGATTCCTTGTTCGGCCAGGAGGTGACCACCCCTTCCTTCAGGTAGCGGGAAAACTGTCCGTAGAATTCCTTATAGGTTTCTTTTTCGTCCCTGGCAAGTTTGTCCAGGTGCTTGATGAAGCGCTTGGTGATAATGTCGCTGATCTTGCGCACCAGGGAATTGTCCTGGAGCATTTCGCGGGAAATGTTCAGGGGCAGGTCCTCGCTGTCCACCACGCCGTTCAGGAAGCGCAGCCATTCCGGAAGCAGGCCTTCCGGCTTGGCGTCAATCAGCACGCGCTTGCAGTACAGGGAGACGTTGGCGTCCACGCGGCCGAAGCCGAACATTTCCGGATTACGCTTGGGGATGAAAAGCAGGGCATTCAGCATGATGGGGGCGTCCGCGCTGAAATGCATGTAGGACAGGGGCTTTTCATCCGTGTGGGAGATAAACTGGTAAAACTCGTCGTATTCCTCCGGCTTCACGTCTGATTTGGACTTGGACCAGATGGCCTGGACGGTGTTGATGTGCTCTCCGTTGAAGTTGATGGGGAAGCCCACGAAGTTGGAATAACGGCGCAGGAGCTCCTTCACGCGGTATTCCTGGGAAAACTCCTCATACTCATCCTTCAGGTGGATGACGATGCGGGTGCCGCGGTCCAGCGGTTCGTCAAGGGTTTCAATGCTGTAGCCCTCCCGTCCGTTGGAAGTCCAGCGCAGGGAGGCCGCCTCCGGCTCCCAGGAATGGGTAAAGACCTCCACCTGGTCCGCCACCATGAAGGAGCTGTAAAAGCCCACGCCGAACTGGCCGATCAGGTCCGCGCCGCCTTCCTGCTTCTGCTTGAGGGCCTCCATGAACTTCTTGGTGCCGGAATGGGCGATGGTCCCCAGGTTTTCCACCAGGTCCGCTTCCGTCATCCCTATGCCGGTGTCCGCGATGGTGATGGTCTTGTTCTCCTTGTCCGTGGTGATGCTGATTTCCAGAGGCTTTTCCGGCTGGTAGATGTTGGAATCCGTCAGTTGTTTCAAGCGCAGCTTCTCCAGGGCGTCGGAGGCGTTGGAAACGAGCTCCCGCACAAAGATTTCCCGGTCGCTGTAAAGGGCGTTGATGACAATGTCCAGCAGCTGCCGGACTTCCGCCTGGAATTGATGCGTTTCTGTATTCATATGGAAAAATGTGTTACGGGTGCCATTATAGGGACCTCGTCAAGGGGATGGACAGTTTTTAAGCGGTGGCAGGAACGCCCCATGTCACAAAAACGGCCTTTTTCCGTCCATGTTCCTGCCGGAGGATTTTTCCTTGAAACAATTCAGGAAACTGATCAGTATAGTTTTATAAACATGATCCTCTTACCATTCTTGAAAAAGGGAGCCATTTTGCTCGCTCTCTGCGGCATGCTGGGCGGCGGCGTGCTTTCCGCCCAGGAGACCGGGTCCGTTCCGATTACGGAAGCGGGCCTGAAGGCGCTGGATTCCAACGTCTTCACCAATGACTTTATGCTGGCGCTGAAACCCAATGTCACGCGTGACCGCATCGCCAAAATCAAGGATCCCTTCGTGCGCGGGCTCGCCCGCCAGATGGCGGAGAAAAAATATGACCGCAAGGCGCGCGCCATCACGGCGGAACCGTACGAACCGGTCAAGGACCTGGCGGACCGCCTGCGCACCAGCCAGTACAGCAAGTTTGAAAACCCCACCGGCATCTTTTTTGAGGAAGGGGAGGACGTGCTGCTGGTCATGGAAGACCCCAAAGGGGAAAAACTGAACCTGGTCATCCACAACTTCGGGCGTGACGGAGGCCGCAGCTCCTACCCCCTCAAGGCGGGAATCAACATCATCAAGGCGAAAAACAAGGGGCTGGGCTACATTGAATACTTCACGCCCAACTACAAGAAAGCTCCCAAGGTACGGCTCTCCATCCCGTCCGGCAAGGTGAACGGCGTGTTCGTGGGTGGCGTGAGCAAGAACAGCGACTGGAAGAAGATGCTGGAAAATTCCCCCACGGAGGTGGTGGACATCGTTGGCAGCCGCGTGCACCTGGTGTATCCGGTGGAGGAACTCAAGAAATTCTGCCCGGACAAGGGGGAGGAACTGATCGCCCTGTATGACAAGATCATCGGCATGGAGCAGCAGATCATGGGCCTGTACAAGTACAAGATGCTGCCTAAAAACCGGATGTTCGGCCGCGTGATCTGGAATGGCTTCATGCACGCGGACGGCACGGGCGCCGCCTTCCACAACGGCACGATGGGGGAAGTGGGCAATCCGGACAAGATTCCCGGCAGCGCCTGGGGCATCGCCCATGAATTCGGCCATGTCAACCAGGTGCGCCCCGCCATGAAATGGGTATCCACCGGGGAAGTGACCAACAACATTTACTCCGCCTACGTGAATTACATGCTGAATCCCTCCAGCATGCGCCTGGAGCATGAACGCATCAACGGCGGGGACGGCAACATGATCGGCGGCCGCTTTAACGCCTACCTGAACAACGGCATCCTGAAGGGGGAAAACTGGCTCATCCAGGCTGGCCCGGACAAGCGTTCCGGCGGGGACAACCGCCCGATGGTGCACGACCACTTTGTCAAGCTGGCTCCCCTGTGGCAGTTGGAGCTGTATTTCAAGGTGGCCGGGAAGGGCAATCCCGACTTCTATCCGGACATCTTCTACAAGGCCATCAAGATGGACACCAAGGGGAAGAGGGACGGCGAGCTTCAGCTCGCGTTCATGAAGAACGCCTGCGACGTCTCCAAACAGGACCTGACGGACTTTTTCCAGAAGACCGGCATGCTCAAGCCCATTGACCAGGAGCTGGACGACTACACCTGCGCCCGCATGACCATCACGGAGTCCGATTGCAAAAACCTGATTGCGTACGCCAGAAAGTACAAGAAGCCGGAAAGCCCCGTCATTTACTACCTTTCCGTCAACAGCGTGGAGGCGTACAAGAACCGCCTGCCCGTCCGGGGCGCCTGCAACCAGGGCATCACGGAACAGGGCAACCGGCGCATCATCTCCCATGACGTGTGGAAAAACGCCGCCGTCTTTGAAACCTACAAGGATAAGGAAATGGTCCGCATCACCATGGTGGGGACGGATTCCAAGGACAACTCCTCCACCACGGTTCCCTATCCGGAGGGCTCCACCCGGATTGAAGCCGTTTCCTGGGATGGCAAGCGTACGCTGGCGTACGGCAAGCGTCCCGCCAAATAAAAGCTTAAGAGGTTAGCGTGTTCGGGCGCCGCCGTTCTCCGGAACGGCGGCGCTTTTTCATGGGAGTGTTCTCGCTCCATGACGGCCCTCCGGCCACAGGAAAGCGGCCAGGTGAATAATCGCCCCATACGTCTTCTCCGGTGTATTTTTATGGCCGCGTCCCGGGAACAAGGGCTCCCGCCCCTTGCAAAACCATGAACGGCAAACGCAGAAATTTCCCTTTGCCGCGCTTGGGATAAGTTCAGGTACGAAAACCGGAATGCTTTCGCTCTTATCAGGCCTGCTGCATGCCCAGGACACCGTGGCTGATTTCTTCATCGTGAAGCTCCATCTTGCCCCCGGAACCTGCGTGGCCTTTTCCGCCTGTACTTCCTTCCGGTTTTCCAGTAAGAGGTGAAGAAGCAAGCATGGCCGCCATCGTCAACGACCTCAGTGAATATTTGAAAACCAGTCCTTATATTGACTGGAAGCATGAGCTGGTGCTGGACAGGGCCGCCCGGCTCCGCGCCGCAGGTAAAGGAGAGCTGGAATGGATAGCAGGCGCCTACCGCTTCGTGAAGGATGAAATAAGCCATTCATGGGATGCGCAGGATAAAAGAGTGACGGTTTCGGCGTCAGACGTGCTGCGGGAGAAAACGGGCATCTGCTGGGCTAAGGCGAATCTGCTTGCGGTCCTGCTCAGAGCCTGCGGCATCCCGGCGGGGATATGCTACCAGCGGCTGACGCTGGAAGATACGCCGGGAAGCGGGTACTGCATCCATGCCCTGAATGCGGTTTTTCTGCAAGATCCGGGCAGGTGGATCAGACTTGACGCCAGGGGCAATAAAGAGGGCATCCGGGCGGAGATGGATTTGGAGAAGGAACGGCTCGCGTTCCGCGTGAGGCCGGAAATAGGGGAAGCGGATTATCCTGAAATTTACGCGGAACCCTTGCAGCTCACCATGGACGTGCTGGAAAACAGCACGGACGCCCTGTACATGTACCTCCATTCCCTGCCGGGAGAAATTTAGCGGAACAGGCGGCTGTTCCGTGCTCCCGCTCCGAATGCAGGAGGAACGGTTCCCGGGGCGCCGCAGGCCTCTGCGGTTTCTGAACGGAATGCGGCCAGGGACTGCGCCCTTTTTTATTATTCCTTCGCTGACGCTTGATTTTCTTTCAATTGACGCAAGAGGTTAAGCCGCTCCAGACGGCTGCATATGGAACATTAACGCATAAAAAAGCCTCTGCCGTTCGGCAGAGGCGGTGACAGAAAGAATCAGTTCTTGCAGCAGGATTCCCCGCTCCTTGGGCAACCGAGGCGCGCCTTCAGGATGCGCTTGAAATCCGTGCCCAGCAGGATGAAGCCTCCGGCCATCATGGCGATATCCTTGATGACGAGGCGTCCCGCCCCGGACAGATAGGGGAAGCCGTGGTTGGGTCCGCCCAGGTCGGGCACCCACGTTTCCGGGGTGGTTATCAGGAAGGACAAGGTTCCGGCGGTCATGATGATGAGCAGGCAGTCGCCGATGAGGCCCACCTTCGGGAAAAAGAGGCCCAGCAGTACGAGCGTGCCGATGGAGACGATCAGGATTCCCAGCCCGTAGGCAAAGCCGTAGGTGTTGTTTTCCTTGTGCCATGCGATATTGGCCGACACCACGGCTCCCTCCTTATTCATGTGCTGCTTGTATTCGGGAGCCTTCTTGTCGTAGAAGAAACTCATCATCGGGCTGTTGGCTACGAAGGGAACAATGCCGTCCGCTTCATACTGGAAGGCCTTGAGGCCGCCAATCCAGGCAAAGACGATGAAGACGGCCACTCTCAGAAAATTGATGCCGAACCATTGGACGGTCTCGGCGTATCGGAGGCATTTTTCAGGGGACGGGCATGTAGTAGGCATATCCGCTTGTAATACTGAAAATATTCATCGTCAAGGGAATTTAGTTTAATTCCAAATATTCCTATAGGAATATAAAATGCAGACAAGCCGTAAGACATTCTTTTTTAATATGATGGTGTTTTTTTAGATGTGAGTGGAAAAACTGGAAAAGGAGAGATATAAATGGCTGCCTTTCCAGAGCTTGGCTTGCTGCGCTCCCAGGATGGATTCCCGAAGGCCGGGAGGCCTTCATTCCCAGGCGGCCTGTTTCGTTCAAGCTGCGGGAACATGTCTTCCTCTGCCTTTCCTGATGGCTGCGGTGCCGGGGTCAAAAGGGTGATTTGTTCCACGTTCGGCTTCCCTCATTCTGCGGGGTTCATGCTTCGCATTCCGTCCAGCCGCGCAAACCGTTTCCCGGGCCCCCTGCCGCGTACAGCCGGAAAAGTTTTTTACTTTTGAACGGGGGCGGGGGAACGGCTGTATAACATGGGATGGATAAGGCAGGAACTTCCGGAAGCATGAAGGGAAAGATGCTGCTGCTTGTGGCCTTTTTGATCATTTGTTTCAATCTGCGGACCGGATTTGACTCTCCGGACCCGCTGTTGGGAACGATTGAAAAGGATATGGGCCTTTCCCTTGAAAATTCAGGGCTGTTTGCCCTGCTGCCCGTGTTTGTGCTGGGCGTGGCCGCGCCCATTTCTCCGCGCGTGGCGCGCTGGCTGACGCCGTGGAAGATCATTTTCTGGTTCCAGCTTCTGGCCGTGGCCGGTATTTTCTGGCGCAGCTGGGACGGCGTGGCGGGCCTGTACGGCGGCATGGTCCTGATGGGGCTGGGCATGGGGATTGCCGGAGCGGCCATTCCCGGACTGATCAAGCACCAGTTCCCGGACCACGCCTCCGCCATGATGGGCATTTACAGCGCCATGATAGGCGTGGGGAGCGCGGTGGCCTCCGGCCTGTCCGTTCCCATCTCCAACATGCTGGGCGGCTGGCGCTTTGGGCTGGGAATATGGATTATTCCCATCCTGCTGGGAATGCTGGTGTGGGGCGCGTACTTCCTCAAGCATCCGGTAGGAGTGTTCCAGCGCGATCCGGATTCTTCCGGCCGCAACCTGCTGCGCAGCAGCAAGGCATGGCAGGTCACCATCTTTTATTTGAGCCGGGTGGGGGCAGCCTATTTCTTTTACACCTGGATTCCCATCTTCCTGAGGCAGCGCGGCATGAGCTACGTGGACGCAGGTTTCATCCTTTCCGTAGCCATGTTTGCCCAGCTTCCCGCCACGCTCTCCGCGCATGCTCTGGAAAAAGCCACGGGGGGCCGGGGCCTTCTCATCGTGATGGCCATGGCCCTGGCGGCTCTTTCCTGCTGGGGCATCCTGTATCTTCCGCTGGACTGGGCTGTCTGGATGGCCATTCTGTTCGGCCTGGCGACGGGAACCGTTTTCAGCCGCGGAATGGCGCTGATGGTGGAACGGGCCAGAACCCCGTCGGAGGCGATCAGGCTTTCCGGCATGTCCCAGGGCATCGGCTTCACCATGGGCGCCGCCCTGAGCCTGCTGTTCACCTCCTTCCTCCACCAGGGCGGTTCCTTCCTGCCGTTCTGCCTGGTTTATACCTTTTTCTGCGTGCTCGGCATGATTTCCGGCCGCATGTCCGCCCAGCCGGGGTATGTTTGATATGTTCAGGGAGATGTTAGATGTTAAGAATTAGCGGTTAGATGGAGGGAGATGGTGGTTTTCCCCTTCTTCTTTCCACTTCCTGCCTTTTGTTTTTTGGAGAAGGGCCGCCGTCCGAAGGGCTTGACGCTGGCGGGGGGGACGGGTAAGCTCTTGCCCGTCAAATTTTATGAAGGAAGAGATTGTACGCATTCAACGGGATGCCCTGGCGCGCATTGCCCAGGTGTCTGACAGGCGCGGCGTGGAAGACGCGCGCGTAGCCATCCTTGGCAAAAAAGGGGAACTGACCATGGCCCAGACGGGCATGAAGGACGTTCCCAGGGAGGAAAAGCCCGCCGTCGGCCAGTTGCTTAACGAGGCCCGCAAGGCTATTACGGAAGCGCTGGACGCCAAGCTGGAGGAAGTGCAGGCCCAGGCGGACAAGGCCGCCGTGGCCGGCGTTGACCTGACGCTTCCGGCCCGCTCCCTGCCGCAGGGCGGCCTGCATCCCCTCACGATCGTGCGGGATGAAGCCATCCGCATTCTGCGCCACATGGGTTTTGCCCTGGCGGACGGCCCGGAGATTGAGGACGAGTTCCACTGCTTTGACGCGCTGAACACGCCGGAGGACCATCCGGCCCGCAATGAGAAGGACACGTTTTACTTTGATTCCGGCAAGCTGCTGCGTACGCACACCTCCACCGTGCAAATACGCTCCATGGAGAAGCAGACGCCCCCCGTGCGCGTGATTTCCCCCGGCTCCGCCTACCGCCGTGACGAGATTGACGCCACGCACCTTTCCGCCTTCAACCAGCTGGAAGGCCTGTATGTGGACACGGACGTTTCCGTAGGCGACCTGAAAGGGACGCTGGAATACTTCCTGCGCGCCCTCTTCGGTTCCGATACGGAGGTGCGCTTCCGCCCCCATTTCTTCCCGTTCACGGAACCCAGCTTTGAAATTGACGTGAAGCTGAAGGTGGACGGCCAGGAACCGCGCTGGGTGGAGATCGCCGGCTGCGGCATGGTGGACCCGAACGTCTTTGAAGCCGTGGACCGCGAACTGGGGCTGGAACCCGGCGTGCAGGTCCGCTACACGGGGCTGACCGGATTTGCCTTCGGCATCGGCCTGGACCGCCTGGCCATGATCCGCTGGGGCATCCGGGACATCCGCGCCCTGATTGAGAACGACGTGCGCTTCCTTGCCCAATTCCAATAATTTTTACCTTACCCAGATATGAAAATTTCCCTTAACTGGCTTTCCCAGTATATTGACCTGGCCGGACTGAGCGTGGACGAAATGTCGGACATGCTGACCTTTGCCGGCATTGAAGTGGAAGACATCCGCCAGCAGGGCGTGGACTCCCCGTACGTGGTGGTGGCCCGCGTGGCTGCCGCGGAACAGCATCCCCAGGCGGACCGCCTGAAGGTCTGCCAGGTGGACGTGGGCGACGGCACGCTGCACCAGATTGTGTGCGGCGCGCAGAACTACAAGGTGGGGGACAAGGTGCCCTGCGCCCTGCCGGGAGCGGTGCTGCCCGGCAACTTTGAAATCAAGGTGGGCAAGCTGCGCGGGGTGGAATCCCGCGGCATGCTCTGCTCCGCTTCCGAACTGGGGCTGCCCGACAAGGAGCACGGCCTCTGGATTCTTCCGCAGGAGCTGGAACCCGGCACGCCGATCTCCCAGGTCGTCAAGGCGGATACGATGGTGGAAGTGGAAGTGACGCCCAACCGTCCGGACCTGCTTTCCCACAACGGCATGGCGTATGAACTGGCCGCCATCTCCGGACGGGAGTACAGGCCCGTTTCCATTGATGACGCCGGGGTGGAGCTGGAACCCGCCGGGGACTTCGTGCGGCTGGACCAGCCGGACCTGAACCCGTACTACACCGCCGTGAAAATCAGCGGCGTGAAGGTGCAGGAAAGTCCGGAATGGCTGAAGGAACGCCTGGTGGCCATCGGCCTGCGCCCCATCAACAACATCGTGGATGTCACCAACTACGTCCTGCATGAACTGGGCACGCCCCTCCACGCGTTTGACGCGGCGAAGGTGCAGGGCGGCATCATCACCCGCACCGCCTATGAAGGGGAAACCTTCAAGGCCCTGGACGGGCAGGAATACACCCTCAACTGCACGGACCTGGTCGTCGCGGACCAGTCCGGCAAGGCGCTCGCCATCGGCGGCGTGATGGGCGGGGAGGAAAGCGGCGTGACGGACGCCACTACGGACATTATTCTGGAATCCGCCTGGTTCAAGCCCTCCTCCGTGCGCGCCACGTCCCGCAGGCTGGCCCTGTCCTCCGACTCCTCCTACCGCTTTGAACGCGGCACCTCCGCCTGGAACGTGTTGCGCGGTTCCGTGCGGGCCGTGGAACTGATTCTCCAGCTGGCGGGCGGCACGGCCTCCCAAACGTATGTGGCCGGCGCCCCCGTGGCGAATCCGGCCCATGCCTGCATGCCTTCCTGCGGGGAGCCGGACGGCCCCGTTTCCGCGTTCGCTTCCCTGAAGCAGGGGAAGGGAGCCACGGTGACCAATGAACTGGGCTTCGTGAAGCTTCCCTGGAAGGCTCTGGACCAGATGTCCGGCGGTTCCATTTCCCACGAGGAAGGCGCGCGCATCCTGGCGGCGCTGGGCCTGATGCAGGTTCCGGACGCCCCGGAATGCTGGCTGATCCCCCCCCACCGCCTGGACCTTACGCGCCCCTGCGACTTGCTGGAGGAAATCGTCCGCGTCTTCGGGCTGGACGGCATCCCGTCCCGCTTCTCCGGCCCCTTCGTCACGGAATCCCCCGTAGACGTGGCCTACAACTTCCAGATGGGCCTGCGCCGCAAGCTGGCGTCCCTGGGGTTCTATGAAACCCAGACCATCAAGCTCATCGCCTCTGAAGCCGCTGACGGCGCCATCGCCCAGGTGAAGGACGCGCTGCCCCTGCGCCCCCTGCAGGACGGCGACCTCATCCGCGTGTCCCTGCCGCTCAGCGAGGACCACTCCGTGCTGCGCCCCGCGCACACGCCCGGCCTGATTGCCGCCGCCGTGCGCAACAGCAACCAGGGCGTCTCCGGCCTGCGCTTCTTTGAGCTTGGCCGCGTCTTCCGCAATACGGGCGGCGGCAAGGGCAGGGACATTGAAACGGATACGCTGGGCATCCTGCTTTCCGGGGACCGCACGGCGCGCTCCTGGGCGGACCCCAGGCCGGAACAGGCCTCCTTTGAAGACCTGCTGGCCGTCATGGAAGCGCTGGCTCCGGGCCACCGCTTTACGCTGACCCCCGCCAAACCGCGCGAACAGGCCGCCCTGGGGGCGGACGTGCAGCTTGACGGGAAGGCCTGCGGCTACTTCGCCCGCCTGTCCCTGGCGCGCTGCCGGGAGCTGGGCCTGGACCAGCCCGTGTACGTGGCGGAACTGGACCTCCGCAAGATGCAGGAAATCCTCACCGCTCCCGTGAAGGCCGCGGAACTGCCCCAGTTCCCCGGCTCCTCCCGTGATGCGGCCATGGAACTGCCCCTTTCCACGCCCAATGCGGACATCGTGAAGGCCATTGAAGCCGCACGGGAAAAACTGCTTGTCAGCTACTCCTGCTTTGACGTATTCACGGACCCCTCCGGTGAAAAGCTCCCGGCGGACCGCAAATCCATTGCCTACACCTTCCTGTACAGGGATCCGGCCAAGACCCTCACGGCTGCGGAAGTGGACGCCGCGCACCAGCGCGTGCTGAAAGCCCTGGCGGACAAGGTAAAGGGCCTTTCCTTCAGATAACCCCCATCACGGGCCGCGCGTTTCATGAACCGGAGCGCGCGGCCTCTTTTTTCATCTTCCATGCACCTGCCTTCCCTGCGCCATGCGGGCCTGATAGCCGCCCGCGTCCTGATGTTTGCGGCGTGGTTCGGCCTCTCCGTATGGGCGGCGGGCGTGGTATTTTACAATGTATGGGGCGGCGCCGTTCTGGTATGGCTTTACGTAGCCGCCATGGCCTGCGCTTTTGTTTTCCGCAGGAAGCGGCCCGTATTCTGGCGCGCCTCCTGGGGTGTGCTGGCCCTGCTGCTGGCGTACTACCTGTGCATTCCTGCGACGAACGGTAAGGAGTGGCAGCCGTCCTGGAGCCGCCTGCCCGCCGTGGAAATCAACGGGAATGAAATCGTGGTGAAAGACGTGCGCAGCTTCGTCTACCGGACGGAGCGGGACTTCGACGCGCGCTACGTGACGCGCCGCTTTGACCTGGACAAGCTGTCCACGCTGGACTTCGCCGTGAGCCACTGGGACGGCATGGAATTTGTGGCCCATACCATGCTCTCCTTCGGCTTTGAGGACGGAAGGCATCTGGCCCTCTCCGTGGAAACGCGCCTGCCGGAAGGGGTGGAGCAGGGGACCATTCCGGGCCTCTACAAGCAATTTAACGTGATTTACATTCTGGCGGACGAGGAAGACCTGTTCGGCCTGCGCACCAGCTACCGGAAGGAGGACATGTACCTGTACCGCATCAACATCGGCAGGGAAAACCTGAAAAAAGCCTTCCTGGGCTTTGCGGAAAAAATCAATAGCCTCCACGAACGCCCGCGTTACTACAACACCGTCACCGCCAACTGCACGACGGAGCTGGTGGATACGTTCAAGAACTACCTGGGCGTGCGCCGCTGGCAGTGGACGCCCCTCTTCAACGGCATGTGCGACCAGGACGCCTATGACCGGGGGGAGCTGCTCCATCTGCCCGGAGAAAACTTCCGTGAACTGAAAAAACGCTCCTTCCTGGGGCATGGCGGGGAAGGGCTGGACTGGGCAGCCCTCCGCCGCCGCTGGGAGGAGGGCTGGCGCACGGACCCGTCCGCTCCGGTCAAAGAGTAGCGAACTGGAAGTGCATCCAGTCGTAATCGCGTGCGCGTCCCAGGGATACGGCCCCCTCCGCCTCCACGAACTGCCAGAAGGCCGCGTACTCCGGTCCGGACAGTACCGCTTTCGGTGCAGGGATGTTCAGGCCGTTCCTGTCCGGGTCCATGTCCACGGCAATGCCCCAGGCATGCATGGACGTGGCCTTCCCGCCGATGATGGAGCGGTTGTTGAAGCAGCCTCCGTACAGGTCCAGCCCCAGTTCCCGTATCTTCTCCATGCCGTAATGGTCCAGGGTGGCCCGGAAAATGCGGAGGAGCGGTTCCGCCACCAGCTTGTGGCAGCGCATGGTGGAAACGGTCGTGTTCCTCTCCCATGCCAGCCGCATGATATATGGCAGCCGGATGCTGGTCATGTTGCTTTCATCCCCCGCGCGGCCGAAGACGGACTTCCCGGAGCGCACTTCCTCCTGGCTGGGCCAGGAATGTTCCGGCTGGCGGATGCCCAGTTTTTCCATCAGGGCTTGCGCCGTCCGGGGACCGGGGATGCCGTCCGCATCCAGTCCCAGATGCTGTTGAATCAATTTCCAGTGTTCTTTCATAGGAGTTCACGCTAGAGGTTTCCTCCCGTAAGTTCCACATTTTTCCTGCCAGCGGCATTCCTGCCTTTCCGGAAGGGGAGAAAAAGAAGCGGGGTGTCTTTTATGTTGCGGAAAGGACTCATTCTGCTACACTTTTATTCACCTTTTATTTTATGAATTCAGAACCATCCAACGTTGTCAAATTTTACAATGGGGAGCAAATTCCCCTGGAACTGCATAAAGTCCGCGTGGTGCAGAAGTTGCATCTCGTTCCCGTGGAACGCCGTCTGGAAGCCGCGCGGGAAGCCGGGTTCAATACCTTCCAGCTCAGCACGAACGACGTTTACCTGGACATGCTGACGGATTCCGGCGTCAACGCCATGAGCGACAACCAGATCGCCGCCATGTTCCGTGCGGACGACGCCTATGCCGGTTCCCAGAGCTTTGACCGCCTGAAGCAGGCCGTATGGGACGTCTTCGGCAAGGAATACCTGCTTCCCGCCCACCAGGGCCGCGCCTGTGAAAACATCATCGCCCGCACCTTCGTGAAGCCCGGGGACGTGGTTCCCATGAACTACCATTTCACCACCACGCACGCCCATATTGACCTGAACGGCGGCAAGATTGAGGAACTGGTGGCGGATGAAGCCGTCAATCCGGTCAGCACCAATCCCTTCAAGGGCAATCTGGACCCCGGCAAGCTACGGGACTGCATCGCCCGTCACGGGGCGGACAAAATTCCCTTCGTGCGCATGGAAGCCTCCACCAATTTAATCGGCGGCCAGCCTTTCTCCATTGCCAACATGCGTGAAATCCGCGGCATTTGCGACGAATTCGGCATCATGCTGGTGCTGGACGCCTCCCTGATCGGGGAAAACGCCTACTTCATCAAGATGCGTGAAGACGAGTTCAAGGACTCCTCCTGCGCTGACATCCTGAAAACCATGTGCGGCCTGGCGGACCTGGTATACTTCTCCGCCCGCAAGGTTTCCTCCTCCCGCGGCGGCGGCATCTGCACGAACGACCGCTCCATCGCCAAGAAAATGGAGCACCTGGTTCCCCTGTTTGAAGGCTTCCTGACCTACGGCGGCATCTCCGTGCGTGAAATTGAAGCCATGGCCGTGGGCCTGTATGAAACCACGGACCTGACCGTGATTTCCCAGAGCCCCTCCTTCATTGAATACTTCATCGGCCAGATGGTGGACATGGGCATTCCCTGCGTGACCCCCGCGGGCGGCCTGGGCGCCCATATTGACGCCGGGCGCTTCCTGCCCCATATTCCGCAGGAGGACTATCCTGCCGGGGCCCTGGCGGCGGCCTTCTTCATCGCCTCCGGCGTGCGCGGGATGGAACGCGGCACGCTCTCCAGCGTCCGCGACGAAAATGGCAACGACATTCTGGCGGATGTGGAACTGCTCCGCCTGGCCTTCCCGCGCCGGGTCTTCACGCTGTCCCAGGTCAAATACGTGGCGGACCGCATGAAGTGGCTCTACGACAACCGCGACCTGATCGGCGGCCTGGAATTTGTGGAGGAACCGCCCGTCCTGCGCTTCTTCATGGGCAAGCTCCGCGCCAAGAGCGACTGGCCTGAAAAGCTGGCCGCCAAGTACCGCCGGGACTTCGGGGAAAGCCTGTAAAAAAATCTCACGATCTACTGGAATAAAAAACAAGGCCGGATCCACGCGTCCGGCCTTGTTTTTCTAAAGAAAAATAATTTTAAAAAATATTTTCCGTTTTTTGATAAAAGAAGTGTTAGCGCAAGTCGTTTTTACGGAATCCCTTGTAGATGAAGTCTGTCTTTGGGCCGCGGCCCACCGTCCTGTCAAACAGATCTACCATTTCCCCGTCCCGGTACCCTGCCATGCGGATGAATTTAAGAATATCCGCTTTGCTGTTGGAAAAATGCTTTATAAGAATTGTCATCCAGAGTTTTTCCATGCGTTCCAGATTAGATTTTGCACTTAACTGGCGGTTTTGGGCAGTGACATACATGTCACTGTAACGTCTGCGTGCTTCAAACTGTCCTCGGATATATTCTTTCCCGAATATCTCGTCTTCCGTTGGGAATGTATCGCTGAATCCGTTATTGGCTACGGAACGGAACTGCTTAATATAAGCTGAAGCATAGGATGCAGTAAGAAGATTTATCTCCCTTTCTCGAATATCAAGTTTTGATGCGATCTTTGAATGATCTAGGAAAAGCATAGAATCAAATACCCAATGCTTTAGTAGAATATCGTTTTTGGAACCGATGAAAGGAGAAATATTTTCCTTAGAAGGATGGCTCAGGTCTTGATAACCAATAGGAGCTGCTCCCAAATAGTAGAAGAGCCATAATTGATATGAAATCATTTCTTTACTGGCGGAAGTCTCATTTATACAACCGATTTTTCTGTATAATTTCTCAGCCGTATTATAGAAACTCTTCATATCGCCCTGGCCGAGTAGTTTTTCAAATTCTTTGAATTCTTCAGGGCGCGGAGGAAGATTTTTTAAGGATGATGGTGGCTTTAGGGATGGATCAAGCTTGACAGGATTGAGCTTGGCAGGCTCTGGATTAACGGGAACAGGATGAACGGTCTTGATCTTGACGAGATTGGCGTTTATCGGTTCGGTCATACCCAGAGCAAGCAAAATGAAAAAAATACTTTTCATGATCAGTTATTTAAATTATTCGGAATAGGGGTTGTTTTTTGTACCTTAACCGGATTTTTCTCAGAGTGGAATTTATCAATTTCTATTGTAATATCCTTATTTGTTTTGGAAATACTGCAATTCATAATACCACGTGCGACGCCCGCACATAACTCTGGATCATTACCGTTTGATTGTGCCGACACTAACCTGAACCAGCATTTGTGTCCCCATGTCATCGGGTTTTCCTTATCCAGAATGTTTAATTGATCTTTGGTGATCGGCAAATCAAGAGCTATTTCGTCCTTAAACTGGTTAGTCTGCTGAATTTCCACGGGCTTGGGATTGGGGTTATGTGGTGGACGATTGTTTTTATTATGCTGGGGATTGACATATCCTTCGTCTATTTCCTTGATTTTCATTTTTGAGAAATTTACGTCAAGAGGATGAATGGTTAATTGGATAATCATCCAGGCTGAAGCAAAGGGAACTCCCGGCATTTGTTCCTGAATTTGAGGAGGAGTATCCTGGCCTTCCTTGAGTTTTTGTACCTTTGCTCCCTCAGGGATGACAATCTTAAGAGAATATGGTTTGGATACTAATCCCCCTTCTGTTTTTACTGTAACCGTAACCTGTCCGTTTTTTTCTGCTGTTGGTTTAGCTTGAGCATCAAAAGATGTGATTCCTTTCATTTTTTCAGGAAGAATCAATACACCTTCTTCATCCGTGACGATCCATTCCAGTTTTTTAGGGTCTCCCATCAAGGCTGGTTTCGCTTCCAAACTAATGGTGATTGTTTCTCCTACTCCAATGGTTTGGCGTTTTAGGTCATCTTCTTTGGAATCCTTGCTGATTCCCATATTGAATTTTGCGGAATGAAGTTCCGTCTTCGATACAATTTTAAGACCTTCTATTTCTTCGTTTTCAGCATCTTCTGCCCCAGCTGTCGACCATAGAACAAATAGAATGAGAATCTTGCAGACATATTGTATAGTAATTCGATTACTATTGGTGTAACATATTGGACGAGAAAACATAGTCATTATGAGAAGGCAAAGGCTAAGAAAAAATGATGCATTGATCAATATAAAATTTCATCAATAGTGAATGTATAACATTTGCCCCGGCGAAGGAATCACCCTTTTTCTGTAATAACAGAGGCGATTTTTATTGTTTTTGACAATAAAAAGTCAGGATAGGATTTAAAATTGAAGCAGGCCCTGCTTCCAGCATATCCAGACGGCCGCCGCCGCGATGAGAAGGATGATGACGAAGGCGGTGCCTGCGGAAGATTTCTTTCTGGCCTTGGGCAGGGCTTTCCGCGCCACTCCTCCGGCTTGCAGGGTTCCTGCGGCCGCCATGGCGTTGATGTAATCGTTCCATGCTTTGGCGGAATGGAAGCGGCTGCGTTCATCCGGAGACAGGGCCTTGTCAATCCCGGAAAGGAAGTTCATGGGGTATGTCTTCCGCAGGGCCGCGTAACTGGTCACCTTCGGGTTGCGGTCCACCACGGAACGCTGGTCCGCCGGGTGGGGGACCTGGCCCGTAAGCAATTCGTAGAACGTGGCGCCCAGCTCGTACATGTCGCACCAGGGGCCGATTTCGCTCCGGCGTCCGGGGTAGAATTCCGGCGGCGTGTAGCCGGGAGTGATCTGGACGAGGCCCTGGTGCTGGAGGGTCTTGGTGCGCACGGCGCCGAAGTCGATCAGCTTGGGCGTGCCGTCCGGCTGGATGAAGATGTTTCCCGGCTTGATGTCGCAATGGTAAACCCCCATGGCGTGAAGGTAGTGCAGGATGTCCAGCAGGCGGAACAGAAGGTCCGTGGCCCGTGCCGGGTCCATGCTCTGTCCGGTGGCGTGCATGGTGGTCATCAGGTCGAACAGGGTCTGCCCCTGGATGTTTTCCATAACGTAATAGCAGGTGCCGTTGGCGTCAAACATGTCGAACACCTGCACGATGCCGGGGTGGTTGAGCTGGGCCAGAACGGAAGCCTCCTGCCGGGAGTTGGAAATGCTCTGGGCGAAGTTGACGGCGGCCTGTTCGTCCCGCGGGTGGACGAAGCCGGTTTCCATGTCCCGGAAGGCGTAGGCGTCCGGCATGCATTCCTTGATGACGACGTACCGGGAATGGGGATTGTCCAGCGCCAGGTACGTAATGCCGAAGCCTCCGGCGTTCAGCACATTCAATATCGTATACTTGTCTTGCAGAACGGTATTGTTCGCAAGCGGGTAAACCAGGGTTTCTTGTTCCATGTCAGGGGGGAGGGCGGGTTGGGGCCGGGAAAATCTTTAATTCAATACGCAAGTTCTGTCAAGAATCTCTCTGCCGTATTCAATAACAGGAAACCCGGAATTCGTATTCCTCCACGCTGCCGCGTTCCAGGCAGGCGGCCAGCCAGTCGAACAGGGCGCCGAATTCCCCGCCCAGGGTTTCCCCGGTATCGGCCTCCAGCGCCTTCAGGCGGCTGGAAGCCAGGCGCACGGGCGTCAGCTCCGCCAGCAGGGCGGCGCATTCCTCGTCCCCTGCCTTGAAAATCTCTTCCGCCCCCGGCAGTTCGCACAGGCGTTCGTCTGCAATTTCCAGGCACACGACGCCTACGCCGAATTCGGCGGCCAGTCCGCGCAGGGCGGCGCATTCGGAATCATCCGGAAGTTTCCCCACGATGACCAGTTCCCCGCACTGCGCCCAGCGGGACGTGGCCAGGGTCCTGAAAAACTCCCTCCTGCCGTCTTCTCCTCCGGGCATGCGGGCCACGCAGACGCTGCGGATGCCCATCATGGGCGCTCCGATCATGCGGCGGCGCTGGAGCGCGCTTTGGTCGAAGACCAGCGCGTTCCCCTCCCATTCCCCATCCGGCCATTCCACGACGGCCAGGTCCGGCTTCACCCATGAGGTTCCCGTTTCACTGGTGCTGAACACGAAAACCCCGCGGCCCGTGGTATCATACTGGCGCACGGCCAGGGCCAGCGCCTTGGCGCGGCAGTTCAGCGCGTCCGGTTCGTTTTCCCCCAGAAACAGGGGCAGCAGCCCCCTGGCCGCCGGTTTGCCGTCCCGGTCCCGAACGCGCCTGTAATAGCCCTGGCCGCGCTCCACCTTGGCGATTTCCGAGTCCGGCTCGGAGGCCATGAAGGAGAAATGGTAGCGCAGGGAGGCGTCTGAATACTCCTCACCCAGCCTCAGGCGCACCAGGCGGATGAGTTCGGTCCCCTTGATGGCCTGGGCCGGGTCGGAAGGCAAAAGTTCCGGAAGCAATTCTTCCAACTGGGATCGTAGACTCATACGCGCCCCATGAGAACACGGGAGGGAAGCTTCTTCAAGGCGGAAGGAGTTCAGCACATGAAATAAAAAGCTCTTTTATTTGTTCCGGAATACGGCAAGATGGTCCGCATGGCATGGATTACCTCCGGTTATATACCTTCGCCCAGGCGCATGGCCGTAATCGCCGGTACCACCTTCACGCAGCTCGTGCGGATGAAGGTGTTTCTCTTTCTGGGCCTCTTTGCCGTGGCTCTGCTGGCCCTGAGCTCCTTCCGCCTGAGCGCGGTGCTGGGGCCGGAAACCGGGGGAATCAATGAACTCGTTCTGCTGAAAAACTCCGCTTACGGCGCCATGCGGGTGTTCGGCCTCTTTTTCTGCGTGGCGGCCACGGCCCTTATTATCCCCAAGGACGCGGAAGACCGCATCCTGTACACCATCCTGTGCAAGCCGGTTCCTCGCATCGACTACCTGATGGGGAAGGTGCTGGGGGTGCTGGCCCTCACCCTGATCGCCGTGCTGCTGATGGACGCTGTGATGACGCTGGTGCTGTGGCTGCGGACGGATACGGTGGTGGCGGAGCAGATCGCCTCCCTGAAAGGCCGCTATACGGTGGAGGAAATGCAGCCGTACCTGGACAGAATCCGCCTCCAGGGCGCTACCTGGAACGTGCAGACGGGCCTGGGCGTCATGATGTGCGAATTCGTGGTCCTCTCCTCCCTCACGCTGCTGATGTCCTGCATGACGAACGGAACCATCATCAGCGCGCTGCTGACGTTCATGGTCTATCTGGCGGGGCTGTTCCAGACGCAGGCGCTCTCCCTGTGGGTGGGCTCCGGAACGGGAGGCATCTCCTGGTGGGAAATGGCGGGCAGCAGGCTGTTTGCCCTCATCTTTCCGAATTTCCAGATTTATTCCGTAACGGATTCCGCCCTGAACGGGCAGACCATTCCCCTTTCCCTGTTCGGCAGTCTGGCCCTGATTACGCTGGGGTACTTCGTCTTTCACATGACGCTGGCCGCATGGCTGTTCAGGAAAAAGGAATTTTAACCTGGAAAAGTATGGAAGACATCATCAATGCACGTTGCGGTTGGGCCGGAACAGACGAACTATATATAAAATACCATGACGAAGAATGGGGCAAACCCGTTACCGACGACAAAACCTTGTTTGAATTTCTGGTGCTTGAAAGCGCCCAGGCAGGCTTGGCCTGGATTACTATCCTCCGGAAACGCGAAGGATACCGGGAAGCCTTCCATGGCTTTGATGTGGAGAAAGTAGCGCAAATGACGCCGGAAGACATCGACCGGTTGATGCAATTTGATGGAATCGTCAAAAACCGTTTGAAAATCAATAGCACAGTCAATAACGCGAAACTGTTTATGGTTGTTCAGAAAGAATTCGGCAGTTTCTACCAGTATGCCCTTTCATTCTTCCCCGGCCGTCAGCCTGTTGTTAACAATTTCAAGACCCTAGGCCAAATCCCCGCCACATCTCCCGAATCTGACGCCATGAGCAAAGACATGAAAAAGAGAGGCTTCAAATTCTTCGGTTCAACGATGTGCTACGCTTTTTTCCAGGCGGCCGGCTTTGTGAACGACCATGTGGAAGGCTGCTTCTGCAAAGTAAATCAGGCGGAATAGACTGGAGCGTAACCGTTTACAATTTTTACGAATAATTTGCCACTGAAAGCTGGAGGAAACAGGTGCAAAAGTTTATCTTTCACTTTCACAGGTTGTAATTAATATCTTTATTTTCTATAAACCGTTTATATTTTTGACCGCAAGAAAATCATCAACCATGAAAACAGGTATCATTGGACTGGGAAAAATGGGCGGCGCCCTCCTGCGCGGCATGCTGAAAGCCGGAGCGGTGTCCCCGGAGGAAGTCTGGGTGTACGACCACCACCATGAAAACGTGCAGGCCCTTCAGCAGGAATACCCCGGCGTGCATGAAGCGGCCACGGAGGCGGATGCGGCGGACGCTGTGGAGGCCCTGATTCTGGCCGTTAAGCCGCACGGCGTACTTTCCCTCATTTCCTCCCTTTCCGAACGGGGGGAGGAGCTGCCGCTGTTGATCTCCATCGCTGCCGCCATCTCCCTGGATGACATGGAAGCCTGCGCCAGCGACGGAACGCGCATCGTGCGCGCCATGCCCAATACCCCGTGCATGGTGCTGGCCGGGGTCATCGCCTACAGCACGGGAGCCGCCGTGACGGATGAAGATGAGGAGGCGGCCCGGCGGCTGCTCTCCGGCTGCGGCTCCGTCTACAAGGTGGAGGAAGCCAGGATGAACGCTGTTTCCGCCATTTCCGGCAGCGGGCCCGCCTACATGTTTACGGTGCTGGACGCTCTTTCGGACGCCGGCGTAGCCATGGGACTGCCCAGGAAAACCGCCCTGGAAATGGCCGTGGAAACCATGCGGGGCTCCGCCCTCATGCTGGAACAGACCGGGAAGCATCCCATGGCGCTCCGGGATGAGGTGACTTCCCCCGGAGGCACCACGATTGCCGCCCTGAACGCGTTGGACGAATGCGGATTCCGCAATGCCTGGATTCAGGCGGTGAAAAGCGCCGTGCGGCGGGCGGAGGAAATGGAGGAGCATTGACGCATGCGCTCTTAAACGCTCCCGGGAACCGGATTGGCTAAAACGCGTGCGGCGCGCCTTTACCTGTTCCGGAACGGCGTTTCCCTCTGCTTCCGGAGCTCCGGGCTTTGCAGGTTGAACTGGACTTTCCGGATGGATTTCAGCGGGATTCTGACTTTTCCCAGCGCTGCGGAACGCCCTTCCATGAAGCCGTCCCTGAGGGTCTCCAGGTTCAGTGAAAGGATGCTCTGGTCCGTCAGGAAAACGCGGGTGTCCGCGCCGTCCTCCGGCAGTTTCTTCTCCTCCTGGCTTTTCTGGTCCAGGGCGCGCACCTTGGCGGTGGGGATGGTCACGTCATAGTGGTCCGACTTGATGCGGATGGAGCCGTTTTCCTGGAGGGAAATGGCTCCCCGGAGCACGTCTCCGTTCACCAGCAGGGCCTTGTCCCTGGGGGCGTCCGTGTCGTACTTGGAAATGATGTCCTGTTCCTCCGCCAGGTGGGGGAGGGCGCCGTTCCAGTCAAACACGTTCAGGTTGAACACGGCCATGTTCAAGCCGTCGTAACCGCTCACGGCAAGAGTGTTGCCCGGTTTGAATTCATGCTTTTTGGAGGCTTCCCTGTCTTCTTCCTCATCGTCCCCGCTTTCATTCTCAAAGATATTGTCCATGTCCTTGACCTCTTCCCACCGGCCAACCTGTTCTCCGTTGACGTACAGGTAGTAATTGCCTTTTTCCGGGTCGGCGTAAAAATGAACGTCGGAACGCTTGACGCTCTTGTCGGCATACCAGTTCCGTTCCGTGTTCCTTTTCACCCTCCCCAGCGTCCGGTACTGGCCGGAACTGTTCTTGGAGAGCTCCGCCTTTTCCAGGGAGAGGCCCAGGTCAATGCTGCTTCCGGAATTGGAGTCCTGCCAGAGGGAGAGATTGATCCGGAACGTATTGGTATGGTAAAGGGAAAACTGTACATGGAGGCGGGACGGCATGGGGAAGGAGGTTTGCAGTTCCGTATTGTTGGAGCCGCGCATGATCCAGTACCCGTTGCGGCATTCCGGGAGCATGCTGTTGGCGGAGGACTTCCAGCCCTGGAGGGATTCCGTCGCGTTGCGCAGGTAGGCTTTCTGGGAGTCGAACCCGATGTGCCGCACGTACTTCCTGTTGACGGGAAGCAGGCCGCCCCACGCGGTTTGCAGTTGAAGGCTCTCCGTATCCAGCACCTTCAGGGTGCCGTAAAACTCGTCCCCGTTGGCGAGCCTGATGACGGAAAACTGCTCCGGTATCTCCAGCGGACGGGAAGAAACCAGCTCGTCAAGCTCCTCCAGGTTGACATCCACGGGTTTGGAAAGAATGCTGGAGCGGACTTTCAGGTACGGGCTGTCCAGCGTGTCCGGGCTGCCCGGCAGTTTTTCCCCGGATTTAAGCGTAATGACCCCTTCCGCCCGTGCGGCGGGCGGAAGGGCGGCGGCCAGCAGGATGCAGGCGCCCAGGAAAAGCGTTATTGCTTGTTTCATGGCGGATATATCAGGGGGTGGAGCGGGATGGCTGTGCGGAATTCAGAAACTCCACGCGGGTGATGTTTTTCAGGGGCAGGGAAATCTGCCCGAGCTGCGGATGCCGCAGGATGATTCTCAGGGAATCCATGCTCAGGATGTTGCCGTGCAGGCGGGAGCCGTCCTTCATCAGAATGCTGTGGCATGCCGCAGAGCGGGAATCGTCCTTCTTGTTCTGTTCCGCGAAAAAGACGGTATCCAGATACTTGGCGGGGATGGAAAGCTCCCGGGGAATGCCCGGATATTCCTTGTCCGTGGAAAGAGTCAGCGTCTTATTCCTGCTGTTGTAGCCGCTGATGGAACCGGGAATGGCGTCCTCCTCCTTCGTCAGGACAAGGTCCGTTGCGGCATTTCCATTCTTGGTCACGGATTTGGCGCTCAGGGTGATGGAGGAAAGGGCCAGCCTGCTGATGGTCAGGGAGACGTGCCCTTCCATCTGGAGGCCGAAGGCGTCCCCCTGCAACGGTTGTTCCGGGGGGCTGGGGTCCGTCATCAGCTTGGGCGGCAGGTCTCCCACCAGCAGCTCGTAAACCTGCTCGTTCTCTCCCTGCCGGGAGGCCGTCAGCCTGATATCCACGCCTTCCGTCAGGGTAGGGGTGGGGATGTCCACTTCCCCCAGCACGATGATGCCGGACTTCTGTTCCCGGAGAAGGGTGCATTTGCCGGGAGCGATGCTGAGCATGAGCCTGTTCAGGCTGCTGCCGGAATTGGACCGGAAGGGAATGTTCTCGTTCCCTCCGAAGCAGAAGACAATGCCGGCGCGGTCGTTGTTGCCGTCCATCGTCATGGTGGTGCGGAAGGTGAAGGAGGAAGGATCCAGGCCGATGTTCTTGTACAGGGGAATCCAGGTGGGGTAGTCGCTGTTGCCCAGCCGGTACTGGTACTTGTCTCCCTGGATTTTCGGTTTCAGGGCGTTCATCAGTTTTCTTCCGGACTGGGTGCGGTAATCGTCCTCCCGGTTGCCGGAATAAACCCAGCTGTTGTCGAAAATCAGGGGTTCCTGCCAGAAGCCCTTTTCCTGGAGCGTATCCAGCCGGAAGCCGGCCACCTGGTCGCGGGGGATGGAACGCTCGTTGCCCAGCATGTCCCGGTACTGCACCTTGTCCTGCGTGATGGAGATGATGTTGCACGGGATGATGTCCCGGTGCCCCGTGGCCATGAAAATCTTGTCCCTGGCTCGCAGGTCCGGGGAGGAGGTGCCTGTGAAATAAAGCGCGCGGATTTCCGACGGGAGGATGACCGCGTTCTGGCGCATGGCCGGGTGCTTGATGACGATGCCCTGTTTGCCGTAGGAGACGATTTCCCCGCGGAGGCGGTAATTGCTGTCCGTGACCACGTCCACGACGGAATTGGCCCAGGCGGTCAGCAGGCAGGCCGGAGCCAGCAGGAGGGAAAGACGGATTCTATTGTTCATAGATGGGTAAAAATCTGTAATTGAGCGCCAGGGAAAGCAGGGCCGCGGAGGTGGAATACGCTGCGGAATGGTCTGAGAGCCAGGAACCGTTGGGTGCCTGGGAGGCGCCCAGGTAGCGCATGTTCTTGTAATTCCATTCCTTCCATACCTCCTGGTCCGCATGGAACAGGGCCTGGGACATGTAATACTCAAAATAGAACGGGTAGGAGGAATCCCGGTAATTCAGGTTCTTTTTCAGGTAGGCCAGGGAATCCTTGAAGGACGGGTCCGTCTTGAGGCGTGCCAGGGACAGCGTCAGGGAGCCGATGGCGGTGAGGGTGACGCGGGGGCCCGCCGGGCCGGTATAGCCGTAGGCGCCCTTCTTGTCACGGCAGGAAGCCATATACTTGAGGCCGCGTTCAAAGGCCTCGTCCGGCACGGGAATGCCCGCGTTGCGCGCCGCGAACAGGGAGACGATCTGGCAGCCGGTCACCGTGCTGTCCGCATCCGTGGACTCCGGGGAATAGCGCCAGCCTCCCGTCTTGTTCTTCTTCTGGGCGGTCAGCGTCAGGGCCACGGCCTTCCGGAGGGCGGGGCCTATGCGGTCGTCCCTCACCATGCCGTAGGCCTCCGCCAGCGCCAGCGTGGCGAAACCGTGGTTGTACATGGAATCCCCAATGTAGCCGGATCCCCTGTTCTGCTTGGAAAGGATGTAATTCACGCAGCGGCGCACCATGGTGGCGTACGGCCCCGTGTTCGGGTCGTCCCCGTGGGCCAGCACGGACATGAGGCAGAAGCCGATGATGCCGGGCTCCTGCCCGTAGGTGCCATCATAGGTGCCGTCCGTCTTCTGGGCGTTCTGGAGGTAACGGAGTCCCTTCACGTACATCAGCTCCACCTGGGGCGGCACGGGGGAAGACGTTCTCATGGAGGATTGGGCAGCGGCGTTCTGCGGCGCGGCCGCCATGCAGCAGAGAAGAACGGTAAGAAGGATGAGGGCCTTTTTCATGGGGGAAAGGGAGTTATTGTTCATTCACGGGCGGGAGCCGCCCGGCGGGCGTGCATGTTTACTTCTGAAGGGTTTTGTTGTAGGCGTCCAGCGCCTTGCGGAATTCGGAGGGCATGTCGTCCGCGGACATGCCGGTGGATTTGGGAACGGAGCGCGTTTCCGTAGCCATGTCCGGATTGGAAACGCCCTTCTCCTGGGTGGAGGCCATGTTGGATTTTCCGTCCGCTCCGTGTCCGGGATTGTTTCCCTTGCCTTTCTGGGAGCCGTTCTGTCCTTCTCCTTCGCCTTCTCCCTCCCCGTCCTGCTGTTCCGCAGACTGGGAATCGTTGTCCATGCCCAGTAGCTGGCGCAGCATGTCCATCAGGGCCTGTCCTCCGGGCTTGGGTTGTCCGCCGGCTCCGGTCATCTTGGCCTTGGCGGCCTGGTAGATCAGCTCAATCACGTCCGACTGGGCGGCCAGCGTCTGGCCGCCCGTATTGTAAACCTCCAGCAGGTCCACGGCGTCATTCATGGCATGGCGGCACTTTTTCAGCAGATCCACCACATTCTCGTTGGTTTCTCCCAGGATCAGGTCGGAGGTGTCCGCCTGGAGTTCGTCCTGTTGTCCGGCCAGCTTGGAGGCCGTTTCCTTGTGCTTGGCGGAATATTCCGGAGCGGGCTCCGGAGCGGCGGCGCAGGGCAGGGAAACTGCCAGAATCAGGGCGGAAAGGTTCACGGTATTCATGGGGCTGGCGCAGTAAGGGTTTTGCGGTGTTCCTGCTCGGCGGCGCGGGTGCGCATGCGGATGTCCTGTTCCTGCTGGATCATGCGGATGATTTTCAGCATGAACTCGAACTCGGCGTCGGAAATGGAGGCCTGGTCGCCACCGCCGCTTCCGCCTCCGCCGCCGCCGCGGCTCTTCTTGTAATCGTCTATCAGCTTGGCCCAGTGGCGCAGGGTGGAGGCATACAGGCGGGATTCGTCAATGGAGCGGGCCGTAATCGCGTTCAGGATGTTGCCGTGCACCAAGTCCAGCTTTTCGCGGAGGGAGAAGGCGTTCATCTGGTTGTACAGGTCGCTGTAAATGCGTTCCCCGGTGCGGGACTTGTAATAGCTGAGGTCTTCCAGAATCCAGCCGATGTCCTGCGTGGAGGCGTTTTGAAGGGTGGCGATGGTTTCCATCTCCCGTTTGGTGGAGGGGTCAAGTTCATCCATGGTCATGCCCACAATGATATTGATCTGGCCGGCAAGCGCGTTCGCGATGGAATCCTCCTTGGCGGCGGCCTGCTTGAGCCGCGCCACGAAGGTGCTGGCCTCCATGTCCTGCGCGGACTTGGAAAGCTGGTTCATGGCGTCTTTAAGCGCCTGGGTGGCGTCCGAATGGGAGCTCTCCCCGTCGTCCAGGTCCTTCCGGCTCTCCTGTTCGGAGCGGTTCTCGGAGGCGGAATCCCGGAACTGCTTCTGCGCCTTCTTCATGGGGCCGTTGGGAATGGGCTTGAGCATGGAGATGCCCTTCATGAACTCCTTCATGCCGGAGGGGTCTATCTGGGGGTTGCGGGAGGCCTCCTTGAACAGGTCCTCCGAGCGGTTGAGCAGGTCGCTCAATTCGCGCCTGTTGGTCTGTTCTTCATCCGCCAGGGCGTGCAGGCGTTCCTGGGACTCCGCCTTTTTCAATTCACTGCCTTCCATTCCTTTCAGGCGTTTCGCCTCGTCCGTCATGGCGTCCATGCGGCGGATCATCCCCTCCAGCTCGCTGGTGATGCGTTCCAGTTCATTGCGGATCATCTGGGCATGCTCTGATTTGGAAAGGACGAAGATGATCATGGGTTCCGAATAAACGCGTTTTCCCCCGGGCTTGTAATCCTGCGTGAACCCGCGCACGACGACGCGCTGGGGGGACAATTTCAGCGCCCTGGCCTGGAACAGGTACGTCCCTTTCAGGCTGGCCTGGGTGGGATGGCCGTCCGCCAGAACCTTTTCCCCGCGCAGGCCGGGAACGGGCTTGCCTGCCTTGGCCGGGTCCGGAGAGGCGGCGTTCTCTTCCTCATCGTCGTAAAAAGATTTTTCCCCCTGCCATTCCACCCCCATTTCCCGGAGGCCGAAATCGTCCGCCGCCTCCACCTCCAATTCAATGCTGGTGTCTTCCAGCACGTAGCGGTCATTCTCCCCTCCTCTCAGGTAAATGGAAGGCTGCTTGTCCTCAATGGGTTCCAGGCGTATCCGCACAGGCTGGGAGGTCGCAAGGCCGTCGCTGTCCGTCCAGGTGAGTTCTATTTCCCTGGGGTCTTTTTCCAGGCGGATATCCGGAATGACAACGCTGCTCCCTTCCACGCGGAGCGGCTTACCCTGCGCGTCCGCCGCGGATGCCAGGTTCTGGGAGGCAGTCACCTTCAACGTCAGCGTGGAGCCTTCCGGGGCGGAAATGACGCCTGCGCGCATGGCCTCCTGCCCGTCGGGGCGCGCCATATAGGCGGGGTAGGCCACGGTGGCCGTAGCGCCCAGCAGGGAGGGGCGGGCCTTCGGAATGATTTTCAGCCGCCGCACGACGTCTCCCGCGAAAAACTCCAGCCTGTCCGCCTGCTGCATGGGTGGAATGTGGATTTTATACGCGTCGTCCGTCAGGGGGGCCTGCTGGCGCACCCTGTTGCGGAAGAAATACTCCGCCGTCTGCGGGCGGGACTTGGTGGCGTTCGCCAGTTTGAGCTCATACAGGTAGCTTTCCCCCAGGGGAATGACCAGGGAATCCGGCGTAGGGTCCAGCTGGGTGAACGTATAGCGTTCCGGAGGATCGAACGGTTGGAGCCAGCGTTCCAGGGCGTTCCCCGCCGCTTCCGGGCTCACCAGGCATACGCCTGCCGTGCATAAGGCCAGGATGGCCAGCAGGACGAACAATTTCTTGTGGCTGGGCCTGGGGATATTCACCGTCAGATCCCGCGCGGACACTTCGCGGGCCACCTGTTCCATGGCGGCCGCTTTCAATTTTTCAGAACTGTACTGGCGCCCGTACTTTTCGGAATCCAGTTCGATGACGCCCAGGAGCCGGTCCCCCAGCGCCGCATCCGTCCGGGAAATCAGGCGCGCCAATTGGGCCTCCGTGCGCCTCTGCCACACCCACCGGAAGCTCCACCACGGGATAAACACCGCCAGGCCGGCCATGGCGGTGAAAAAAAGAATCCAGCCCACGGCGGAGGGCGTTTCCCACAATCTGTCGGAGAGGTACAGAAGAACGTAGGAAAGGATCACGGCAATGCCTGCAAGGCATACGGCTTCCAGCATCTTAACCGTTCTGAGGCGGCGGCGGAAGGAGTGAAGCTGCCTGATCAGCTGGGCAGGAAGTTTGACGGTAGTTGAAGGGGGCATGCTTAATCCCGGTATTTACGCTATTTACATCGTTTTTGCAAGCTCGCCGCGCGTGATGTGGCAAATTCGCGTTCATTGGGCTTGGAGTGTTTTTCTCGCTGGACTTTATAGTTTGATTTCCTAAAATAACCCTGCGCTTTAAATCTGGCCTGGTTTGCGCATGACTAAAAACCAACATATTAGGCCTTACCCATTGACTTCGCCATGCAACAGGGAAACAAAACAACGGCTCCGGAGGTTGACTTCGGAGAATTCGCACCAGCCACATACGCCGAATGGCGTGAGGCAGCCGTCGCTGCCTTGAAAGGGGCTGACTTTGACAAGAAGCTTTTTACCAAGCTTGTGGAGGGAATCACTCTGCATCCCATCTATAACAAATGGGATGAACACGCTCCGGTGGCGCCTGCCGGGCAATTCCCGTACCGCCGCGGAACGCGCGCCCTGGGCTATATGGAAAAGCCCTGCGAAATTGCCCAGAGCATTCCCGCCTCCACTCCGGAAGATTTCAACGGCAAGCTTCTGCACGATCTGGACCGCGGCCTCACTGCCGTGAACGTCCAGCTCAACTGCAAGTGCGGCTTGAAGCTGCGCAAGCAGGCCGACTGGGATACCGCTCTCAAAGGTGTGCAGCTTGACAAGCTGCCCGTGTACATCACGCCCGGCTCCTGTGGTCTGGGCACCTTCTCCATGTTCCTGAACACGTACAAGGCGGCCGGATTCAACACGGCGGACCTCAAGGGCGGCGTTCTGTACGACCCGGTGGGCAAGGCCGTGATGAAGGGCTCCCTCTGCGGGGGAAAGGGCATCTGCGCCTACTATGACCAGATGGCGGTGATGACCAAATGGGCCGTCGCCAACGCTCCCGCCTTCCAGACCATCGGCGTCAGCGGACTGCCTTATGCGGACTCCGGCGCTTCCTCCTTTGAAGAAGTGGGCTCCATGCTCTCTACCGCTGTGGCCTACCTGCGCGCCATGGAGGAACGCGGCATCTCCGTGAATGAAGCTGCCGCGCACATGCGCTTTACGGTCTCCATTGGAGCCAACCTGTTCCTGGAAATCGCCAAAATCCGCGCCCTGCGCGAACTCTGGGCCATCATCGTGAAGGAATGCGGCGGCAGTGAGGAAGCTGCCAAAATCAAGCTTCATGCCCGCACCTCCTTCTGGACCCTTTCCAAGGTGGACCCGTGGGTCAACCTTCTGCGCGGCTCCGCCCAGGCCTTCTCCGCCATCATGGGCGGCGTAGACAGCATTGACGTGCTGCCCTTTGACGCGGCCGTGCGCATGCCAGACGAATTCTCCCGCCGCATCGCCCGCAACTGCCCGCTGATTCTGCTGGGCGAATGCAACCTGGACAAGGTAGTGGACCCCGCCGGCGGTTCCTGGTACCTGGAAAACCTGACGGACGAAGCCTCCCGGAAAATCTGGGACGTCTTCCAGGGCATTGAAAAGGAAGGCGGCATCATCAAGGCCCTCAAGGCCGGCTCCATCCAGAAGAAGGTAAACGCCACCGCCGCCAAGCGCTATGAACTGGCGGACCAGCGCCGCCAGTCCATCGTGGGTGTCAACCAGTACGTCAACCTGGCGGAGAAAAAGCTGGAAACGCCGGAAGGCGCCGCCTGCGCCGCTCCCAAGGGACACGGCTGCTGCAAAAATGCGGACGTGCAGCTCCCGGAAGTGGAAATGAGCGTGGACTCCGCCTGCAAGGCCGCCAGTGAAGGCTTCTCCACCTGCCTTATCAACAAGGCTCTCGTGGCCGGCGCCGACTGCAAGTGCGGCGAACCGCTGGAAATGGAAGCCCTGCCGAAGCGCCGCCTGGCGGAACGCTTTGAATCCCTGCTTGCCAAGGCCGATGCCTGGGTGGAGGAAAAAGGCTCCCGCCCGATGGTATTCTTCGCGAACATGGGCCCGCTGCGCCAGCACAAGGCCCGTGCGGACTTCTCCCGCGACTTCCTGCGCGCCGGCGGCCTGGACGTGGTTTACCCGTCCGGCTTCCAGACCCCGGAAGACGCGGCCAGGGCGGCTGCGGAAAGCGGTTGCGCCGTGTGCGTGATCTGCTCCACGGACGACACCTATCCGGAAATCGTTCCCGCCTTCTGCAAGGCGCTCAAGGAAATCAAGCCGGACATGATGGTGGCCCTCGCCGGTTATCCGGCCGACCATGTGGAAGCGTTCAAGGAAGCCGGCGTGGATATCTTCATCCACGTCAAGGCCAACTGCTACAACACCGTTGAAGCTATCCAGAACAAGATCGGCCTCTAACAACCACCAACCTATTTCATTCAATGAGCAATATTCCTGATTTTGCATCCGCCTCCTATCCTGAAATCAAGGCCGGCGCCCCGGCCACGCCTTCCGGAACGGAAACCTGGATGACCAATGAACAGATTCCCGTGCCGCCCACCTACTCGGAAAGCGTGTACGACGACTGCCTGCACTTGGACTTCACGGCCGGTGTGGCCCCCAACCTCCGCGGACCGTATGCCACCATGTACGTGGCTCGTCCCTGGACCGTGCGCCAGTATGCCGGCTTCTCCACGGCGGAGGAATCCAACGCCTTCTACCGCCGCAACCTGGCGGCGGGCCAGAAGGGCCTCTCCATCGCCTTTGACCTGGCGACGCACCGCGGCTATGACTCCGACCACCCCCGCGTGGTGGGTGACGTGGGCAAGGCCGGCGTGGCCGTGGACTCCATCCTGGACATGGAAATCCTCTTCAAGGGCATTCCGCTGGACAAAATGTCCGTTTCCATGACCATGAACGGCGCCGTGCTGCCCGTGCTGGCCTTCTACATCGTGGCCGCCCAGGAACAGGGCTGCACGCTGGACCAGCTCTCCGGCACGATCCAGAACGACATTCTCAAGGAATACATGGTGCGCAACACCTACATCTATCCGCCTGATCCCTCCATGAAGATCATTGCGGACATCTTTGAGTTCACCTCCAAGTACATGCCCAAATTCAACTCCATTTCCATCTCCGGCTACCACATGCAGGAAGCCGGCGCTACGGCGGACCTGGAAATGGCGTACACGCTTGCGGACGGCCTGGAATACGTGCGCACCGGGATCAAGGCCGGCATTGACATTGACGCCTTTGCCCCGCGCCTCTCCTTCTTCTGGGCCCAGGGCAAGAACTACTTCATGGAAGTGGCCAAAATGCGCGCCGCCCGCGTGCTGTGGGCCAAGCTCATCAAGCAGTTCAACCCCAAGAACCCGAAATCCCTGGCCCTGCGCACGCACTCCCAGACTTCCGGCTGGTCCCTCACGGAGCAGGACCCGTTCAACAACGTGACCCGCACCTGCATTGAAGCCCTGGCCGCCGCCTGCGGCCACACGCAGTCCCTGCACACGAACTCCCTGGACGAAGCGATCGCCCTGCCGACGGACTTCTCCGCCCGCATCGCCCGCAACACCCAGCTCCATCTTCAGGATGAAACCACCATCTGCAAGGTGATCGACCCGTGGGGCGGCTCCTACTACGTGGAATACCTGACCAATGAGCTCATCCGCAAGGGCTGGGCCCACCTTCAGGAAGTGGAAAAACTCGGCGGCATGGCCAAGGCCATTGAAACCGGGCTGCCCAAGATGCGCATTGAAGAAGCCGCGGCGCGCCGCCAGGCCGCCATTGACTCCGGCAAGGAGCCCATCATCGGCGTCAACAAATACCGTCTGGAACAGGAAGCCAAGATGGACATTCTGGAAGTGGACAACACCACCGTCCGGGACGCCCAGATCGCCCGCCTGCAGAAGCTGCGCGCGGAACGTGACTCCGCCGCGTGCGAAGCTGCGCTGGAAGCCCTGTCCGAATGCGCCCGCACGGGGGAAGGCAACCTCCTTGACCTTGCCATCAAGGCGGCCAAGGCCCGCGCCTCCCTGGGTGAAATCTCCTCCGCCCTGGAAAAACACTTCGGGCGCCACAAAGCACCAATCAAACTCATTACCGGCGTGTACGCTCAAACCTATGGTCAAGATCCGCTGGTGGAGGAAGTCCGCAAAATGACGGACGACTTCGCCGAACGCACGGGGCGCCGTCCCCGCATCCTCGTCGCCAAGATGGGCCAGGACGGCCACGACCGCGGCGCCAAGGTGGTCTCCTCCGCCTATGCCGACCTCGGCTTTGACGTGGACGTAGGCCCGCTCTTCCAGACGCCGGAAGAAACCGCCAAAATGGCGATTGAAAACGACGTGCACATGATCGGCATGAGCTCCCTGGCCGCCGGCCACAAGGTGCTGCTGCCCGCCCTGGTGGAGGAACTCGCCAAGCAGGGCCGTCCGGACATCCTGGTCTTCTGCGGCGGCGTCATCCC
Organism: Akkermansia sp. GGCC_0220; assembly: GCF_017566105.1. Classification (NCBI taxonomy): domain Bacteria; kingdom Pseudomonadati; phylum Verrucomicrobiota; class Verrucomicrobiia; order Verrucomicrobiales; family Akkermansiaceae; genus Akkermansia; species Akkermansia sp. GGCC_0220. The sequence goes on from NZ_JABFCI010000002.1 coordinate 85,329, forward strand.
CGCCCAGGACTATGACTTCCTGAGGGAACACGGTGCGGTGGCCATCTTTGGCCCGGGCACCAACATCCCGGAAGCCTCCAAGGAAATCATGGAAGCCCTCAACGAACAATACGCCGACTAAGGCCCTCGTTGGAAAAACAGCCTCAATCATCAGGGAGCCGGATCACGGGATCCGGCTCCCTTTTTTGTGAGCTCCCCGGACTCTCTCCATAGGGAGCTTTCATCCGGAATGGCAGTAAATGGACCTGATGGACAGAATGGACTTAATCTTTACTTTGTCCATGAAGTCCATGAAGTCCATTTCCGCGGCAATGGAACAACACTGCCTCCACAGAACCCTCTGGTCCAAAACCCCCCTTTTCTTGCTTTTGCATTGCCCCTTGCGGTCAAATTCCGTAGTCTCGTCCCGCCGTGAGCCGCACCTACCGCCATTGCCTGGACTGCAAAAAGGGATTGATTCCCGCCCATACCGACATCTTCCGCGTGATTGACGGGGAAGGGGACGGGCGCCTGGGCGTATTTGTGGACCAAATGGGGGACCGTGTTCTGGTCTCCACGCGGGACTGCCCCATCCCCACGGATTTGGAACGCGAACTTCGTGAACTGGGCATGCCCGTATTCCACAAAAAGCTGGAACAGAACCAGAAAGAAGCGCCCGTGCAAATAGCCGGACCGGAACTCCCCCTGCAATTTACGGTGACGGAGCAGGGCGTGCGTTTCAAAATAGACATGTCCACCGGTTATTCCCAGGGAATCTTTCTGGACCAGCGCGACCACCGCCGCCAGGTGAGGGAACGGAGCAGACCCGGCATGAGGGTGCTGAACACCTTCGCCTATACCGGGGCCTTTTCCGTATATGCCGCCCTGGGAGGGGCTCAGACGACCACGCTGGACCTGGCGCAGCCCTGCCTGGACTGGGCCAGGGAAAACTTCAGCCTGAACGGCATTGATCCCTCTACCCAGTACTTCTGCAAGGGGGACGTGTGCCGCTGGCTGGAACGGTTCGCCAGGCAGGGCCGCTCCTTCCACGGCATTATTCTGGACCCGCCCACGTTCTCCCGGGATGACCGGGGACGGGTGTTCCGGGTGGAATCCCACTACGGGGAACTGGTGGCCCAGGCGCGCGAATGCCTGGAACCCGGCGGCTGGATGCTGTGCACCAGCAACTGCCGCAAGCTGAGCCATGAGGACTTCCGCAGGATGGTGGCGGAGGCTCTTCCCGGCTTCCGGCTGACCCATGATCCCATGCCTCCGGACTTCACCGGAGAGGATTATCTGAAAAGATTGTGGATAGATTGGAAATGAATATTTTATGAAAAATTTTCCTCACCTCCGCTGACGCATTTTATCCTTTTGAAAGCCCTCCCGGTCTGGTAGGAAACCGCCCAATTACTTTTTCTATGAAAAAACTAGCCTATGTTGTGGGACTCTTCGCGCTTACGTGCGCCCCTCTGCTTGCCGCCCTCTATGAAAACCTGGAGGTGGGAATGGACAAGGACCAGGTGCTGAAAACCCTGAGGCAGAGCAAGCAGCTTGAAGGGCCGCCCACGGACGCCCTCCTTTCACGCACCGGCCTCAACGGCGTATTTAAGACCAAACAGTCCATCGGCGGCCAGACCTTTTCCCTGAACTTTGACTATGACCCCTCCGGCGGCTTGAGGGCCGTTGTCTTCTACTCCCGGAGCAAATGCCGCGGTTCCGAGTATGAAACCAAATTGAAATCCGCCTACAAGGCTCTTCTGGTGGGCCTGACGGAAAAATTCGGGGAACCGGCGAACATGCCGGAATGGGTGGCCAAGGAATCCCTTCAGGAAGGCCGCATCCAGTACATGCACATGTGGAGGGTATCCCCCGGCGTCTTCCTGATGTCCGGCCTGGGCAACATGGGAGCCATGGAAGGGTATTTCCCCCTCTTCCGTTTTTCCGGGCCGTCCGGCATGCCCCCCGCCTCCAAAAGGGACCGGGATGAACTGAAAAGGGAATGGGCCGCCATCCCTGAATTCCCCGGCTTGAAGGAAGCCGAGCTCCACATCTCCGATGCCGTGCGCGCTATGGGCTCGAAAAAATATGAGGACGCTTTTGAATGCTTCCAGCAGGCGGCGGAACTGGGCAGCCCCCGCGGCTACTGGGGCATGGCGTTCCTGTATGATCTGGGCAAATACGGCGTGAAGCGGGACAAGAAAAAAGCGGACGAAATGCACCGCAAGGCCGGAGCTGCCGGCTATGCCCCCTCCGCCTCCAAATTCGGAGCCACGTGGCCGGATGCGGCGCGGGCCCTGGGCCTGTCCGCCGCGGAAGCCCGGGAACAATCCCGCATACGCCACCGGGCGGCGGCGGAAGGCTATGCCTCTGAGCAATACAACCTGGGCGTGATGTACCAGACCGGCTTTGGACTGCCCAAGGATATGGCCAAGGCCCGGGAATGGTTCCAGAAAGCGGCGGACCAGGATGACGTGCAGGCCAAAAGCATCCTGAAAAAACTCCAGTAACTCTTTTTCCAATCCATTACTATCATGAGCCTATACGCACAACAACTCGTTCGCTACCCTGAACTGGGCATCTCCCTTGACTTTTCCAAACTTCCTCTGGACGACGCCTTCCTGTCCTCCATGCAGGGGCGGATAGACAGGGCATTCGCCGACATGAAGGCGCTGGAATCCGGCGCCATTGCCAACCCGGATGAAAAACGCATGGTGGGCCACTACTGGCTGCGCAACTCCGCACTGGCTCCCACGCCGGAACTGAAAGCCGCCATTGATGGACCTCTGGCGGACGTCAAGGCCTTTGGCCAGGATGTTCTGGACGGCAAAATCACGCCTCCCCGCGCGGAACAATACTCCGCCGCCCTCGTCATCGGCATCGGCGGTTCCGCCCTTGGCCCGGAACTGGTGGCGGACGCCATCCCGGCCGCTGGGCTGGATATGTTCTTCCTGGATAACACGGACCCGGATGGCATGTACAGAGTGCTGGAATCCCTGCCGCTGGAAGAAACGCTCGTCGTCGTCATCTCCAAATCCGGCGGCACGCCGGAAACCCGCAACGGCATGCTGGTGGCCCAGGACTTCTTCAGGAAGAACGGACTGGAATTCGCGCCCCAGGCGGTTGCCGTCACGGGGGTGGGCTCCAAACTGGACAAAACGGCTGAAGCGGAAGGCTGGCTCAAGCGCTTCCCGATGGAAGACTGGGTGGGCGGCCGCACGTCCGTCATGTCCGTGGTCGGCCTGGTTCCCGCCGTGCTTCAGGGCGTGGACGTGGATGAACTGCTGGAAGGCGCGCGCCTGATGGATGAAAAGACCCGCCAGGACTGCGTGAAATGCAACGCCGCCATGAAGCTGGCGCTGGCCTGGTACAAGGCCACCAACGGCAAGGGGGAAAAGGACATGGTGGTTCTCCCCTACAAGGATGCCCTGGTGCTCTTCTCCAAATACCTTCAGCAGCTCATTATGGAATCCCTCGGCAAACGGCTGGACCTGGATGGCAACGAAGTCTGCCAGGGCATCTCCGTATACGGCAACAAGGGCTCCACGGACCAGCACGCCTATGTGCAGCAGCTCCGCGACGGCGTGAACAACTTCTTCGCCACCTTTATCGAAGTGCGGGAATGTTCCGCGGACGCGGTGGAAGTGGAAGCGGGCGCCACCTGCGGAGACTTCCTCCAGGGCTTCCTGCGCGGCACCCGCCAGGCGCTGGCGGAATCCGGCCGTTCCTCCATCACCATCTCCATTCCGGAAGTGAACGCCAAAACGCTCGGCATGCTGATCGCCCTGTTTGAGCGCGCCGTCTCCTTCTATGCCTCCCTCGTGAACATCAACGCCTACCACCAACCCGGCGTGGAGGCCGGCAAAAAGGCCGCGGGGACCTTCCTGGCCCTGCTGGGGAAAGTAAGGGCGGCCCTTGGCTCCACCCCGGAAACCGCCGCCCAGGTAGCTGCCCGGCTGGATGCGGACCAGGAAGCCGTGTACCACTGCCTGGTGCATATCGCCTCCAGTGATTCCTCCGTCAAGTGGGTCCAGGCCGCCTGCGCGGATGAAGACACCTTCTGCAAGGCGTAAAAATAAAAAACATATTCCTTCCGGCGGACGCTTATCTGGTTGATAAGCGTCCGCTTTTTATTTACAAGGACTGCCGCCGCTGCCGGCGTCCTCGTGAATCCTTAAAGCTGTCTTGAAGAACCCCAACTTCAGGCGGAGACTTATACGTTCCGAAAAACTCGGATTAATTTAATATTCTCTCTCAAAATCATGAAACCTATTCTTCTGGCGGGAAGCTCCTTGCTGGTTCTTTCCTCCTGCTCCATTACCCAGGAAAGCCCTGTGAACATAAAAGGCCTTTCCAACGTTTTGTCCTCCACAGCCTCGCAAGAATTGCAGAGGGCGGGGGAGGAAGCATGCCGCAAGGCCGGGTACAGCAACTTCAGTTCCAATATTCTGGTTTTTTCCACGGATGTATCCTACCATTTTACGGGCCGCGCAATCCTGGACATCGACCGGGTGACAAGGAAGCAAATTCAGGATATCTGTTATATTTCGGAACCTCCCAATGTGCGGATCAAGGGTAAAATGACGGTAGCCCGCACCCGGAACTATAGAATCCCGGGGATCATTCTTCCATTACTCCGTTGGACGGGCGGCACCATTTATGTGGAATGTCCCGTAGATATCCTTTATTACGAGCCGGATTCCTCCTTCCGGGAATCGCTTTGAAAAATGCAGCCGGGAGCACGGAGACGGGGAGAAAAAGCGGAAGATATTTTTCCCTAAAAAACATAAAAAACATTTCCGTTTTCCGTACAATTTCGAGTTGACAAAGCGAGGGGCGGCGGGCATCCTTACTCGACCCTAACTCGCTATCGGGTCTTTTGTTGGCTCCTGTGGTTGATGTTTGGGCAGAATCATTAATTCGACTACAACAATCGATATGTCCACCAATTCCTGCGCATGCAGCGCATCTACTGACAAATTCGTCTATTCCTTCGGCGGAGGGTCCGCCGACGGCAATGGCAGCATGAAAAATCTTCTGGGCGGCAAGGGCGCCAACCTTGCGGAAATGGCCCGCATTGGCCTTCCTGTTCCTCCCGGATTCACCATCACCACGGAGGTCTGCACTTACTACTACGATCACGGCTGCACCTATCCCGCCCAGCTTGACGCGCAGATCAAGGAAGGCATTGCCAGGATGGAACAGATCCTGGGACGCAAGTTCGGCGATACGGAAGCCATGCCCATGCTGGTAGCCGTACGTTCCGGCGCCCGCGAATCCATGCCCGGCATGATGGACACGATTCTAAACCTCGGCCTGAATGAAAAATCCGTGGAAGCCATGGTAAAGGCCACCGGCAACCCCCGCTTCGCATGGGACTGCTACCGCCGCTTTGTCCAGATGTACGGCGACGTGGTGCTGGGCGTGCAGAAGAACCCGGATGAAGACCACGAACCCTTTGAAGCCGCCATCGCCGCCATCAAGGAAGAACGCTACGGCAACGCGGACGTGGAAGACACCAAGCTCTCCGCGGATGACCTGAAGGAACTGGTCTCCCGCTTCAAGGCGCTGGTGCTGGAACGCACCGGCCATGAATTCCCGGAATGCCCCTGGGAACAGCTTCAGGGCGCCATCGGCGCCGTGTTCGGTTCCTGGAACAATGACCGCGCCATCGTTTACCGCCAGAAATACGGCATCCCGTCCGAATGGGGCACCGCCGTCAACGTGCAGGCCATGGTGTTCGGCAACACGGGTGAAGAATCCGGTTCCGGCGTGGCGTTCACCCGCAACCCCGCCTCCGGGGAAAACGAATTTTACGGTGAATTCCTGATGAACGCCCAGGGTGAAGACGTGGTGGCCGGCGTGCGTACGCCTGCTCCCGTAGCGGCCCTTCACGACGTGATGCCCGCCGCCTTCAATGAACTGATGCGCATCCGCGAAGTGCTGGAAAACCACTTCCACGACATGCAGGACTTTGAATTCACCATTCAGGACCGCACCGTGTACATGCTCCAGACCCGCAACGGCAAGCGCACCGGCGTGGCCGCTTTCCGCATCGCCTGTGAAATGGTGGAGCAGGGCCTGATCGACTGGAAAACCGCCGTGCGCCGCATCCCCGCGGACCAGGTGGACCAGCTGCTGACCCCCATCTTTGACCGTGAAGCCATCAAGCAGGCCAAGATGCTCACCCGCGGCCTTCCCGCCGGCCCCGGCGCTGCCACCGGCCGCATCTACCTGAATGCGGAACGCTGCGTGGAAGCTGCGGACAACGGTGAAAAAGTGCTCCTGGTCCGTCTGGAAACCTCTCCGGAAGACCTGCGCGGCATGATTGCTGCTGAAGGCATCCTGACCGCCCGCGGCGGCGTTTCCTCCCACGCGGCCCTCGTTGCCCGCCAGATGGGCAAGGTCTGCGTCTGCGGCGCTGATGAAGTCATCGTGGACTACAACAACCGCACCGTCACCGTTGGAGGCATGACCTTCAATGAAGGCGACTACATGTCCATCGACGGAACGAGCGGCCTGGTGTACGCCGGCAAGGTGGAAACCTCCCCCTCTGAAATCATCCAGGTGCTGATCTCCAAGACCATGAAGCCGGAAGACAGCCGCACCTACCAGAACTTCGCCAGGCTCATGCAGTGGTGCGACGACTGCACGAAGATGAAAGTGCGCACCAATGCGGACTCCCCCAAGCAGACGGAAACCGCCATCGCCTTCGGCGCTACCGGTATCGGCCTCTGCCGCACGGAGCACATGTTCTTTGAAGGGGATCGGATCGACTTCGTCCGTGAAATGATCCTTTCCACCAAGAAGAGCGACCGCGTGGCCGCCGTTTCCAAGCTCCTTCCCTACCAGAAGGGCGACTTCAAGGGCATCTTCAAGGCGCTCAAGGGCCTGCCGGGCACCATTCGCCTGCTGGACCCGCCCCTGCACGAATTCCTTCCCCAGACGAAGGAACAGCAGCTTGACCTGGCTCAGAAAATCTGCATGCCCGTGGAAGTCATCATGCGCCGCGTGGCTGAACTCCACGAGTTCAACCCGATGCTCGGCCACCGCGGCTGCCGCCTCGGCATTGCCTATCCGGAAATCACGGAAATGCAGGCCCGCGCCATCTTTGAAGCCGCTGTGGAAGTCTCCCAGGAAGAAGGCTTCGCCGTGGTGCCTGAAATCATGGTTCCCCTGGTGGCTTTCAAGAAGGAGCTGGACATCCAGAAAGCCATCATTGACAAGGTGGCCAAGCAGGTATTTGAAGAAAAGGGCGCCAAGGTGGACTACCTCGTCGGCACCATGATTGAAATCCCGCGCGCCGCCGTCACGGCTGACGAAATCGCGGAAACCGCCCAGTTCTTCTCCTTCGGCACCAATGACCTGACCCAGACGGGCCTGGGCATGAGCCGCGACGACTCCGGCTCCTTCCTGCCGCAGTACCAGGAACTGGAAATCATCAAGAAGAACGTCTTCGCCTCCATCGACCAGGAAGGCGTCGGCAAGCTGATGAAGATTGCCGTGGAACTCGGCCGCTCCACCCGTCCGGACATCAAGCTGGGCATCTGCGGCGAACACGGCGGCGACCCTGCTTCCGTCAAGTTCTGCAACACGCTGGGCCTGACCTACGTGAGCTGCTCCCCCTACCGCGTCCCGACCGCCCGTCTGGCCGCCGCCCAGGCAGCTTTGGAACAGGCGTAAGCCTTTTTTGTTAAGGGTTAATAGACAGCCCGTGGTTCTCCGGAACCACGGGCTTTTTTGTGGAGACGGGGGAGGGATGGACTAAAGGGACTTGATGGACGGAGTGGACCAAAATATTAAATAAGAAGATTATTTGCCTCTGTGTTTGCGCTGTTCCAGCCGTGCGCGGGTCATGCGTTCACGGATGCCGCCGTTCTGCATGAAATCCTTTTCCTGGGCTTGAATCAATTTAGCAAGCAGGCCAAGGGCTACGTTAATGAGGATAACGGCTGTATTTGCTCCAAAATGGTCCGGGCGGAAATTCCTGTGCTTGCCCACCCACCGGATAACTTCCTGTGCGGAAGAAAACCTGGCCCTGATCAGCTCTTGCGCGTAAAGACTGTTGTTTTCCCACTGTTCCAATCCCCGCTGGCGCAGATAGGAAAGGTAGTCTTCCTTTAGTTCCTGAAGGCTTCCCTTGGCAATTCCCGTCAGTTTCAATTCAGACGCTTTGCTGACTCCTGAATCCACGCTCCCTTCCGCGATATTCTGCATGCCGGAACGGGCTGCCTGAACCATCTGGTCATAAGTCCGGCCTTGATTTTTCACGTATTTATTGCAGAACCGGAACGTGAAATCATAAATGATCTCCGCAACCCGGTATACCACCAGATTCCGGTATCCTCCATGCTTGGGAATAAATCCATGAGACATTCCGTCCATGGAGTTCATCCTGTTCATTTATTCCCATTTTGTCCATTAAAATAAATAAACTCCAAATTTTCTCCTCACCCCTCCAGCGCCCTCTTCAGCAGCTTCCGGTATTCCCCCGCCGGAACCTCGTACGTGCCGAACTTCAGCAAATGCGGCGTAGTCCACTGCGTATCCAGAAAAAGGAACTGGTGGGCCCGCAGGTACTGAACCAGGGCTACCAGGGCAATCTTGCTGGCATCCGTTTTCCGGTGAAACATGCTCTCCCCGAAGAACGCCTTCCCCAGGGAGACCCCGTAAAGGCCCCCCTGCAATCCTTCCTCATCCCAGCACTCCACGCTGTGGGCAAAGCCCATCTCGTGAAGCCTGCCGTACACTTCCTCAATCTGCCCGTCTATCCATTGTTCCTCCGGTTCGTCCGTCCGGGCGCAGGCATGGACCACATCCGGAAAAGCGGTATCCATCCGGAGTTCAAAAGGTTTTTTATTCAGGACGCGCTTGAGACCGTGAGGGATGTGGAAGCGTTCGTCCAGCGGAATCAGGGCGCGGGGATCCGGTTCGTAAAAGGAAATTTCTCCCGTTTCCGGGTCCGCCATGGGAAAACACCCCTGGCAGTAGGCGGAAAGAACCAGTTCCGGTGTCAGTCTGGGATTCATCTGATTTGGTCCAGCAGTTTGCCTAGAATGGGGGAATTCAGGGCCTTGCGGTCCGGGGAGGCCATGGGCAGCTCGTGCACCTTGTCCAGAGGAACCAGTTCCTCCCCCTCCAGAAAAGCCGGGGATTCCGCCACATGGTGGATGTAGCGGGTCACCTTGTAGCGGGTGACGCTGTAGGTCTGTTTCAGCACATGGGGCAGGGAAAGGGTGTGGTCGTCCTCCCGCTGGGGGAAACGGTACATGCCGGCGTGGCGCTTCCCTTCCGGGCATCTTGCCAGCAGGATGGATTTACCGCGGAGGTAGAGAACGTCGTGGTGTTCCACCCGGGTAATTTCCGGCTTGGGATTCTTGACAGGCAGCATTTCCGGCTGCTCCGCGGAGCAGAAGGAGCGGACGGGGCAGAGCAGGCAGTCCGGCGCGCTGATCCTGCAGTAGGTCTGCCCCAATTCCATGATGGCTGAATTGAATTCGCGGGCATGTTCCGGATCCACCAGATTTTCCGCGCGGGTCCACAGGTACTTCAACCCTTCCGTGGAATCCACAGGCACGGAATAATTGTCAATGCGGGCCAGCACGCGCGCCACATTGGCGTCTACGATGGGGGCGGCCTTGTTGAAGGCGAAGGAAAGCAGGGCCCCAGACGTATACGGGCCGATGCCCGGCAGGCGTTTCAGCCCTTCCGGGTTGTCCGGGAACTCTCCGCCGAATTCGTGGACAATCTCCCTGGCGATGGCCTGGAGGGAACGCACGCGGCGGTAATACCCCAGCCCCTCCCAGGAGCGCAGGGCCGTCTGTTCGTCCACGGAGGCCAGGTGCCCGGGAGTGGGGAACTGGCGCATCCACCGTTCATACCTTCCCAGAACGGTGGGAATGGTGGTCTGCTGCAGCATCAGCTCGGAAACCAGGATGTGCCATGGGTCCGTGGTCCGGCGCCACGGGTAATCCTTCCCCTCCCGCCGGAACCACTCCACCAGCGCGTTCCGGAAAGCCCGGATGTCAAAATCGGGTTTGGTGTCAGGCATGCTTTTGTTCAAGGGCTTGGCGCATGACGGAAATGTCCGGCTTGATGCCGAACCAGCGTTCAAAGGAAAGGGCCCCCTGGTGAATCAGCATGGAGAGGCCGTTGGAGACCCTGGCTCCCTGGAAGCGGGCTTCCATCTGGAAAGCGTCGTCATGCGTCTGTAAATCATACACCAGGTGGTGGGCGGAAAGCAGGGCGGACGGCACGGGGGACGGGTCCGTAGGTTTCAGGCCCAGGGACGTGGCGTTGACGATCAGGTCCGCTTCCGCCACGGCGGAATTGAACCGCGGCGTGTTGTTCAGGTGGGCCGCCAGACGGTCGGATGGTCCTTCCAGCCTGTGTTCGTCAATGAAAAAGGAACTCAGTTTGTCCTTAAGGGCCTGGAGCTTTTCTTCTGACCTGCCTGCCAGCGTCAGCCGCTCGCAGTGCTGCATGGCGCAGGTGTAGGCCAGGGCCAGCCCGGCCCCGCCGCAGGCGCCCAGAAGCACCACCTTCAAATCGCGCAGGTCCACGGAAAATTCTTCCCGGATGGCGCGTCCAAAGCCCGGACCGTCCGTATTGAAGCCGGAAACGGAGCCGTCCTTTTGAAAGACGAGCGTATTGACGGAACCCGTAGCGCGGGAGAGGGCGTCCGTATCATGGCACAGGGAGCAGGCGGCCTGCTTGTGGGGCACCGTGACGTTGGCTCCCAGGAATCCTTTTTCCCGGAGCAGGCGCACCACGTCCGCAAACTCTTCCGGAGAAGCCTGGATGCGGATGTAGCGCGCACGGATGCCCGCGGCATCCAGAGCGGCCTGCTGCATGGCGGGAGATTTGGAATGGGCGATGGGGAAGCCGATCACGGCCAGTCTGGCGGGAACGGATTCTCCGGCATCAAACGGATGTTCTTCATCCAGAAGATCGGCCAGGGTGTAGTAGGGTTTCATGGAAAGATAGAGGAACGGGCTCAGGCGCTCACGCTGTACTATGAATGAAATTACGCCGGATTTCAAGGCAAACGCCTATCATTCCTTCTTCCGGGTGGTTTTTTGCCTCATAGTCCGGAACGCGTGGGGGAGGCGCTTTTTTCTGCCGCACGCCGGACGGGAGGTCAGCAGTTGATCCCGGCTTTCTTCGCCTGGCTGCATAGCTGCCTGACGTGAAGACGGTACATTTTCCCGTCTTTGATGAAGTTTGTCCCGCATTGCCTGAATTCAAAATGAACCTTGCTCCGGATGCATTGTTCCCGGATGGATAAGATCCATTCATAATTCAGGGGCCTGGCGCAGCTGTTGGATTCTCCGCCTGCGACGACCAGTTCAATCTGGTTCAAATACGGGGCCAGGTCCACCTGCTCAAGAAGCGGCTGGCAAATGATGTTTTTATGCTTGATGGGAAGCTTGTTGAAGATGGGGAGCCTGAAGTCCGCCCTGTCCTGGTTTTCCACCGTGCAGCCTATGGTGACGTTGTCATAGCCGTCCGCCCAGTCACCGGGGATGCATTCCATGAACCGTTCAATTCTTTTGGTCAGGAAAATAAAGTTCAGGTCCCGGCGTTCCCGGATCATATCCCAGCATTCGCCGCGCCATGGGTCCGCCTCCCGGATGAGAAAATCCGTGGAGAAGCCCAGATACACGGTCTGGCCGGGTTTCATTCTGTAATCTCCCTTTTTATTCTTCAGCACGGGGGCATGAAAATTGTCTGTTTTCACGATCTCGTCCGTATTCATTCCCCTCCGTCTGTCGGCTTGATGAATATAACAGAATTTGCACCCGGCGCTGTACCGGTGGCATCCGCGCCATGGGTTCCACATAGCCATTTGATTGATTCTGATGGATTGGAGCTGGGGAAAGCATCAGCAAGGCGGAACCCGGAAGCTGGCCGGGTTCCGCCTTGAAATAACAGGTACGGGAATAATCCGCTTATTCCCCGCAGCCGCCATCCTTATACCCGCAGGAGCGGCAGGACTTGCACTTGCCGTCCTGCACGTAGGCCAGGGAATGGCACTGCGGGCACAGGGAAGCGCCGTTAAGCATGGTGCCTTCCGGCGCCTTGCCGGCGGCGGGAACCTCCGGCAGCGCCGGGGTTTCAAGGTGCACCGGGGCGGTGATGATGCGGGGGGGCAGCACGCTCACCGTGGTGTCCGGAGCCTGGCCGGGCAGGCTGACGCTCGGGATGGAGAACACGTCCCGCAGGCGGTAGCCGTTGCTTTCCGGGAAGAGCCACGCCAGAATCTTGGCGATCAGGTCCACCACGGAGGCGCAGGAACGGATTTCCGTGCAGGTATCCGCCTCCGTATCGTCCCCCACGCGGCAGAAGCCGGAGGGCTCAAAGGAGTAATTGCGGAAGCCCTTGACCACTTCCTTGAGCGGCACGCCGAACTGGAGGGCCGTGGAGAGCAATTTGCAATAGGCTTCAAACATGCCGGAGGCGAAGGAGCCCACTTGGCCCAGGCGGCCGAAGACTTCCCCGCAGGTACCGTCCGCATACACGCCCACCGTCAGGTAGCCCGTGAGCTGGCCGCCCACGGAGAACTTCACGGTCTGGCCCAGGCGGCGGCCGGGCAGCTTGCGCTGGCGCGGCTTGGACGCTTCCGCAATAATTTCGTCAATGGCTTCCGTTCCGGCGTTCACCAGCTGTTCCCATACATGGTTGGCCTTGAACATGCGGGTTTCTGGCGTGTCCACCACGTAAACGGCGTTCGCCTTGGAGCCGGCGCGGAAGATGGCGATGCACTTCACGCCCAGGTCATGGGACATGATGAGGGAATCGTAGACTTCCTGCACGGTGGCGGAGACGGGCATGTTCACCGTCTTGGAGCACGCCCCGGAAATGAAGGGCTGGAGGGCGCCCAGCATCAGCACGTGGCCGGCGGGGGAGATGGCGCGGATGCCGTTGCCGTTGGTGGCGGCGCAGTCAAAGACCGGAAGATCCTTCTTGTCCAGCCACGGGATGGACTCAATGTGGGCGGAGCCATTGATGACGGTCAGTTCATCCGCCGTCAGCACGGACATGTTGGCCGGGTTGCTGATATAGGCCACCTTTTCCTGGATTTCACTGCGGGATTCCGTGCCGGAGAGCAGGCGGCGCCACGCGAGGCGCACGGGTCCGGCCTGGTCGTTGCAGGGGTCCACGATGAGCTGGTTCACGACGGCGTCCATATTCCCCTGGAACGCGGAAATCAGGCCGTCCAGGCCGGCCACTTCCAGGGCGGCTTCATTGACGAAGTCTTCCGCATAGCCCAGGGAGCGCAGGCCTTCCAGGGCCAGGCGGTTGAACATTTTCAGGGAGCCTCCGCCCGCAAGCTGCTTCCATTTCACCAGCGTGTAATCCGGTTCAATGGAGGTGGTGCCTTCATCATAACAGCCCAGCGGGGCGGAGATGGTGCCCGTGGGGGCCATCACGGAAACGAAGGCGTTGCGGTGCGCCGTAGCCTTGGCGACCTTGGCCCACATCCCGGAGGCGGCTTCCGCCAGCTTGGCGGCGGGGGCGATGCGCTCCTTGTTCATCAGGGTGGGAGCCTTGAAGCTCTTGAGATAGGCGTGCAGGGCGTAGGAGGCGGTCAGCCCCTGCGCTTCCGGCAGCACTCCGCCGGCGTTGGCGATGATGTTCTCAATCAGGTCGTCCAAAGTCTTGGAATCCTTCTGGGCGGGCAGGGCGGTCGCCAGCTTCTGGGCCGCGTTATGCAGGCGCAGCACGGCCAGCAGGTCCTTCTTGCTGGCGGGGTATTCCACGTAGGAACCCAGCTCCGCGCCCATCTCCGCGGACGCCGTCCAGCAGGCCGCCGTCAGGGCGCTGCAAAGCTGGGAGGCAATCCAGCGGCCTTCGTCGGAATCGTACGGAACGCCCAGCGCCATCAGGGAGCCGCCCACGTTGGCGAAGCCGATGCCCGTGGTGCGGTACTTGTAGGTGCCTTCCGCGATTTCTTCAATCGGGAAGCCGCCGCGTTCCACGTTCAGGTCCGCGCAGACCATCGCCAGGCGCGCGGCATGGGTCAGGGCGTCCGCGTCGAAGACGGGCTTGCCGTCCTCATCCTTCGTCAGGAAGCGGTAGGCGTTGAAGGAGGAAAGGTTGCAGCTCGTATTGTTCAGGAAGACGTACTCGGAGCAGGGGTTGGAGGTAGTGATGGAGCCGATGGACTTGACGGGGTTCCAGAGGTTGATCACGTCATTGTTGTGCACGCCGGGCTCCCCGTTGTCCCAGATGGACTTCGCCATGGCTTCCAGCAGTTCCTGGGCCCGGAAGGTCTGTTCAATGTGGGCCGGGTTCGTGACCCAGCGCGTGTAGGTATTGCCGTTGTTGGCGAGGGCCTGCCAGAAGTCGCCTTTCAGGGAGACGGAATGGTTCGCGTTCTGGTGGGAAAGCGTTTCCCCGTACAGCAGGGCGTCCATGTGCGGGTCAAAGCTGTTCCGGGTAGCCAGGGGCAGGGAAAGAATGAGGCGCGCGGCGGCTTTTTCCGCCGGGGTTCCCGCCACCAGCTTGGTTTCCGCAATCTGCTTCAGCTCCACATGCACGTTATGCTCGCGCAGGATCACCTTGGCGATGTCTTCCTGGCGGTTCTTCGTGCTGATGAACTCGAAAATGTCCGGGTGGTCGCTGAACATCAGCACCATGCGGGCCGCGCGGCGCGTCTTGCCTCCGGACTTGATGGCTCCGGCCATGCGGTCCCAGCCGCGGTCAAAGGAAATGGGGCCGGAGGAGCGGCCCTTGCCGCTGATGGGCTCCCTGGAGGAACGGAGGGTGGAAAGGTTGATGCCCACGCCGGAACCGGACGCGAAAATGCGGCCTTCCGTGGTCAGGTGATCCAGGATGTCCTCCATGCTGTCCCCCACTTCCGTCAGGAAGCAGGCGGAGCACTGGGGATATTCATACGTGGACTGGACCGTGAAGGTCTTCAGGTTGTTCTTGGTGCCCTTGGTGTGGTAGGCCTTGTTGCCGTGGCCGGTATAGCTTTCCCGCAGGTCCGGGCGGCCCCAGCGCCACTGTTCCCAGTGGCCGATGTTGAACCATACGGGAGAGTTGGGAGCCCAAATCTGCTGCACCAGCATGGCCTTGATTTCCTCGTTGAAAATCTCCGCGTCCTCCAGCGTGGCGAAGTAGCCTTCCTCCCAGCCCCATACGGTGTAGGTGTTGGAAATGCGGTCGTAAATATTGCGGAAGCTGTCTTCATATTCCAGGGACCCCGGTTCACTGCCGAAAAGGTACTTGTCCGCCGTGATCTTGACGGCGTTGTCATCCCAGTGCGCGGGCGCTTCCAGGCCCAGGCGCTCGTAAATGGTCTTGCCGGTCTTCCAATCCATGATGCGGACGTCGCGGCGGGTCCAGTCCACTTCATCATAGGGATGGACTTCGTTGTGGGAAAATCTTCTGGTGAATTTCAGACCGCCCAGAAGGTCCTTCCTCTGAGGGAGGATGATTTCCTGTCCTGTACGCAGTTTGAGTATGGTTTGCGAGTTGTCTATAGTCATGGCTTGCGAAGTAGAAAGCGTTTGGGAGAAATCCCGTGAGGCAGCGCTCCGTCGCGGGGTTGGGGCGGCGCGTAGCGTTTGCATTATCTACTGAAAAATAATCGCGATGAAAAGGAAATATTGTACAGTCTTTTTTTCTGTATCCCACATGTTGTGCTTTATCCCGGTTTCCGAGAAATTTTGCTCCTGTCTTGCGTGAATTTTTTTTGTCTGCCTGACACTCCATTTTTTTTGCTTGACGGGCGCCTTCCTGCAGAACGTTATTCGCCTCTCCCGGAGGGGGCTTTTTCATGGGAAACCCCCGGCAATAAGA
Source organism: Akkermansia sp. GGCC_0220 (assembly GCF_017566105.1). NCBI lineage: Bacteria > Pseudomonadati > Verrucomicrobiota > Verrucomicrobiia > Verrucomicrobiales > Akkermansiaceae > Akkermansia > Akkermansia sp. GGCC_0220. The sequence goes on from NZ_JABFCI010000002.1 coordinate 101,118, forward strand.
AGGCGTTAAGGGGCCGGATGGATGGATATTGCAGCGTGTATTTCCTGTTATGTAAAAATTCCTGTTGATTATTACCAGTGAATGAATTTTGTTGATTAATAACATGGTAAAGCATCTGATGTCCATGCCGGTTTTCTATCCGGTTGGGAGCGGCCTCCTTCTGCTCCCCTTCATAAGGGCGCCGCTCTTCACCCATCCGGCAAAAAGTCGTTCCGGAAAACTCTCAACAAGCCCTTTTAAAAAACATGGGACAACATTCCTGGGCTTGAAACGAATGCCTGCCTGCTACGGATTTTACGGATTAAAAAATGGCTTCTCCCTTGTTTTTTAAGGCGGGAAGCATGAGGAGGAAAAGGCTTTTCCATCTGCCTCAAATGAGCCTTGATGAACGTGCTGCAAGGCGTTATTTTAACGGCCATGAGATTGGCTACCCTGATCTGGTTGACCGGCGCCGTGTGCTGCATGCCGGTCCTGGCCGCAGACCCTCAGCATAAGGAACAGAGCGCCGCAGAAAAGGCCCCGCAGCCCCGGTCGCGGAACGTCTCCCTTCAATGCATTGCTCCGGCGCCCGGCTTGCCGGTCCCCATGGATTTGACGCAGGCGGACGAAATCCGGCTGAACGCCCTGGACGTTACCGTGTCCCTGAAACAGCACCAGGCCTTTCTGATTTACACCTGCGCGCTGGACATCCCCAAAGGCGTCAAGGGCAAGACCATCTCCGTGGGCGTGCCGTTCCAGTATGATCCGCCGGATGAACAGGCCAATGCCGCAAAGCCGGAGCCCATACGCAACCTGCCTTTTACGAAGGCGGTGCAGGACGTCGTGACGTCCGTGGACGATTTGAAATGTGATTCCTCCCTGGTGGAAGGGCGGCATCTTCAGGCGGACGCTCCCACCATGTCCCCCGTTGCCGGAATCACCCACTGGCTGGTGGCCCAGGTTCCCAACAAGGCGGGTACTCATGTGCTTACCTTCCAGTTTTCCGTGCCTTATACGCAGGATATTGCCATTACGCCGGAACCGAAGGTCAACATGGGGGAACCCCGTCTGACGCTGCTCGCCTCTCCGGTGATGACCTGGACGGGAGGCACCCCCAGGGCGGTCGTGAATGTATACAGCTCGGAGATGACCAACCAATCCGTCAAGCTGGACCCGTCCGCAGATGCCAAATCCATTGTGACTACGCCCAAAGGCGTTTATACCTGGTCCCTGCTGGGAGCGGACGGCAGGCCCTATGCTTCCTCCGTAGTGCTGACGCCCGGCCCCGGCTGGGTGCTGGACAAGGACGGCCAGGTCACCATCCGCGGTGAAAAGGGAACCCTGACGGACCAGTATGATGTGACGGCCAGCTCTACTCTGGAGAAGGACCCCTACGGCGCGCCGTGCTCCCCGGATAACCTGAAGAACGGCACCGGCTATTGGGCGGAAGGCGTTTCCGGAGACGGGCAGGGGGAAACCCTGGAAATCAAGCTCAAGAATCCGGGACGGCTGCTGGGCATCATGCTGGAAACCGGCATTTCCCCGGTGACCAATCCGGAAAGGGATACGGAAGCGCGGCGGCATCCGAACATAGCCTATTCCATGTTCAGCCGCCCCAAAGTCATCCAGGTAACGCTGAACGGGAATTACACCTTTGACGCCACGTTGCGGGATGACTGGACGCCCCAGATCGTCGTGCCGCCGTACTACAGGCAGCCTGTGCACACCATCAAGATCAGGATAGATTCCATCTATCGCGGAACCGGAACGTCGGACACCTACATCGGCATCCTCAAGCCTATTGTCCAATAAAAGGCTCGTTCCGGCCCTTCTTGCCCGGAATCGGGAGTCCGCGCCTTTCCTCTTTCGCAGTAGTTCCGGCATGAACAGCCTGGCGCGGATGGTGGGGCCTTTCTCAATGATGGAACAGGGAACTGCCCGTGCGTCCCCTGGGATAATGGCGGAAGGGAAGCGTGAGCAGGTACATCAGCACGAGCGCCGGAATCTGCATCCACAGCAGGTACCAGGGCCACGGCCCGAACAGGTCCAGCACGGAGCCGCCCGCAGGCGTAGCCACGGTGAACCCGTAATTGGTTTCCAGAAGCATGTTGACGGGGTGGACGGCGGCCAGATATACGTTCGCCAGCAGAAGGGCCCACAGGAAATCCCACCGCGCCGGCTTCCATTCCAGGGCCAGCGGCAGGTAAAGGGCCGTGATGACCGTTACGCCGTGGGACAGGAAAAAGGCGAAGTACGTCCACGACGGGAAATCGTGGGCCACGGATGGGGTGAGCAGCCCCTGCAAGGTGGCGCACAGCACGCAGTAGTACACCACGGAGCGCAGCAGGCGGGAGGGAATCCACAGGCTCAGGGCGCAGAGCACCTGCATGACGGAGCAGAAATGCAGGGGAAGCATCCACGTCCAGCTCTTTTCCGGTTCATCCGCCAGCATGGCGGCCAGGTCCGGAACCAGGCTGAACAGGCAGGCGACTCCCAGCCAGAACGTGGTGCGGTTCCTGACGGTTTTCTTGTAGGACTGCCCCAGTTCCATGATGCAAACTCCCGCCGCCAGAAGAACGGCCAAAGCCGCCCAGTGGGAAACCCCTGCAAATTCCAGTGGAGGGACGCCGTTCATGCAACGGCTACCATAACAGAGAAGGGGGGGCGGGGGCAACGCGAAAAGCGGGACGGGTTTCAGTCTTGCAAATTCGCCTTCCCCGGGCATACTTGCCTGCGGAATGAAACAGGGCTTGTTCATATTGGTCAGCGGCCTGCTGATGGCCGGCCTGACCGGATGCGACGATTCCAGCGAACGGCGCGCCCGCTACGCGGAGAAGAAGCCCGCTCCGCGCCCCCTGGAAAGAACGTTTGACCCTCCCAAAAAAGTTCTCCCCCCCGCGGAGCCTAAAAAGAAGGCCCCCGTGTGGATGGACTACAAGGGGGAGGACATGCGGCAGCTCACGGAACTCTCCGGCCGCAAGGTGCTGATTGTCTTTTATGCCCCTTGGAGCCGCCCGGCCACGGACTACGTGCAGGCGGTCAAGTCCTACGCCGCGGCGCAGGACGGCAAGGCGTTCGCCGTGCTGATTGACGCAGACGCTTATCCGGACGTGGCCCGCAAGTACGGGCTGGAAGCCGTTCCGCTAACGGTCCTGTATCTGGAAGGCATGAAGCTGAAGGAAATGGTCGGCGGCGTTTCCGCCCCCCGCCTGAACGAACTGATTGAACAGACCATACGGGTGCAGTAAAGGAATTTCCTTTGCGGCCTCTGCATGGTTACAGGGAAAAATGACCAATTCCCTGTAGATGAACACTCGTCAATAGTCCGGAGAGGTATATTCCTTCTGGAGGCGCCTCTTATATTTCGTATTGGAGACGGTTTGGCAAAATTCCGGAATGTGCAGGCGGAAGGCGCATTTATTTCCTCCCGGGACGGAGAGATTGGAATGTTTAATTATTGGCCATCAATGCTTGTATTTTTGATGCCCTTTATTTTCACCTGATTCCTGCGTCGTTTCGGCCCTTTTCCTGTCTGCCGAATACGCGTTGAACGTGTTGATGGGGAGAGGGAAATCTTTCAAGGTGACCATGGACTGAATGACCAGTTCATTCAACAATAAATGAATTGAAAACATAAACACTATGGCTATATCAACTATACCATTTCACCCGCTCGACGCTGAAAATAATCCTCGTTACAAGGTGAAGAAAAAAGACGCTCCCAAAATCGTCTGGCACAAGACGGAAGAAATCGGCGTCCATGACTGGGAAGGATACATCCGTATCCCCTTTGACAAGGAATATGCCTTTACCATTCAGATGGACGACAACGGCTACCTGGAAATAGACAACCAGAAAGTGGTGGAACTCAAGGACGGCAACTCATCCAAGAAGGCAGAGGGCAAGAAGGAACTCAAGCAAGGTTACCATTACGTCAAGCTCCATCATGAGAACCTGAAGGTTCCGGATGCCATTGCCCCCTATCCCAATGCGGAAGAATTCGTTCCTCAAATGGATGGGGCTGACCTGGAACTTTGGGAAATTGATGCCCCCGTCAATCTTTGGAAGACGGAGGATGCCCAAAAACTGCTGAAATGCTACAATGTGGTGGATTATGTCACCATGCCCAATCCCGGACAGGTTTGGTCCTACATCGGGGGGTGGCTCTATCAGGCTCACCTGAAGGAAATTGAGGATAATGTACCTGAGCAATTGCGCAGCTATTATAACAGCTGCGCCCTGCGCATGAGTATCGCGCTGAGTTCCTTCGGAAAGGACTTGAAGAACGAAGCCGGGGCTATGCCCATCGGAGCCGAGGCGAACGCCGATGCGCTGGGAGGTAAAACCCACGTGATCATCCGTGCAAGGGACATGGCCGCTTATGTGCAAAAGCTCCTGGGCGACCCGGACTATGCCGACGGCCAGGATACAGGCTATTGCAGCCCGCAGCCAGGCGACATTATTGTGTTTGCCGGAAAGGGTCACGCAGGAATGTGTCCGGGAGACAACATCTCCATTGGCAGTTTCCTGACTGGCCCCATTTGGTTAATCAACCGGGCGACATTGAAAGACGCTGAATAATTCATCAACTTCTTTTTTACGGAGCGAATGCTTTAAAAGCATTCGCTCCGTTTTTGAACATAATGGAAAAGAAAGTAATCTACCCATTTCTATGGATAAAACACCACTCTTTTGTTGTTTGTTTTCCGGACTGATACCCGTATCGGCCAGCGCGGCGCCATCTCCCCCCCCCTTTCCCACGCAGGCTGAAGTGGCCGCGGATGCTTCTCTTTACAGCCCGGCCATGTACCTGCGGAGAAGCGACATTCTCCTGGCGGTTATTATTTATAAGACGGTAGAAACGGACCAGGAGATAACGTACTACGCCCGCGTCGTCCAATCCCTCCGGGGGGACATTCCTGTGGAGGCTTTGATCCAGTGGAGCTGGGCTGCCCATAAACACTCTGCGGTCAGCTTCTCCAAACCGGAACCGGGCAGCTCCCCTAAAACGGAACTGTATTCCGGTAATTATATGTATTATACCCTTGCCTCCTCCAAGGAGGTAAAAAAACTGCCGGACACGCCGGAATCTTTTGCTCCGGCGGACAGTATCCCGGGCCTGGATTCCTATGATCTGGGAGACGACGTCATTTACTTCCCGATGACGGAGAGCGATCGGGGCCAAGCTATAAGGAAACTCCTTCATATCGAACCCGCCAGGATCACTGCAGAATCGGAGGCCGCCCGCTTCCGGCCCTCTTCCGGCAAGTAACGCCTTACTCTTTTTTCTTTCCCTCTTTCCGGCAGGCCCTTCCTTGTTGCCCGGGCATGTTTCATCTCCCCGTCCGGTTCCTTTCAGGAAGCAGGCCTTTTTTTGTATTTCAGCATTCCCCTCCCTGTCCCGGACAGGGGGGGAAATACATGAAAAAACCGGTTCACGTTTCCGTGAACCGGGCCTGAAAAAAGGGGGAAGTGTTAGACGCCCAGGTTGAACGCCCTGTGCACCACCCGGGCCGCTTCCTCAATGTCTGACTCGTCCACCATCACGGCAATCTTGATCTCCGAGGTGGAAATCATGCCGGTCTTGATGTTGGCGTCCGCCAGGGCCTTGAACGCGGTAGCTCCCACGCCGGAGTGGGAGCGCATGCCGATGCCTACCAGGGAAAGCTTGGCAAGACCCGCTTCCGTTTCCACCTTCACGGTGGAACCCAGGGCGGCCATGACCGGCTTGAGGGCAGCCTGGGCGCGGCCCAGTTCGTTGGAGGGCATGGTGAAAGACTGGCGGACGTAGCCGTCATGAGCGGTATTGGCCAGAATCATGTCCAGGTTAATTTCCGCTTCTGCCAGGGCGCCCAGTATCTGGGCCGTGTAGCCAATCTGGTCCGGAATGCCGGTAATGGTAACGCGGGCCTGGTTGCGGTCAATGGAAATGCCGCGGATGACGACGGCTTCCATGGAGGGAGTTTCTTCTTGCACGATTGTACCGGGGTTGGTGTTCATGGAGTTGCGAACTTCAAAGACGACGCCGAATTTTTTGGCGAATTCCACGGAGCGCGACTGCATCACCTTGGAACCGTTGGAGGCCATCTCCAGCATCTCGTCATATGAAAGGGTTTGTATCTTCTTGGCGTCTTTCACCACGCGGGGATCACAGGTGTACACGCCGTCCACATCTGTAAAAATCTGGCACACGTCCGCTTTCAGCGCGGCCGCGATGGCGATGGCGGAAAGGTCGGACCCCCCGCGGCCCAGCGTCTGGACCATTCCTTCTTCCGTGGCTCCCTGGAAGCCGGCGCAGATGAGGATGTTGCCTTCCAGCAGGTACTTGTTCATCAGCGTGGGGTTGATGCTGTGGATGCGGCCACGCGTATGGCTGCCGAAGGTCGTGATGCCCGCCTGCGCTCCCGTGAAGGACATGGCTTTTTCCCCCAGCTCGTGCAGGGCCATGCAGAGCAGGGCGATGGACTGCTGCTCTCCGGTGGCCATCAGCACGTCAAGTTCGCGTTCGCAAGGGGATTCGGACAACTCTTTGGCCAGGCCGATCAGCTTGTCCGTCACCCCGCTCATGGCGGAAACGACGGCGACCACCTGGTTGCCGTCTTTGGCGGTGTCATGGATGCGGCGCGCCACATTGCGGATGCGGTCAATGGTGCCGACGGAGCTGCCCCCGAATTTTTGAACGATAAGAGCCATGTAACAGGATGATGATGTAGGTTAGGATTGAGGAAGAAGGTGTTCGATGCGGAGTACGCGGGGTTCCGCCGCCACGCAGGAAATGCGGGCAATTTCCTCCAGGGCCTTCTGAAGCTGGCCCCACGGGCAGGAATGGAGGATGAAAACGAGGTCGTTCCACTGGGCTCCGTCTTCAGCGATATGGCTGGGAGCGGAGGAGGTGGCGGATATGCCGATGCCGAAGGTGGCCAGAATGCGGGCTATCTCCGCAATGACGCCGGGCTGGTCCGCCACCTGGAAGCGGACGTAATACGGGGTGACCGTATCATTGATGTGCATGATTCCGCAGGACTTGGCATACGGATTGAACCCCGTATGGTATTCAGGATAGCGGCTTTCACGCATGGCGGTGATCACGTCGCTGATGACGGCGGAGGCTGTGGGATTTTTGCCCGCTCCGCGGCCGTAAAACAGCGTTTCCCCTACAATGTCTCCGTTGACGGAAATGGCGTTGAATACGCCGTTCACGGAGGCCAGGATATGCCAGTCATGGACAAAGCAGGGCTGGACGCGCAGTTCCAGGGCGTCTTCCTGCCCTTCATGGTAGCGGATGACGACGAGGAGCTTGATGGTATACCCCAGCTTCCTGGCGAACTCGAAATCCCGGCTGGTGATGTTCTCAATGCCGCTGACGTAAATCTTGTCAGGGGAAATAGTGGTTCCGTACGCCAGCATCGCCAGGATGAGGGCCTTGTGGGCGGCGTCCCAGCCGTTGACGTCCAGGGAGGGATCTTCTTCCGCAAAGCCCAGCTTCTGGGCCTGGACCAGGGCGTCCGCGTAATCGGCCCCGTGTTCTCCCATGGCGGAGAGGATGTAATTGGACGTTCCGTTGATGATGCCGACAATGGAATTGATATGGTTGCAGATCAGGGAATTCTGCAGGCTCTGGATGATGGGGATGCCGCCTCCGGCGGAAGCTTCAAAATAAATGGGCGTGCCCATTTCCGCGGAAAGCTTGAAAATCTCCGCGCCGTACTCCGCCAGAAGAGCCTTGTTTCCCGTGACGACGGGTTTCCCGGCGCGGAGGGCCAGCGTCACCAGCTCGTAAGCCTGGCGCGTGCCGCCGATCAGTTCGATGACGATGTCTATTTCCGGGTCATTCACCAAGTCCTGCCAGTCGTCCGTCAGCAACTCCTGGGGAACGGCGGTTTCCCTGGGTTTTTCCAGATTGCGCACGGCGATGCGCTTGATTCTGAAAGGAATCTTGCTCCGGGCTTCCAGAAGGGAGTGGTTGCGGCACAGCGTTTCATAAACGCCGGAACCAACCGTTCCCAGCCCGGCAAGCCCAAGTTGTATAGGTTTTTCCGTCATTCCTGCCGGGGGATTATGCAAAAAAATCCCTGTAACGCAAGAGCTTTTACCGTCTGGAAATGCCACGTGGCCCTCGTCCGGAAGGCGTGGAAACGGGGGAAAGTGGAAAGGGTGGCCGTTACTCCGTTCCCCTGGCTCCTCCGGATAATCTCCGGAAGTGCCCGTTCCGTTTTCTGTTCCAAATTTTGTAAGGGGGAAATCCTTCTGTATTCTGCAGAAATAAACGGAGTGGGGGGAATATCATATCCCGCCATGTTCATTCTGCCGTTGCCTGGGAATGGAAGCTTGATTAATTCCTCCTGAGCGCTTCAAGCTATCCTTTCTGTCCGCCAGGCTTGTCTGGTTTCCTGGCTAGCGTATTTAAAACATTTTCCGCAGTACAGCGGCGGGGAATTTCTCTCTTTCTTTGTGCCGTCCGGAGTCTAAAGGGGCCGGAACCCTTATTCCCGGCGCACGGCCGTGAATGAACATGCGGGAAGGACGGCTTCCTTACGCCTGCGGTGGCATCCCTGGTGCGCTGCAGGTTCACGAAGGTTCCGCCAGGACAACCGCCGTGCCGCAGGCCGGCAATTCACTGGGGCCGGGGGAAATCTCACTGCTGGCGAAATCGGGCAGGGAAACGGCGCCGGAAAAAGGCAGCAAAAAACCCTCCTTGAAGAGAGGGTTGGATTGGCAGCCCCACCAGGACTCGAACCTAGAAATACTGAACCAAAATCAGGTGTGTTACCAATTACACTATGGGGCTGTCTTGCACTGGCATTCCTGCCGTTGCGGGGCGTAGTAAACCATACGGGGCGTAGTCTGGCAAGAGAAAAATGCCCCGGTTCGGCGTTTGGCGGTCAATGTTCCGGCTTGATGATGCGGGTATAGCTCAACCGTTTGAACATCAGCATGGGAATGGCTACTCCGATCACTAGGGAGAAGATGATGAAGAACGCCGTGATGCCGTTCTTGCAAATCTCTACAATCAGCCGGTTCATGGTGGCCGTGTCCTGGTTCTCCTGCATGAACTGCATCAGGGCCAGGATGGTCTTGTAGGCGTACACGCCCGGAATCATCGGCAGCAGGGAGGGGAAGGCGAAAATCTCCGCCGGGCACTTCACCAGCTTGGCCGTCATGACGCCCAGCATGCCTATGGTGAAGGCGGCGATAAAGGTAGCGCTGGAAATGTCAATGGACCAGGAATGCAGCATGTAAAACCGGAAGGCGTGGCCGATGGCCGCCAGCAGGGCGGAAACGGCAATGGCGCGCTTGGGTGGATTGGAGATGACGGCAAACCCCGTGGCGGCGATGGCGGCCATCAGGCCGTCCAGGAGGATGGAGGAAAGAAAATCCGGACTCATAAGCTGTTTACCCCCACGATGAGCATGGTTGCGGAAAGGCCGATGGTGATGCAGGAAATCATCATGATGGAATGGACGCCGCGTGAGATGCCCATCAGGATGTGGCCGTGCATCAGGTCCATGATGGAATTGATCATCTGAACGCCGGGAACCAGGAACAGGACGCTGGTGGCCAGGGCGATCTGAGGCGTGGAGCCGAGCTGGAAGATGACGGCGCACGCGGCCGCCATGGAAGCGGCGAAGGCGGAAAGGATAATGACGCCCAGCGGATTGTACTTCAACCGGGAAAGCTGCTGTTTTACCAGGAAGCCCAGCAGGGTGGCGGCGAACACGGTCAGCATGGCCCACAGGTCCCCGTTGAACAGGCGGCAGAAGGCGGCGTTGCCCACGCTGACCAGAAGCAGGTCCGTCCAGCGGGAAAACCTCTTGGTGCGCACGATGGAGCGGAACGCCTGCTCCATCTCCGCAATGCTGACGTTGTTGTCCACCGGGAGCCAGCTCAATTCGCTGAGTTGCTGGATCAGGTTCAAGTTGAACGCCAGGGGCTTCAGCTTCCGGACGGAGGTGCGGCGCAGCGTCTCGTCATCCTTGCAGATCAGGCTCATGGTGATATTGCGCTGGAAAATGGTCATATCCGCGCTATACCCGTACGCGGCGGCAATGCGGGAAATATTGCGCACGGCGCGGTTGGTGTGCACCCCTGCGCCCATAAGCGTGGTGGCGTACTCCAGCAGGAACTCTGAAAGGGCCTGTATTTGGTCGGTATGCTGCATAAAGGGGAAAGGCGGAATAAAAACGGGAAAGTCAGGAATGGGCGGCCTGTCTTCTGGCGGCGTAATCCTTCTGCTGGTCCTCCCCGGTGACGCCCACGGAAAAATAGGTGCTTTCCGGGTGGGAGAACACGAGGGCGCAGACGGAGGAAACGGGCTGCATCATCCAGGTCTCCGTCAGGTTCATGCCCGCTTCCTCCCGGGCATGGAGCAGGCCGAACACGGTTTCCTTCTCCTGGTGGTCCGGCTGGCTGGGGTAGCCGCAGGCGGGGCGCACCCCTGACTCTTCCGGAATATTCCACAAAAGGCGCAGCTTGCCATGGGCGATGGAAGCGAAAGCCTCCACCAGGCGGTCCGCCAGGGAGCTGACCAGCAGGGCGCGGTAGGAATCATTCCTGGCTTCCCATTCCTTCGCCCAGCGCCTGGACCCGTGGATGCTGACGGCCATGGCCCCCACATAATCCTTCACCCCCTCGGGAGCGATGAAATCCGCCAGCGCCAGCCGGGTCTTTCCCTGCTTGTTCAACTGCTGGCGCTGGGTCAGCAGGATGGCCTGCGGAACGTTTCTGGACTCATCCGTCCAGACGGTGATGTCGTCATGGCTGGCCGTGGAATTGGCCGGGAAAATGCCGATGACGCCGCGGGCCTGGTAGCGGTTCTCCTTCACGGCCTGGTCCAGCAGGTCGCGTGCGTCCTGGTACAGGGCCGCGGCCGCCTCCGCCTTGGAAGGGTCCTTCGTCCGGAACTCCTGGCTGGCGCGGTTCCAGGAACCGTGCAATTCCCAGGCGTGGAAAAAGGGCGTCCAGTCAATATGCTCAATCAGCTCCTGAACGGTCACGTAATAGCGCGGGTCGTCACTGCAGCAGCCGCAGCTGACGGAGCTGTGCAGGCTGCCGATGGAAACCGGTCCCAGGCGTGCGGGCACGGGGGGAAGATAACCGCCCTCCGCTCCCTTCCAGCGCAATTCCCTGGCTTCCTTCAGGGGTAGGAGGTCGCGGACGGGCTTGTTTTCATGCCTGTTGCGCAACTCCTCCTGCCGTGCCTTCACGGCGGCAATGTAGGAATCTTTCTTCTCGCTCACCAGGGAGGCGGCAGCGGGCACCACCTGTGAGGCGTCCACCGTATGAACCACGACGCCCTTGTAATGGGGGGCGATTTTCAGGGCCGTGTGCAGGGCGGACGTGGTGGCTCCCCCCACCATCAGGGGAATGGTCATCCCCCGGCGCTCCATCTCCGCGGCCACGTGGGACATCTCCTCCAGGGAAGGGGTAATCAGGCCGGAAAGCATCACCAGGTCCGCCTGTTCCGCTTCCGCCCGGTCCAGAATGGTATCGCAATGAACCATCACGCCCAGGTCAATCATCTCAAAGCCGTTGCAGCCCAGCACCACGCCCACGATATTCTTGCCGATGTCATGCACGTCCCCCTTCACGGTGGCGATCACGGCTTTTCCCGTCTTGGAGGAACCCTTGCTGTCCGCTTCAATGTACGGGGTGAGCCATGCCACGGCCTGCTTCATCACGCGGGCGCTCTTCACCACCTGGGGCAGGAACATCTTGCCGTCCCCGAACAATTGCCCGACGACTTTCATGCCGTCCATCAACGGGCCTTCGATCACGTTCAGCGGAGAGCCCAGCTCCCGGAACGCCTCCGCCGTATCCGCATCCACGAACTCGGTAATGCCCTTGATGAGGGAATACTCCAGGCGTTTGGCGACGTCCTGCTCCCGCCAGGCCAGCACGGGCTTCTTTTCCTTTCCGTCTTCCGTCTTCTCCGCGGCCAGTTTTTCAGCGTAATCCGTCAGGCGTTCCGTAGCGTCCGGATTCCGGTTCAGCAGAACGTCTTCAATCAGCTCCAGCCTGTCCTTGGGAATATTATCGTACACCTCCAGCATCCCGGCATTCACGATGCACATGTCCAGCCCCTGCCGCGTGGCGTGGTACAGGAAGGCGGAATGCATGGCCTCCCGCACCGGATTATTGCCGCGGAAGGCAAAGGAGACATTGGAAATGCCGCCGGAAATGTGGGTGTGGGGAAGGTTCCGGGAAATCCAGCCTGCTGCCTTGAAGAAATCCAGCGCGTAATTGGCGTGTTCCGCAATGCCGGTGCCGACGGTCAGCACGTTCGGGTCAAAAATGATATCCTCCGGCGGGAACTGCACCCGCTCCACCAGCAGGTCATAGGCACGTTTGGCGATGCGGACGCGGTCGTCGTAATTGGAAGCCTGCCCCTGTTCGTCAAAAGCCATCACCACGGCAGCAGCGCCGTACTTTTTAATCAGAGCCGCTTTCTTCAGGAACTCCTCTTCCCCCTCCTTCAGTGAAATGGAATTCACGATTCCCTTGCCCTGCATGCATTGCAGGCCGGCCTCCAATACTTCCCATTTGGAGGAATCCACCATGAAGGGAACACGGGCAATATCCGGCTCCGCGGAAACGAGATTAAGAAAGCGGACCATGGCCTCGGGGCCGTCGATCAGGCCGTCGTCAAAACAGAAATCCAGCACCACGGCTCCATTCTCCACCTGCTGGCGGGCAATGGATACTGCTTCCTCATAATTCCCTTCACGAATCAGGCGCGCAAATTTGGGGGAACCCGCCACATTGCAGCGTTCCCCCACAAAAAGGGTATTCTTCTCCCGCGTATGATTGTACGCTTCATATCCGGACAGGCGCAGCGCGGGCTCCTGGGAAGCCGGAATGCGCGGAGGCTCCCCTTCCATGGCTGCAGCAATGGCGCCGATATGCTCCGGAGTGGTCCCGCAGCAGCCGCCTACGATATTCAGCAGGCCCAGGGAGGCATACTCCTTCATGAACCGGGCCATGTCCTCCGGAAGAAGGTCGTAGCCGGTGGGGCTGAGAGGATTGGGAAGCCCGGCATTCGCGTAAATGGACACGTAGCAATCCGCCAGGCCGGAAAGCTCCTCCGCAAAGGAGCGCATCAGGTCCGGCCCCAGGGCGCAATTGATGCCCACGGAAAAAGGGCGGACGTGACGAATGGAATTCCAGAACGCTTCAATCGTCTGGCCGGACAGCGTGCGTCCGGCCTTGTCCGTCAGCGTTACGGACACCATGACCGGAACGGCGGCCTCCGGCTGTTCCTCAAAAATCTCTTCAATGGCGAACAGGGCCGCCTTGGCGTTCAGCGTGTCGAAAATCGTCTCCACCAGCAGCATGTCCACTCCTCCTTCCAGCAGGGCCAGAACCTGGTCGCGGTAGGCTTGCCTCAGCTGGCGGAAATTCACGGCCCGGAAGCCGGGATCGTTCACGTCCGGGGACAGGGAGCAGGTAACGGGCATGGGACCGATGGAGCCGGCCACAAAGCGCGGCCTGCCGTCTGACGCTTCCGCTTCGTCACATGCCTGGCGGGCCAGTGCGGAAGCTGCCATGTTCAAATCCCGGACCAGGGCCTTCAATTCAGGGGAATCCACCACCTCCTGGAAATACTCCTGGTCCTTGCGGCGCCCTTCTTCCGGACGGTGCCAGAAGTAATCATGCTGGCCGATGCTGGTAGCGCCGAAAGTGCAGGTTTCCAGAATATCCGCGCGACCCGTATCCAGAAAGCGGCGGTGAATATCCAGAATGATTTCCGGCCTGGTCAGCACCAGCAGATCGTTATTATTCTTCAGGTCGTTGGGGTAGCGGGCCGCATCCGCAAAACGTTCTCCACGGTAATCCTCCTCCTCCAGCCTGAACTTCTGGATATTGGTGCCCATGGCGCCATCCAGGATGACGACCCTGTTGCGCAACTGGTCTTTCAGATAATCAAGGCGTTCTATTCTGGATGCTCTGGTCATACGGCGCGGAAAATCTAACGTTCGTCCGTGTTTGGAACAAGGACAATTGGCGTCACACATCCTCTGAAGAAGCCTTCCCTGGAATGTACATTTAAAATCCCCCTTATTGGCCCTCATTCTGTGCCGTGGAAATGAATGGAAAACCGTATTCAAGGGAACAGGAAGCTGATGGCCGATGACATGCCTGTGGTAAATAAACAAACGCTGCAGGGAGTAGCTGGCTTCCTTCTTCCGCTAAAGAGGAGGTGACGGGAAATTCCATATATCCGGTGCCCGGAAAAGATTTTTTTCCTGGCTTCCCGTAAATAATGGGGCAGTTACGGTATATCCTTTTGGGCGGGCATGTGGTCGTAGCTGGCACCGGCAATGCTTTAGAAAACGGTTTTTTTGGAGTAGGGAGAGAGATGAAAAATCACTGCGGAAAAGGCTACAAGGAATGAAAAGGGAAACCGATTGAATGGTGGATTGCTGACCGGAAGCTTACTCCGTAATTTTAGCCTGTGGCGGCAGGAGTGGAGGAATTGGCGCCGGAAACAAACGCTTCCCGGCATTTCTCCCTTCTTAGGCCATGAGAGGAAATGAGGGATGATGGAAAACAGTTTTCCTGCCTTTCTCATTCTGTTGTTGAGGGAGGGTCTTGAGTGAGAATCTGCTGTTCCTTTCCCGGATAGCCTTTCCGTATTTCACGATTTGCCGCCGTGGAAAAGAAGTTCAAGTTCTGGACAAAAGAAAAAAAAGAAATGTAAATAGAATGTGAATAACAGGTGTATAAATGAAATGGAATATCTGTAAAAAAGTTATGGAATAATCATAAAATAAATGAATTGGATAAATCTTGACCAGGCTTGCAGAAAAGCCTGGTGCCGTTTCCGGTTCAATGCCGGAGAAATTACCCGTGCCGAGCACTAAGGCCCCATTATTCCTTTTCGTTACATATCTTATTGAGCAGCACAAGAAATTGCCGCACGGCAAGCAGGCGTTTAAGTAACCGGAATGAAGACGGATTTCTAATCCGTGGTCAAGTTCCTACCTTGAAGGGAAAGGATTTGAGAAAAAATTCCCGATGGTTCAAAGACATCCATCTGGGAACGGAAGCCTACCGGTTTCGTATGAAACGTAAAATCCCAAGGGAGAGGGAAAGGAACATTTTCCTTCTGTTAACGTACTTTTCAAGGGCCGGGAGGCCCTTATTCCCAGGACTTTCCTCTTCTTTATATCCTGGGGGGATGGTAGCGCTCCCCGGAGAAGAAAGGCTTCTCTGCCGAAAAACCTTACAGGGCTTATGTGACCACGGATTAGAAATCCGCTAAATTGGTTTCAGTGGGTGTTTTGGCATTTTTGGTGTCAGGCCGCTCCAATTAACTACATGATATACGACGAGAAAAACCGGACTTCCCTGACGTGGGGAGGTCCGGTTTTTTATCATGCCAGGGGAAGTTATTTCCTTTTCCGGCAATGGAAATTCATGGGAAACACTCCTTTTCCTAATGATAAATTGGTCATGTGCCTTGAAAAAATATAGAGGAGCCGGAAGGGGAGGAAAGGGACAGGCTTCTCAATCAGCCTCTGCCGGAGGCTGGGGCTTGTCTTCTGGCAAAACGCCGGGAGGCACGAACAGTGCCGTGGACGGAATGATGACCGGAGAGGGAATGTCCGGACCGGACCAGGCAACGGACATATGGTCCGGACCTCCGTCCTCCTTGTGAATCACCACCAGAAAATAAAATCTGCCCGCTTCCAGTTGAACGGGTTCGGAAGCCTGGTTGGGCTGGTTGCTCCAATTATGGGGATCGGAATACCCCTTGACGGTGGCAATGCAGGCCATGTCCTTCTGGGTGGCGTCCTTGCCCAGCCACAGCTCCGCGGAATCGTCGGAAGACAGGTAAAGACGGTACTTGCCGCTGACGGGTACCCGGAGCAGGGCGGAATAACGGGCTCCGTACTGGTCGCCCAGGTTCTCCACATCCAGACTGCTGACCGTGTGAACCGCCGATGCCGCAGTGTCAAAAATCTTCCCGTGCGTCAAATCCTTCACCGATGCTCCCGGAATGCCGAACCATAGCTCCTGCACCACGCCGGGGGAAGGATCTCCCGCGTCAGAGACGCCGGAAGCCGCTTCCGTCAGCATGGCGCCGCACAGGAGGCTCAGGATGGGTAGAATAACGTTCATGAATGAATGGGGCAGGGGGATATTCCCTGCAACGACTACGGAAAGGATAGAGGCAACCTTTCAAAAACGGCGTCATTCCCGGGGTTCAGTGTCATCACGGGGAATATCCTGGTCCTGGCTGCCGTCCTTTTGGCGGCGCGAACCGCTTCTCCAAATCATCCAGCCGATCAGGAATGCCAGAACGCCCAGTCCGGCGACCCTCCGGGGAGTGGAAATGCCGCTGTCTTCCGTTTGGGCCGGTTGCCCCGTGTTTGCGGGAGGCTCCTGGGCATGCAGGGAACCGGCCAGGAAAAAAGCCGCCAGAGCGGCGGCGGAAAGCATGCGATGCTGAAAAAGGAGGCGTTTCATCGTTTATGAAAAGGTAAAACAGGAGTGAACCTTATTCAAACACATTTGTTCCGGCTGTTCCTGTTTCCGGGCATGCGCGGCTTGGAACTTCTTCCCGGTCCGGCATTTCCCGGAAAAAATCGTCCATGGTCATCTTTTTTGCAGAAAAAGCTTGCGTGTCCGCTGCTGTCATGATACTTTTTCCCCGTCCTCAACGGGACGCACCAAGACGAAAGTCAAGGGGTATTAGCTCAGTTGGTAGAGCGCCTCAATGGCATTGAGGAGGTCAGCGGTTCGAACCCGCTATGCTCCACCAAATAAAGGCCTTAAAGCATGAACGCTTTAAGGCCTTTTCCGTTTTATCAACCACATTGAAAGTCTGGCGGTCAGTGTTTGGTGGAAGGAAGAGAAGTGGAACAAAAGATATCATTTCAACATTTGTTGTTTGAGGAGACAATCTTGTTCCACTTCTTGTATGAACGTATGATATTAAGGAAATAAAAAACAGGTTTGAAACGTTGATTCTGTTTTGTTGTCCTTTACTTATTGGCGCGGAGCTGGTCAATCAGTGCCTTTCGGTCTTGGTATGCCTGCGAAGGAATTGTTAGCTTGCCATAATGATCGTCTGCTTTTTTCCAAGCCGCTTCCCACATAGCATCAGATAACGCAGGCAGAGCGGAATCTGGAAGCAATTCTTCCGAATAAGCCATGAATTCCAGTTCATCCGGGGTTTTTGTTCTGAATTCCCCTTTGATTAATTGTGTTACATGCATCCTTTCATGACGCAGGGTGGAAATGCACTTGGCAAAAACTTCCTCCTCGTTAGTAGGGCTTGTCAGTATACGACGCAAATATGCAGGTTTGAACGTGATGCAGGGAGAGCTTTCCGTTCCTCCCGTTTTGGCATGCGCGTGGTCTCCTCCAAAATCTTTCACTTTGAGTTGGTAGGTTTTGTCTCCTTGAAAATAGGTATTGTTCAGAAAGTTGATAGCTTCATCATTTTGATTATTAGTGAGGTATGTTTTAAATGTATCCAGATTGCTCATGATAATTGGTTAGTGTTGACCAGGAATGGGAGGCGGTTGATTCTGCCATGGGAACGCTCAGCCTACAGATTCCGGTAATGTTGTTCCTACTCTTTTATTAGTTGGCTTTTCGGATTCTGCCATGTTGTCTGTCGACACCACGACTTTATCTTTGTTCAGGGCTCGTCCAAGTTTACCCTTTCGAACGGCATTCTCCTTTTTTTAAAATAACGGCGAACTTTTCAAAAGATGGATGCATCGCAAGAATAACGTCATGGAAATAAACGATTCCATCACTCTTAGAGGCAGAAACAGTTCTCTCGTACATGATGACGTTGCAAAAATGCCGCTAGGGTGGGGCGACATGGACAATGATGCATCATCATTTGCTTGTTGGGCCAACCATTTTATCAAGATATATTCTAATCGTGATGTTGGGGTTAAGTGTACTTTTCCCAAGCACAAATATCGCCCGGAACCACTTGAAAAAGGGGATGGGGGAGAATGGATGTGGTTTGTTGTAGCAGGGAATATTGCTGGGGGGACCTTTTCCGGAGTTTGTTCAGTAGATGATGGAATTCGTATTCGAGCTGTTTATCCGGGAGAAGGAGGCGGGAAGAGGGCCGGCACGCACAAGGAGAAATTTTGCTTAAATCAAAGCTGTAGCCTCTGCGAATGGATTCGTCATGGACGGCTTTCAGGTAGAGGTCCATGGTTTGTAGGGGATTTCCCGTTTCCCGGAAACGGATGAGCTGGGGATGGCGGGTGTAGCCTTTTGTTTGTCCCAGCAGGACTTTCCGGGCGAGCAAGCCTTCCCTCCACAGGGCAATCAGGCCGATGGCATCCAGATAGGAAGGGTGGAGTGACCAAAGTCTCATGGTTTTTTGGACTGTGAAAGGTCACACAACGTTGATTCTCCCTGTGCAGCACACGAAAGGCTGCAGAGGAGGGTATGGATTTCAGGCTGTTCCGTGAGAAAGCCGCCGTTTCAGTTCAAGAGATTTTTCCAGAATATCTTTAGTTGCAGGCAATGGCTATTGAGAAATGCGCGGAACCCTGAACTTCCTGAAAATGCCTGTTCTTTGTTATGGTCAAGGGAGACGTTTTGTCATCCCTGGGCTGTCAATGGTTCCGTGTCCATGAAGGTTTTTCCGGACGGCAGAGGATAAATTTCTTTATTCCACGGGCAGACAAACGCTTTATGGCAACAAGCTGCATCACTGGCTCATGCCTCATTCCGGAAGGGAGAACGGGAAAATGCCCCTTGATTCCTATTTGGAATGCTTTTTCATCAGCCGCGCCAGGGTTGGCTGAATGGCTTCCGCCATGAGGCGCTGCCCTTCCGTGTTGGGGTGCAGGGGGCCGGCTTTTTTCCCCTTGATGACGACGACTGCCGGGTCACAGAATAATTCCTCCCGTACCTTGCCGTTTCCATCCAGAAAGACGTCGCGAATGTCCAGAAATGTAACAAACGGATTTTTGGCATAGAGGCGTGCCAGCCTGTCATTGACGGCCATATCCCTTTTGAATTTTTTATCCGGGTAGGCTGCCGCGGCTACGTGCCAGTTGTAGATGTCGCTGGGCAGAATGCCGACCAGGAGAATGGAGGCATGGGGGAGTTTGGAATGGACTTTGTTCACCACGCGGCAGATGCCGTTGAAAGTTTCTTCCTCCGTATTGCCGCGTCCCGTGTCATTGGTGCCGATCATGATCTGGACCACTTTGGGGGAGACATGGTCCAGGATTCCCTTGCCCCCGATTCTTGCCAGGACGTCATCCGTCGTATTGCCGTTGAAGCCTGCATTGAAGGCATTGTAGGGAGCATAGTATTTTTTCCAGATGGGCAGAAAGTCCTGGCAGGGAAGGTTGTCCTTACGGTAGTTGTCCGTGATGGAGTCTCCAATGGCGACCAGATGCACCTGGTCGGGATCCATCCCGTCGATTTTGGCGGGGCGGGGCACTTTTCCTCCCTTGTACTGCGGGTCCATCCGGTGCAGCAGATCGGCGAGTTCATCGGCAAGGATGGAGTAGCCTGTGGATGACAGGTGGATGCCGTCCATGGTGCAGGCCTTGCGAAGCGTACCGGAGTTGCCTTCCTGAAGCACCAGTCCGGGATTGGAGAAAAAGACATGCCGTTTGTCTGCCAGGCGGGAGAGCTGCCTGTTGGTTTCCCTGATGGCGTCAATGAGGTCTTTTTCTTTCCTCGGCAGAATGCCCAGAAGGAGGATTTTGGAAGAAGGGCATTTCCGGCGGATGAGAGAGATCAGGGCCCTGGTGTTGGCGGCGCACGCTCCGGGGGTGTCCTTCCTGTGGCCGAGGTTGTTCGTCCCGATCATCAGGATGATGACCCGCGGAGATATTCCGTCCAGTTCTCCCTGCTGGATGCGGTAGTAGGCATTGTCAACGTAGTCGAACCCGAACCCCATGTTGGTGACGGCATGGGGGCCGAACAGCCTGAACCAGGAGTCCTTCCCATACTGCCCGAAGCCGTCGGCCGGTTCTCCGGCCCAGTGGTGCGTAATGGAGTCTCCGATGAAGACGTATTCCGGCTTGATGTTCCGGTGGCGTTCCTTAACGGCTTCATGGCGCGTTTCCCAGGTGTAGGCATGGTCCCGGTGCTGGGCTTCCGGTTTCAGGGTGGGCGGCAGGGACTCCGCTGCTTCCGATACAGCCGGAATCAGGAGAAACAACAAACAGAGAAGGAGTTTTTTCATGGAAAGGGAGCTTTCAACTTGTTTTGTGTAAACAAGAACATCCCGGTTTGCGCCTTTCTATCTTCTTTTTCCATTCCGCACCGTTAACGGTAAAAAACGGTATCATGCTCCATGGCCGTGAATTGCTCAAGTTATCCTGTTTTCCCCGGAGGAAGACCGCCCGGAGAGTGGAAAACTGTTGGAAAAGGAGCGGCGGAAACTGTCTTTCTGCCTTACGCTTGCCGGAAGGCCCGGGAAATATATGGCAGGAGAGGGCATGCCCAAGGCTTCACATCCCTGTTGCAGGTCTTGTCAGGCCAGGGAGATTTCTCCCTGGATGTCCTCGGCCTCCGGTTCCGGGAGCGCGGGTTCCCGGACGGGGGCCGTTTCCGCGGCGGGGGATTGCTCCGTTCTGGTGTTGATGGCTTCCAGAATCAGTTCCACCGTGCGTTCCAGGCCGTAGTCGGACGTGTTGACGCACAAGTCGTAGAGGCGGGCGTTGCCCAGCTCCTGCCCGGTATAGTGCAGGCAGTGGGTACGGCGGCGGGAATCCATGAGGTCCATGGCTTTGGCTGCTCCGCCAGGCTTCACCCCGTAGTTTTCAGTGACGCGCTGCATGCGCGTGGCCCGGTCCGCATGAAGGAATACGCTGAACAGGTTGGGCCTCCCTTTCAGGATGAAATTGGCGCAGCGCCCTACAATGACGCAGGCCTGCCGGGCCGTGATGTCCCGGATAACTTTGCTCTGGGCCAGGAAGGTGGCGTCTTCCGGTGGCAGTTCCTCCGCCGTGTAAGCGTAGTTCTGCGCATAGAGTTCATGCAGGAAGCGGCTGGAAAGCTGCTGTTCGTGCTTGCGGATGTAGTCCGGAGTAAGGCCGCTTTGGGAGGCGGTCAGGTAGACCAGTTCCGAGTCGTAGAATTGAAGGCCCAGCCGCTCCGCAATCATTTTGCCGATGGCATGGCCGCCTGAGCCGTATTCCCGGTCAATGGAGATGACCAGGGGGGCGTCCGGCGCGTAAGCGGCTGTTTGCGCCAGCGGAAGGACTTCTCCTGCGGCTCCGGGGCGTGCCAGCCGTTCCAGCAGCCTGTCCGGCCAGAAGACGTGCCTGTTGAAAAAACGGACGATCATGCCCACCAGAACGGCGGCCACCACGGTTCCTTCCCGTATGCCCGTCAATCCGGGCAGGAACATGAAGGAGCAGGCTAGGCCGATGCAGACGAGCGTGCAGTCCACACTGGTTTTAACGGCTCCGAATTCCCATTTGAAGAGTTTGACGAAGGCCAGGCTCATGCCTTCCGCCGCCAGCAGAACGGCATCCGCCTTGACTTGCAGAAAGACGCCGAATCCAATGACGGCGCAGCTGAACAGGCAGAGGATTACGGACCAGAGGTATCCGGACGGTTCCAGGGGAGCCATTAGCCACATGGAGAAGTCCGTCAAGGCGCCGAAGATAAAGACGACGGGAATCTGGAGCAGATGCGCCGGACGGAATTGCCTTTTCAGCAGGGCCGCCTGCACGGCGACAAAGCTCAGATGCATCAGGATGGTGACGGTTCCCATCGTCAGCGGGAGCGCCAGGCTGAGCACATACGGCGTGCAGGAGATGGGGGAGACGCCCAGGTTGGCCTTGGCGGACAGGGCGATGCCCAGGGACATGATGAAGAGCGCCACGATCAGGACGAAGCAGCGCAGGATGTGTTCTCCAATGCTTCTCCGGACGTGATGATCTGCCATGATACCGGATGTTAGCTTTTCTGTCAGCGTCAAGTCAAGGGTTCAGGGAAAATGAGGCGGTTTTTTCCTTTTCCCCCTCCTGAGGTTGCCCGCCATAAGCAGGTGGGTATAGCCTGATGAACGGCCTCATGGCTGCGCCGTACTTTCCAGCAGGGAAGGAAAGAGAACCGGTCTTGTAAAAGGGAGCCGTTTTATCTATGCTGCAGGGGGATTCCGGTTCAAGCTTATGTCCAAAAAGAAGGAGAAGGAGGCGAAGACGAACGCCATGCGCCTGCTGGATATGCTGCATGTCCCTTACAGGCATTATTCCTATGAGTGCCGCGAGTTTGTGGACGCGTGGCATACGGCGCAGGCTCTGGGTCTGCCGGCGGAGAAGATGTACAAGACGCTGGTGACGGAGGGCGCGCCGCGGCAGTATTACGTGTTCGTGATTCCCATCGGCGCGGAGCTTTCCTTGAAGAAGGCGGCGCGTGCCGTGGGAGCCAAGGCTCTTTCCATGCTTCCTGTGAAGGATATTACCACCGTAACGGGGTACGTGCGCGGAGGCTGCACCGCTCTGGGAATGAAGAGGAAGTATCCCGCCGTGATTGATTCCAGCGCGGAGGCTCTGCCGGAGATGGTGGTGAGCGGCGGACGCCTGGGCTGCCAGATTGAATTGAGCCCTGTGGATTTATGCCGTGCAGCGGAGGGCTCTTTTGCTGATGTGGCGGAGATTCCCTCCTCGTTGTGATTTCCATTGTCCCGGAAATGCGGACGGAACACGGTAAAAAGCTTTTCCCGGAGGATTTTTTTCTATATTCCTGTTGCAGTCCATTCCTCCGTTGCCATGAGTAGCCGTTCTCACTCCCGTACCTGCCTGGCCCTTTGCCATGTGGCTTTTGAAGATCTCGGTACGCTGGAGCCCCTTTTCAGGAGCAGGGGTTTTCAAATCCGGTACGTCCAGGCAGGCGCTCCGTATCCTTCCGTTCAGGAGTGGCTGGGGGCTGATTGTTGCGTAGTGCTGGGCGGTCCCGTGGGGGTGGGGGATGTGGAACGGCATCCCTATCTGAAGACGGAGCTGGATTTGGTCCGCATGCGTCTGGAGCGTCAACTGCCTTTGCTGGGCGTCTGCCTTGGCGCTCAAATGATGGCCCATGCCCTCGGCGCCCGGGTTTATCCCGGTACGGCCAGGGAAATAGGATGGGGGCCCGTCTCCCTGACGGAGGCCGGGCGCCTGTCTCCTCTCCGCCATTTGGAGGGAACACCCGTTCTGCATTGGCATGGGGATACGTTTGACGTGCCTTCCGGAGCGCGTCTGCTGGCGTCTACGGAGATTACCCCGCATCAGGCCTTTTGCGCAGGGAAGCATGCGCTGGCTCTCCAGTTTCATGTGGAGGCGGACGTTTCCCGGATGGAGGAGTGGCTGACCGGGCATGCCTGTGAATTGATGGCCGCCGGGACGGATATTTGCGGGCTCCGGGCGGCTTCCGTACGTAACGGAACCCTGCTGGCCGGGCGCGCCGCGCTTTGCATGAATGAATGGATGGAGGCTGCCGGCTTATGAGAAGAAAAGACAGGGAAGTAATCCGTCACGCGGATTTGCTGGATATGGTCGCCCGGTTCAAGGTGTGCCGCCTGGGATTGTGGGACGGCAGGGAGGTGTACGTAGTGCCCCTCAATTTCGGTTATGAAGAACGGGATGGTTCCCTGAATCTGTTTTTCCACTGCGCCCGGGAAGGGAGGAAGCTGGATATCCTGCAAATCCGCCCGGAGGTCTCTTTTGAGATGGACGGGGACCATCTGCTGATGGAGGGGGATACCCCGTGCCGGTACAGTTATGCCTACGGCTGCGTCATGGGCCGGGGCGTCGTCGAGTTCCTGCGGGAGGATGAGGAAAAAATCCATGCCCTGAGCCGCATCATGCTGCACCAGACGGGGCGAGAGGCGGCTTTTACCCCCGGCATGGTCCGCGCCGTATATGTTCTGCGTCTCAGGGTGGAATCCATCAGCGGCAAGCTTCATGCGTGTCTGGAACCTCCTCCTGCCTGTTGACGGATTTTGTATGTCTGGAGAAATCGCACCCTTGTTTATCCGCTGGAGCCTGCCGCACTGGGCGGCCCTGGGCGTCGTGGCTCTGGCCGCGGGGGGGCTCCTGTGGGGCTGCCGGAGGCTCAGGATGGAAAAACGCGTGCTGATCGGAAAGGCGCTGGGCGCCGTCTTCCTGCTGACCTTCCTGATTGAAACGTTCGGGCGCATTGTTAGGGAACACTGGGAGCCCTGGCAGGACAGGCTTCCGCTGCACTTTTGCAGCCTGATGACGCTGGTGTGCTTTATTGCCCTGTGGTTCCGCAAGCCCTGGGCGTGCGCCGTGGCGTATTTCGGCGTGCTGACGGCGAGCGTCCAGGGGCTGATTACCCCCATGCTTCACGACGGCTTTCCCTCCGCCGCGTTCTTCGCCTTCTTCGTGGGGCACGGGCTTTTATTGATTTCCGCCCTTTATCTTCCCGTCGTCTTGGGATGGCGCGCGCGTCCGTGGGATGACGTGAAAACGCTGGGCCTGTGCGACGCCTACCTGCTTCTGATTATTCCGGTGAACGTGTGGCTCGGAACGAATTACGGTTTTACCCGGTATGCTCCGGCCGGGACCGTGCTGGAATATTTCGGCCTCGCTCCGTGGTATCTGCTGACGCTTCAGCTTCCGGCCCTGGCCATTCTGCGGCTGCTGTACCTGACTGTCCGCCTCAGGAAAAAGTAGGCAGGGCGTGAGCACAGCGTTTCCGCATATCCGGTGCCCCATCGGTTCCTATTTCAGCGTTTTCAGGTCTTCTTTCGTGAACAGGTGAATGTCCTTTTCACGGGCGTGGCGTATTTTTTCCGCCCATTCCGCATCCGCCAGCAGGGCGCGGCCTACGGCAATGAGGTCGAACTCCCCGGCTTTCAGCCGTTCCACCAGTGGTTCCACACTGGCGGTCTCCGCTTCCGGGCCGCCGTCAAAGGCATTCGTAAAATCCCCCTTGAGTCCCACGGAACCGACGGAGATGGAGGGCTTTCCAGTAAGCTTCTTGGTCCAGCCGGCCAGGTTGAGGCGGGAACCTTCAAACTCCGGTTCCCAGAACCGGCGCGTGGAACAGTCAAAAATGTCCACGCCCGCTTCCGTCAGGGGTGTCAGAAAATCTTCCAGTTCCACGGGGGTGTGCGCCAGCTTGGCATCGTAATGGCCGGTTTTCCATTGGGAGAAGCGGAAGATGATGGGGAACTGGCTGCCGACCGCCTTGCGTACGGCATGGACAATGCTGCTGGCAAAACGGGTGCGGCCCACCAGGTCTCCGCCGTATTCGTCCGTGCGCCTGTTGGTCTCCTTCCAGAAAAACTGGTCGATCAGGTAGCCGTGCGCTCCATGCAGTTCCACACCGTCAAAGCCCAGCCGTTTGGCATCCGCCGCGGCGCGCGCGAAAGCGTCAATGACTTCTTCAATCTTGGCGATGCTCATGGGCTCCGCCGTTTGTTCCAGCGTGTTCACGTCAATTCCGGATGGTCCGATGGGAGGCAGTTCCGGATTGGGCAGGTTCTCTCCCTTGAAGGGCCGGGCCATGCCCACGTGCCAAAGCTGGGGTGCTATTTTGCAATCCGTGGTATGAACGGCTTCCAACACCTTTTTCCATCCCCGCAGGGAGGCCCCGCCGAAGAAATTGGGGTAATTGGAGGAAGGGGAGGCGCTGGGTTCGTCAATAAAGGTTCCCTCCGTGATGATGAGCCCTACTTCATGTTTTGCCCGGCTCTTGTAATAGGCGGCCACCTGGTCCGTAGGAACCCCGCTGGGAGAAAATCCCCGGGTCATGGCCGGGAGAACGATGCGGGTGGGAGTGTCGAGCTTGCGTGAATGAAAAGGCTGGAACAGAATTTCCATGTCCCTGATCTTGAGTTCGTCCTGTGCGTTCATGAGAATAAAAGGCGTTATATCTGAAGCGGTCCGGATATGGGCCGGGATGATACAGGAATGAGACAATTTCCGGCCTCCTCCCGTTCATCCCTGATGCTGGCTGTGGATCATTGATTCGTTTGATTCCGGACTCCCCTCAACCGCATTTGCCGGAAGAGACAGGAAATTCCGGAGCAGGGACTTCCCGTCCGGCGTCAGGATGGATTCCGGATGAAACTGGATGCCGTAAAGAGGGCGGGACCTGTGGCGAATGGCCTGGATGTTTCCCCCGGAATCCCTTGCGGTGACGACCAGTTCCTCCGGCCAGGGGGTGGCGGCAAGACGCCAGGAATGGTACAGGCCTGCGGGGAATTCCTCCGGCAGCCCCTCCAGAAGGGGGCAGCTCTCCGTCCGGCGTAAGGGTTCACGGACCCCGTGAAGCGGCTGGGAGAGATGTTCCAGCCGGGCCCCGAAGCGTATGCCCAGGATCTGGTGCCCCAGGCATACGCCCAGCACCGGAGTGCAGGGGGGCAGGCGGTCCAGAAGGCGGAAGGTTGCCTGGTGGCATTCGTCCTCCACCGTTCCGGGCCCGGGGGACAGGATGAGTTTTTCTCCCGCCTGAACCGCCTGTTCCAGTTCCGGCGAAAGGTTGGAGACCACGCGCGGAACGGCCATTCCCGTCACTCTGACGAGTTCCGCGAGATTCCAGGTAAAGGAATCCCGGTGGTCGATGATCCAGACGTTCGGTTGACTCATGGCGCGCACATGATAGAATAATTCCCGCCAATGTACACACGGGAAGAAACCATCCTCCGCATGAATGCCCTGGGCCGTGCGGAACGTCCGTTCTTCTTTGTGATCTCCCATGATCTGGAGCACAACCTCCTGTTTGAGCTTCCGGAAACGGGGCACGAACGTATGGCGGCTTTTTCCCTGCCGCTGGGAGGCATGGGGGAGCAGGGCAACTGGCCGCCGCTTCCGGAACGGCTGCGGTTCATCCCTTCCCCCTGTTCCATGGCCCGGTATGCGGCGTCCTTCGCCTCCGTCCGGAACCATCTGATGAGGGGGGACTCCTACCTGCTGAATTTATGCGTGGCTACCCCCGTGGAAACCAACCTGACACTGCGCCATCTGTTCCGGTTCGCACGGGCTCCCTACCGGATGCTGCTGGGGCCGGACGCCCGTGTTCCCGGCGTGCATGGCCGCGGCTGCGTCTGCTTCTCTCCGGAACCGTTTGTCACGGTACGCGGGCGGTCCATTTCCACGTTTCCGATGAAGGGAACGGCTCCTGCCGCCACGCAGGAAGCCCGCGACTGGCTGGAGACGGATGAAAAGGAAAACCGGGAATCCGCCACCATTGTGGACCTGATGCGCAATGATCTCTCCATGGTGGCGGCAGATGTGCAGGTCAGGCGCTACCGCTACATCAGCCCGGTAAAAACGCGCGGAAGAACCATCCTGCAATGCAGTTCCGAGATTTCAGGCCGCCTGCCGGAAGACTGGCGTTCCCGCCTGGGGGAAATCCTGCTGAAGCTGCTGCCCGCCGGGAGTGTGACCGGAGCGCCCAAGGAGGCCACCTGCCGGGCCATTGCGGAGGCGGAGGACATGGAGCGGGGGTTTTACACCGGGATTTTCGGTTTCTTCAACGGGCGGGATTTGGATTCCGCCGTCGCCATCCGCTTCATGGAAGAGGATGAAAAGGGAATGGTGTACAAAAGCGGAGGCGGCATCACCGTCATGAGCCGCATGGAAGATGAATACCGGGAAGCTATTTCCAAAGTTTATGTGCCGTTTGATTTTTGAAACCGTCAAATGGGAGGATGGCGCTCCCTGCCTGCTCCCCTGGCACCAGCGCAGGGTGGAAGCCGCCATGGACCTTCACGGAGCGGAAGGCTCCGCCGTTCCCGATCTGGCCTCCGTGCTGTCGGCCTGTCCGGGGCCGGAAGGCCGCGGCATTTACAAATGCCATATCACGTATGATACGCAGGGAAAGGCGCGCCGTCCCGTCTTTGAACCTTACCGTCCCCGGCTGGTGAAAAGGCTGGCATGCGTGGAAATTCCACGGCTGGATTACTCCTGCAAGTGGGAGGACCGGACGGAGCTTCAGGCGGCAGGGCTGGGGTTGGGTGAGGATGAAGAAGTGCTGATCCTCCGGCACGGGCTGGTGACGGATACGCGGTACAGCAACGTCGTGTTCGGGGACGGCTCCTCCTGGGTGACTCCGGAAACTTTTCTGCTTCCCGGCACCAAGCGCGCATTCCTGCTGGCGTGCGGAGCCATTGAAGAGCTTTCCATCAAAGCGGAGGATATAAAGAAATTCCGCTTCTGTTCCCTGATTAACGCCATGCTGGACCCCGGCGACGTGGTGGTGCGGACGGAGGATGTTTTTCTGTAACCGCATAAAAAGTTTAATATGAACGGGGAAGCTCTTCAGTTCCTTTTGTTCAAGCTATGGGGCCTGTCTTTCCACGGTTTCCCTGTTCTTATAGGAAAAAGTCCTCTGCTACACTTCGGAAAAACTTCAGGAACGAAGGCCTCCGCTCCCGGGTGGAGGTGTTTTTTCAAGCCGTGGAAACGTGTCCGATAGCCGCGCTGCTGGGAACAAGAGCCTCCGGCCCTTGTAAAAAGCTTTCTCTGAAAAACTTTTCCTGGTCCACCTGTATAAACCCGTTTTCCATATCCTCGGCAAAAAGGAGCGCCGCAAGCCTTTGCGGCAATTGAATGAAAAATTGAGTGTCGGCGAAGGAATAAAAAAGAAAATGTGGCCTTCGGCCATGATTGGCCAGGCTGCCGTAGAGACCTGCGTCTCTCCAGAAGGTCTTCCTGATAACCGCAGGTGATTGATGTGTCCAGAACAAAAAAGCGGCCGTCCCGTAAAGATGGGACGGCCGCCTGTCGGGAAGCTGTTTTGTTTTTCCTTAAATGGCGCCGCAGTAGTGGGCGCAGAACCACATGGCGCGGGGATGGTGGAAGAAGGACTTCCAGAGGCTGCCCTTGAGGGTGTTTGCCCTGGAGCCGTCCTTGTTCAGGTAGCCGAACCAGTCGCCGTGCTGCACGTCCTGGAAGTGGGAGAAGGCCCAGTTGTGCACCATGTCGTGGCAGATGGCGTAGCGTTCCTCTCCAGTGAGCTTGTAGGCGAGCGTCATGGCAATGAGCGCCTCGTCGTGCGGCCACCAGAATTTCATGTTGTGCCAGTATTCCTGGACGGGCTTGCCGTACACGTCCGTAAAGTAGAGCAGGCCGCCGTTTTCCTTGTCCCACCCGCGCGCGAAAGCCCAGTCGATCATGTCGCAGCCCACCTTGATGAGTTCCGGATCATTGCCGCGGAAGCGGGCTTCCTCCAGCACGAACCAGCCCCCCTCAATGGTATGGCCGGGATTGAGCGTGCGTTCGTCAAAGTGGTCGATGATGGCGCCGTCAGGGCTCACCACTTCCATCACGGCCTTGAGCTCCGGCTTCATGAACAGGGTGCGGAGGTCGTTGATGCAGCGGTCGATCCATCCGGTGTAGAAGCCGTCCTCGTCACCCAGGTACTTGCGCAGTTCCTGGGCGGTCGCCAGCGTAATCATGCGTGTTCCCAGTCCCGTCGTGGGACGGTTCCCGGTGAATTTGGGAACCATCTTGCCGGGGGTGAAGCAGATGTCCGTAAAGACGTCGAACCAGTGGCGCGCGGCTTTTGCGGATTCTTCATTTCCTGCAGCTTTCGCATGGGCGGCAAAGGCGATGGCGGCAAAGGATTCGCTGTACGCATAGCGGCGCTTGCGGATGGGGGTGCCGTCCGCCTCCACATGGAAGTACATGCGGCCGTCGGCAGGGTCCACGCATTTCGCCGTCAGGAAGTTCAGGGCGCTTTCCGCCCATTTGAGCCAGTCCGGGTTTTTCTCAATGCTGTTGTACATGGTCAGCAGCATCCAGGCCATGCGGCCCTGGGCCCACACGGATTTGTCCGTGTCCACCAGGGTGCCGTCCGCGTCAAAGCAGTGGTAGAGGCCCCCGTTCTTTTCGTCGTAAGCGCGCGGGAACCAGAACGGCAGAACGTCTTCCAGAAGCTGGCGGCGGTAGAATGCGCCCAGGGTGGTCAGGTCAAGTGTTGCAGCCATAAGAGGGAAAGCGGTTTAGTTCATGGACCACTGGAAGAAGCCGATGGCTTCCAGCTCGGAGCGGAGTTCCTTGAGCTGTTCCGCGGTGGGGTTGCCCTGCGGCAGGCGGGCGGGACCCAGGTCAACGCCCAGCCAGCCCATCAGGGCCTTGGCGCAGCCCATGTAGCCCTTGGAGGCCAGGATGTTGATCATCTGCACGGATTTCCACTGGCAGTCGCGCGCCGTTTCCACGTCGCCTTCTGCAAAGGATTTCATGAGTTTCTGGTACAGGGCCGGGGCAAAGTTGAAGGAGCTTCCCACAGCGCCCTTGGCGCCTACGGAGAGGGCTCCCGTGAACCATTCGTCCACGCCCCAGGGGATGTCCACGTTTTCGTCGTAGTTCAACGTGGTCTGGTACAGGGCCAGGTCCGGATTGGTGAATTTGATGCCCGCAAAGTTCGGGATCTGTTCCTTGGCCAGCTTGATGAAGTCTACCGGATTGAAACGCACGCCCGTCAGCACGGGAATGTCGTAGTAGTAATAGGGCAGGTCGGGAGCGCCGGAAGCGGCGAAGGCGCAGCATTCCACCAGACGCTGGACAGTGCCTGGCTTGTAGTAGGAGGGGGCAAGGGAGCTGGTCGCCACGAATCCGCATTCCTGGGCAAAGGCGGCCAGTTCGCGGGCGTCCCAGACGCTGTTGGAACCGGTATGGGCGATGACGTCCACGCCGTACTTGGCGGAAGCTTCCTTCCAGGCGGAGTAGATTTCCTTTCGTTCTTCAAGCTGCATGGAGGAGGATTCACCAGTGCTTCCGGTAATGAAAGCCAGCTTGATGCCCTGGGAGGCAAGCAGCCTGGCCTGGGCGTCAACGCTGGAAGGATTCAGGGAACCGTCCGCCTTGAACGGAGTGTGTACGGCGGCCACCAGGCCGTGGAGTTTCAATGACGTGTTCATATTGTGTAGTGATATGAAAATAATTCGGGGAAATGATTACAAATCATCTTGGGAAAGACAACCCCTGAATCCTTTTGAATCAAAAAAGACCACATAAAAAAACGCGCGTTCTCCAAAAAAGAATGCGCGCCGGAGCAAGAGATGCTTCAAAACATTAGCGGACAGCCTGTTGCTTGATGATGGAATACATGGCTTTTGCCAGGGATTTCGCGTGCGTCAGCAGCAAATCTCCATCATAACACCAGATCATCACGCCGCCCAGCTTCTGGGTTTTTACGTACTGGCATTTTTTCTTAATCGTGGTGATGCCGTTAAAGTAGTGCTGCTGGCCGTCGATGGCGCAGAGGTCCGTGCCGGGGGCGATGTTGGGGTAGAGCTGGACGACGTTGGAATAGCCTTTCTGGGCGTCCCAGTTGCGGTTGGAGCGCGTCTCGTTGGTGTAGAACGGCAGGCCGACGACGATTTTGCAGTCCGGAATGTTTTTCCTGCGGATGGTTTGGATGTCGATGAGCATGTCCGGATAGGTGGAGTGCTGTCCGGCGCGGTCATAGCTCATGACGTTGACGAAGTCCAGCAGGTCCATCATTTCACTGGTGGGCGCCAGGTAGTACGGATTGATCGCCGCGCTCAGGGACATGCCGCTGGCTCCCATGGCGGAGCGCACTTCTCCCAGCAGCAGGCAGAAGTTGTACCACTCCGTGCCGTTGTCCGGGTATTCCCAGTCAATGTCTATTCCGTCAAATCCCTTTTCCCTGGCGAAGGAAACGAGCTGGTACGCGAACTGCCGCCTTTTTTCCGCATTTCCCGTGAAAGCCGTCAACCCTCCGTCACAGTGGGCCACGCCCAGAATGATCTTGCTGCCCGCCGTTCCGCGAAGGTTTTTAAGCTTGTCCAGGCCATTCAGGAACTGGGCGTTGTTCTGCCCCGTCAGGTTTCCTTCCGTGTCACATCCCACGTTGAAGTAAATGAGGTCCGTGAATGATTTGAAGTGCTGGGCGGTCAGGTGGTTGGGGTTCCACTGCATCAGGTTGGTGTTGCGGTAGTAGGGCACCACGCGGAATTGGTAGGGATACACCTCCGCGCAGCCTTCCGGGGAAGGATTGGCGACCGCTACATTGGAGTCCTCCAGCAGGGCCACGCCCGTGCAGGAGGCGTCCACCTTGTTCAACCCTCGCGCGCGGGGGTTGAGGTCCACGCACAGCCAGAAGTAGTTGTCTCCTGCGGAGAGCGCGTGGCTTCCCTCGAATTGGAAGGTTTTGGCCCCCTTGGAGATGGTGTTGAGGACGGGGATGGCCCTCCGGTTGGCCTGCTCCGCGTTCGGGGAGAAGTAGGGAGTGGCGCCGGAGTAGAAAATCCGGGCCTTCGCGATGTCGGAGACGGAGGTGGTTCCGGCCATGGAGAAGGTCATTCCCTTCAGGATCTGGCTGGTTTCCGTAACGGTCACCTTGATCTTCATGATGGCCTGGCTGTCCGCGCCCGCATAAAGGATGGAGTGCGTTTGTTCACAGGCTGCTGTGGCGGAAGCCGCGTACAGGGGGGCAGCGCCGGACAGGCCCAGGGCCAGGGCGCACATGCAGGTTTTAAAGGTACTGTTCATGTTTTATTAAGAGATGGCGGTTGTTAGATAGTGCGCTTCCTGACGGCGAGCAGGCCGCCTGCCGCCAGGAGAAGCAGAAGGGAGGTAGCGGGTTCCGGGACTACCAGGCCATTGGAAATCCAGTCCAGATGGAGGGCGTTTCCTTCGTCCCAGCGCAGTTCCCAGCGCCCCAGTTCCAGAGAGGGGTCATAGCCTTCCAGCCCCAGATTCCCCACCGTGATGGTAGCGGAGTCGGAGAGGGAGGAGAGGATTTCAGAGAAAGTCCCGTCCATGTTCGTGACGCCGGACGCATCCATGACCAGGTAGGACTGGTCCCTCTGCCAGATGGAGGAGGTGTAGTCCACCTGGTCGTCGCCCAGGGCCAGCGTCCCTCCCAGCGTCAGGGTGTCCGCATGCAGTTCCAGGCTGATCATGGAGCCGCGGGAGAGGTCAATCGTGATTCCGTTGGAAATATCAATGGCATTGGCAGTGATGGAGAAGCTGCCTTCGCCCGTTCCGAGGATGGAGACGTTGTTTCCCAGCGTCAGCGTGTCTGCATTCAGGCTGCCGGTTCCCATGACGGACAGCTCCGTTCCGTCCTCCAGCCTCACGTCCGCCGCATTCAGGGCGGCCTGTTCGCCAATGTGGAGGCTTCCTCCGCTTACGGTGAAGGAGGTTCGCGCTTCTTCCGTGCTCCAGTCTGCGGAATGGTAGCCGTAGGTTGCCCCGCTGCTGACGGAAAAGGTGCCTCCGTACATGGTCGTATTGGCCCGGATGCCGGACTGGCTGTTTGCGCCGGACATGGCGACCGTGCCTCCGGCCCCGGCGGCGTCATTGACGCTGATGTCCACGACGGATTCGTCCTGGGAGCTGAGGCCGTCTTCAAAGAGGATCCGGCGGTTGTCCGCCGCATTGAAGGAAGCCATGGCGCCGTCGTTGAAATGGATGGCGTTGTAAACGCTTCCGTCCTGGACTGTGTTTCCGCGGAAGATGATGTCCGCCTGGTCCGCCGTCAGGGAAATGGAGCCTCCTCCCTGCAGGTTGATGGCGCCTCCGGCGTTTTCCGCACTGTTGTTTTCAAACAGCACCGTCCCGGTGTTGCCGGAAATGGCAACGTTGTAGGCGTCCAGGGCTCCCCCTTCATAAGCTGTGTTGCCGGAGAAGGAGGCGGCGCCGGAATCGGAGATGGTGATGTCCCCGTAGGCTCCGATGGCGCCTCCGTAGGTGGATGCGTGGTTGTCGGAGAAGGTCAGGGCCCCCACTCCGGAGAAGGTGACGTTTCCATCCGAATAGATGGCGCCCCCGCCGCCGTCCCGGGCCTCGTTGCCCGTCATGCTGAAGGAGGCGGCGGTATTGACCGTTACGTCCCCGCCGGACCAGATGGCGCCTCCCGCGCCCGCCTCCGCCAGGTTGCCGGAGAAGGCCACGTGGCCCACGCTGGACCATTCCACGGTTTCATAATCGTTATTGATGGCGCCGCCGTTTTCTCCGGCCGTATTTCCGGTGAAGGAGATGTTTTCCGCGATGTCGGAGAAGGTGAGGCTGCCCGTGGTGCCTCCCGTATGGATGGCGCCCCCGTGGGTCATGGCGGAGTTGCCGGAGAAGCTGATGGCGCCCGTGCTGGTGAAGGAGGCTCCTCCGGAGGCGTAAATGGCTCCGCCGGAAGCGCCGGAATCTGCGCTCACGCTGTTGTTGCTGAACGTAAGGGCTCCGGTGTTGCTGAAGGCGACCGTATCATTGGCGGCAATGGCCCCCGCGCCGTAAAGGGCCTCTGTATTGGACATGTCGGCGGCATTGTTGGAGAAGGTCAGGCTGCCGATGTCCTGGAAGGTGACGTTTTCCGAGAGAATGACGGCCCACTTGGCTCCGTAGTTGTCAATGTTGATTCCGTGGCCGCCCGTGAAGGTGATGCTCTGGAGGGTGTTGTTATACCCGCGGCCGCCTGTCCAGCAGTTGACGTTTGCTCCCAGGGCTCCCAGATTCTGGTCCGCCGTGAGCGTAAAAACGGTATCCGTATCCGTCAGCACGCTTCCCGCCCAGGCCTTGGAGCCCAGTTCCAGGGCGGCGCGGGTCATGATGTTGAGCGTGCCCTTGTTGTTTTCCGTGTTCAGGAGGATGCCGCCTTCATGCCAGTTGACCATGCAGGCATAGGAGCTGCCGCCCATGTCCAGCGTGGCTCCGTCCTGGACGTCAATGACATTGGCAAGAGTGTGGCCGTTCATGGAGAACAGGGCTCCGGAAGCGATGCTTACGTTGCCCAGATTGCTGCCGGCGCCGAAGGCGTTGTCCACCTCCAGCGTCAGCTTGCCCGCATCCACGCGGACCGTGCGGCCGGAGGAAATCGTATTGGCCCTCTGGATGACCAGCTCTCCGGCGCCGGATTTAATGAGGCTCAGGCCGGAGAAGTTGGCGGTGGTGGGGTCTCCGTATTCGCCGGACGTGTTTTTATTGGCAAAAACCTGGTTGAAGTAGAGTACGGAATTTTCTCCGATGGCGAGCGCCAGCGCACTGCCGGCTTCGGTTTCGCAGACAATGGCATCCTGGTTCTGCGCATTGGAGGAAGTCCATGTAAGGGTCTGGTTGGCTCCCAGTTCAATGGTGGCCGTCGTGCCCCAGCCGGCGATGTAAATGCCGCGGCTGGCCGTGCCTCCGGATTCATAGCCCTGGGAAATGACGATGCGGCTGGAGGTTCCGGAAGCGAATTTAAGGGCGTAAAAATTGTTGTGCAGCTTGCCCAGGGAGGCGGAGTCATACCCGAACTGGTTCAGTTTGAGCGTTCCTCCGTTCAGCGTAATGGTGGGAGACTGGAAATTGGCTGTATAAACGCCGTTATGAAACAGGCGGCCGTTGCTGGCATCCAGCACGGCTCCGGAGGCAATGTTGATTTTTCCGTTAATCCGGTTGTTGTCACTGGCGGTGATGTTTCTTTCCCCGGTGAAAACCAGGGTGCCCGCGTTGATGTTCCAGACGCCGCTGGCCGTATGCGCTCCATCCAGGGTAACCGTTCCGGCGCCTGTCTTGGCGAGCGTGGCGGAGCCGGTGAGGCTGGTATCCCGGACTTCATAGGAGTCTTCCGCATTGGGGGCGTCCAGAATCAGCCCGGTATTGGAAAGAGTGGCGGAACCTCCGTTGTTCCCGGCAGCCGCGCCCGTCAGGGTAAGGGAACCTCCGTTCAGCGTGATGGCCGCACCGTTGTAAAGCATTCCGGACGCAGAGATTCCGCTTCCTACTGTGATGGAGGAATCCGTCTGGAATTGGGCCGTATTTCCATTGCTCCAGTCGGCGGAGGAATCATCCAGCCGCCACGCTCCGGAATCCGTCCAGGAGCCGTTTCCTCCATTCCAGAGGTAGTCCGCCGCATGGGCCGGGATGCAGGAGAGACAGCCGGCGAACACGCCGAAGAACAGTGCGGTAATTTTCATGTAGGTTCTAACAGATAGAGTGATAGTGAATAAAAAAGGGAAAACAAGAACGAACTTGTTTTCCCTTAAAAAAAATCAGGGGACTTAACCCCGGCGGCGGCGCATGCACGATAGGGAAACCAGCCCCAGCAGGCTCAGTGTGGCCGTGGCGGGTTCCGGAACGGGAAGGGCGGGGTTGGCCGCCAGCGCGGCTATTTCCCCGTCATTCAGGACACCGGCATATAATTGGAGGTCATCCATGGTCGTATTGGCGGTGGACGCCAGCTTGAGTGACTGCACGTCTCCGGTGAAATTGACTCCGGAGGCCGTGATTTTCTTCTGCCCGTCCAGATAAATGTTCAATTCCCCGTTCTGGAAGGTGATGATGATGTTGGAAAAGGAATCCCTGGAAATCGTCAGGTTGGCCCAGTTGCCCACGTTTCCGCCGCAATAGGCCGCCCATGCCCCGGCGGTGGAGGCGTCGCCGGAATCCTTCTGGAGGTACATGTTCTGGCTGTTGCCGGATGTGAAGGTCAGGATGCTTTTCCATATAGCCGAGGACGATGTATTGCCGGGGGAGTAGTCCTTGACGGCAATGGAAAGGCTGAAACCTTCC
This sequence comes from Akkermansia sp. GGCC_0220, assembly GCF_017566105.1. NCBI lineage: Bacteria > Pseudomonadati > Verrucomicrobiota > Verrucomicrobiia > Verrucomicrobiales > Akkermansiaceae > Akkermansia > Akkermansia sp. GGCC_0220. The sequence goes on from NZ_JABFCI010000002.1 coordinate 137,522, forward strand.
GTAGCATTCAGCCCCAGTCCCGTACTGGAGGAGCCCAGCGTCAATTGTCCGCCGTTCGTGCGGCTGTCATAGCCCCGGCCTTCATAGCCATCGGTATAATTCATCCAGCCTGATCCGCTGAACGTGGCGTTGCCCGCATTTGGGCCGGCCAGATTATTGTCATTTAAAGATGACAGGTTTCCGTCAAGCTTGTTGAAATCATAAAAATATTTCAATGTGGCGGCCTGGGCTCCCAACCCTGAGCAAAGCAGGAACATCGTAAGATACAGAGAGGATTTCATGAAATTATTAAAAAAATTACTGAATGGAGCCAGTATCGGATTTACAATCCGGAAGACCGCTTCAAATTCAATAACTTCTTATAAATAAATAAGGTTTCCGTATTAGGCGTTGTTTATTATTCCTACTTTATATGTGGGAATATTTGCCGTTACTTTTTTGAACTCAAAAAAATAAGTTGACTTCCGGATTGTAAATCCGCGGCGGAATTATCCTGTTATGCATGATTAACTTATGAAAAATAAAGCAATCATGGTTGAATCAGGTATAGATCAAAATACCGCGAAATCTCCCGTCTTTTAATAGAAATGCGTGAATGCCTATTGCCCCCCGGAGGGCGGAGATTCATCTGGAAAGAAATGGCCGTTCCAGGCAGCGGAACGGGTTTCCTTCAATTCTTTCCATGCAGGGAAGGAACGGGAGCCTTCGCCGGGAGGGTGTACAGTTTTTCAATATCGTCCAGATACCGGGAAATGGGGGTATTGGCCGGCTGTTCCTGTTCACGGAGCAGTTTGACGGCTGCCGCGTAGGAGGCGAATGTCTTGCCGGTTCCGGACCGCGTATTGATTTCATACCAGTCCATGTAGTCCCGGACGCGCCGGGCGGTTTTCATGGATAGCTCCCTGATTTCCCGAAGCTGCCCGATTTTCGGGGCGGCTTCCCGGCCGTTGATTTTTCCGGTCTGCATCAGGGCCACAAGCTTGGCGTATTCCACAATGACGGGCCGGTAGGCGGGGAAGGAGCGCCGACTGAGGTTGAGCAGACTGCCGGATATGTTGGAAAGCTGCCTGTTCAGGTCCGTCAGGGAATTGGCCTGGTCCAGATTGTCCAGGGGGAAGGTGACGGTCGTCCGGGTGTCCGGATCGTATTTGACCAGGGTGAGGGCTTCCTGCAGGTGACGTTCCGTTTCCGTGATCGTGAGGGTTTCCGTCAGGGGAGGAGTCGCCATGCGGGAAAGCTGGAGCGTCCACCATTTATGAAGGGAGGAGGGGGTCAGGTTGAGCTGCGGAAAATGGCGCTTGATGAGATTCCTGGGATCGTCATTGCCCAGAATGGCCTGGTCCAGAAGCTGTTTCATCCCTTCCGGACCGTTTTCCTGGTTCAGCAGGCAGAGCACCAGCGCGCCGCAGGAGGTTTGATAGGCGGCGTAGGAGGTGGCGTCCAGTTCCTTTTCCGGTTCCGGGCAGTTCAGGATTTCTTCCGGGGTCATGATGCCGGATTGCTGGAACAGGGTGGAGTACATGGCCCGGTCCGCTTCATTGGTGTGCCACAGGACGGCCTGCTCCAGCCCGGCAATCAGCCAGGGGGGCAGCGTTACTTCGTCCGGCAGTCCTTCCGGGTCCACCGTGCGCAGCATCATCTCATAAAGCAGGGTGGAGACGATGGCGTGGCGCAGCCTGTCCTGGTTGATGCCGCGTCCCAGGTGAATGAAGATGTTGTAGGAGAGGGTATTCCCCACAATCACGGTCTGCATGCGGATGGGGTTGGCCGGAACCGGGCTTCCCGGCTCCCCTACCAGACGGATGATGATGTTGTTTTTCCATTCGTCAGGCTGCTTGAGGATTTTCACCAGGGCCGTGCGTATGGAGTCCGCCCGCGTGGCAATGGCCCCGGCCAACAGGGAATCCATCCCTGTAACGTGAAATTGCTTGGAAGCGGAAACGCTGGTGAACGGCTGCCGTTTGACGGACTGTCCTTCCGTTCCGGCAGGGGCCGCGGCCGGATGCTGGGGAGCGGGGGGTACGGCGCTCACGTTGGAGCTGCCCTGCAATACCGGACGGTCAGAGGCGTCATCGATCAGGGCGGTGTCCGGAACGGGAACGGGGGAAGCGGCCTGCGCTTCCGCGGAAGGGGCGTTCCCTGCCTCCTTCTGTTCCTGCGCCCGAACGCAGGGGGGCAGGAGAAGGGCCAGCAGCAGAAGGGCGCATGTTCCTCTGAATTTCATCAATGGGAAAAGCTTAGTCGAATTGTTCCGCCAGACAGCCGAAGTCTTCTTCCGCGTGCCCTTCACGGCACAGTTTCCCCATGATGGAGGAGACCAGCGCGGCAGCGGGCGTGTGGATTCCCTTTTCAGCGGCCAGTTCCTGGGCGTAGATGCTGTCTTTCCGCATATTGTCCAGGGAGAAGTGGGTGGAAAAGTCGCGTTCCGCCATCAGGGGCAGCTTGAAGGACGCCAGGGGGGAGGCGATGACGTTCCGGGAAATGGCCTGCCCCAGCAGTTGAGGGGAAATGCCGTATGCCTGGGTGATGGCCAGGGCTTCGCTCAGGCTCTGCACCATGGTGGCGGAGACCATGTTGGTGACCAGTTTGACGACGGTTCCGGCCCCAATCCCCCCCAGGTGCAGGATGTCACGGGAACTGTGTTCCAGTACTGGCCGCACGCGGTCCAGAGTGGAGGAGTCCGTTCCCGCATAATAGACCAGCTCCCCTTTTTCCGCCGGAAGGCGGGATCCGGTGAACGGGCAGTCCACATACGTGCAGCCGATGGCGGAGCACATCAGGGAGAGCTTGCCGACGGTGGCCAGGTCAATCGTGGAGTGGTTCAGGATGACATGTTCCGGGGTCAGCGCGCCCCTCATCTGTTCAAATACTTCCAGACAGGCATTCCTGTCTTTCAGATAGAGCTGGATGATTTTGGAGGCGCGGGCCGCGTCCGCCGGGGTGGGAACGGCTTCCGGAAAGTCTTCCCGGGGCGTCCGGTTCCAGACGGTGACCTTGTCACCCAGTCCGGTCATGTGGCGTGCAATCCGTGAGCCGATGAGGCCCAGTCCTAAAATGGAAACTTGATACATGGCGTTTTTCAGGAGAAAAAGGAAGGGGCGGATCCGTCAGGAACCGATGCGGAAGCGGCTTCTCCTGCGGGGTGCTTCCTGTTTTTCCGGCTTGGGCGGTTCCGCTGCGGCGGTGGCGGTTTCCGCAGGAGGCTGTGCGGCAGGCGCCGCGGAGGCCGTTTCCCTCATCTGGTCCGCCAGGGAGACGGGCCCGGCTTCCGGACGGTGGCTGACCACGACCTGCTTGGGCCCGGCAGAGGGCCTTTCCAGGGCATTGGGGTCCTCCGCCACATGGGCGGGCACCTCATAGGCATCGTGGGGAATGGCGGATGGATCGCTTACTGCTGCGGCCAGGCGCATTTCATCCTCGTTCGCGGCAGGCGAGGGAGCTTTGTCCGGAGCCTGTTTTTTGCGGGGAAGGGTGGTGGTCCCGGTGATGGCGAGTTCCAGGTCGGAATCCGGCAGGCCGCCGCTGCGGATGGCGGCGTCATAACTCTTGCGTGCCTGCGCCGTACGGCCCAGCCGGGAATAAGTCCAGGCCAGGTTGAAGTGGGCGTCCGGTGATTCCGGCTGGATTTTCAAGGCGTTTTCAAAGTGGCCCACCGCTTTTTCATAGTTGCCTGCGCTGGTTTCCAGGTTGCCCAGGTAAAGCAGGGCTGGAGCGTTGGCCGGGTCCAGCCGGACCGTTTCCGTCAGGGAGGCGATGGCGTGCTGGTCCTGCCCGGCGCGGTACTGGGCCACGCCCATCATGAACCATGCGGGGGAGGAGGCTGCATCCAGTTCCGTGGCCTTTTTCAGGTATTCGATGGCTTCCTCCGCCTTGTTGCGCTGGAGCAGGATGGTGCCCAGGTTGACCAGGGCCGGAACGTGGGCCGGCTGGAAGTCCAGCAGGGTGCGGTACAATTGTTCCGCAGCGGCGTAGCGTTTTTTGGCGAAGGCCTCCGCGGCTCCCTGTCCCAGGGCTTCCGCTTCCAGCTTCCGGCGCACCGTGGCTTCCATGCTCCTGTTCAGAGCTTTTTCCTGCTCCGGCGTAATGGCTCCGGCGGAAATGGCGGCCAGGCGCGCCTGTTCGGCGGAACGGGCTTTCAGTTCATCCATCTGCCGGGTTAGCTCCTCCACTTGAAGGTTTTTCTGTTCCAGGGCCTTCTGGGTCCGGGCCAGGGCTTCCGCATGGCTCTTGTCATTCCTGGCGGATTTGGCCGCTTTTGTCTTCGTCTGGCTGCGCGCCAGTTCCAGTTCCCTGGCAAGCTGGGCGGCCTTGTCGCGTTCCGCGGAAAGGGCCTGGGCCAGCTTGTTGATCTTTTCCTTCTGCTGGTCCGTCAGGGGGATGTCTATCTTGTTGTCTCTGGCGATGACGTTGACAATCTGCTTTTCCGCCGGGGTGAGCTTGATGGCTTCTTCATTGTCCATCAGGGAGGCGATTTCCGAAGTGTCCGCGTTTTCCTGGAGCAGGCGCTTGTAAGTGCTGATGAGCAGGGAACGGCTCTGGTCCTGCACGGAAAGGATGCGGAGCTGCTTGGCGATTGTGGAGCGCAGCAACTGGTTTTCCTCCAGCAGGAGAGGGCTTTTTTCCGGATTGGCTTCCAGTTTGGACAGCTCCACATCCGCATTGATGAGCTTGGTGTTCAGCTCCGTAATGCGCTTGCGGTAGCCGATGTTTTCATCCCGGATGGCAATCAGTTTCTGCTTCAGGTCCGCGGATTCCTCCCGCGCCTCTTCCAGGGCTTTCAGGTTGGCCTTCCGCTGTTCTTCGGAGTCGGACTTGGCCGTTTCCAGGGCGGCGATTTTATCCTGAGCGTCCTTGAGCTGGGCCGCCAGAGTCAGGTTGCGGTCCAGCAGGTTTTTGGTTTTGTCCGGGCTGTTGAGTTCCACCAGGGCGGCCAACTGGTCGCGGTCCTTCTGGAGGGCGTTTTTCTCATCCGTGACCTTGGCCAGCTTGTCCTGGTGCTCCTTGAGCTGAATTTGGAGATCGGCAATCTGCGCCAGATACTGGACTTTTTCCTGTTCCAGCGTGGTGACTTTCTGTTCCAGCTCCTCCACCCGCTTGGTGAGGGTCTGGAGGAGCTTGTTGCTGGTCTTTCTCTCATCCTCCATCTGCTTCTTGACCTTGAGCAGTTCGTCCCGGTAAACGGATTCTCCGGCGGACGCTATGGCCAGTTTTGCCAGAATGTCCTCCTGTTCCTTGCGGGTGCGCTTGAGCGCCTGGATCAGGGCCTTGTTTTCAATGGTGGTTTTGTCCAGCAGCCTGCGGATGCGCTCGTAATTGCTTTCCACTACTTCCGGGGCCGCTCCGGGGGAAACGGACGGGGACGGGATGGTGTTGACGAGGGATTCTCCGGGGCGGGAAGGGAACTCCACTCCCTTGTAGCCCGGAGGAAGGACGATGTTGGGCTTGGGCCTGGGTCGCTTGGGCACGGCGGCCGGACGTTCCAATTCCAGGCCGGGGCCTGATGAAACGGCGGCGGCCTGCTGCTGCGCCAGCTTCTGCCACTGGTCCAGCTTCTCCCTGTTGAGCTGGCGGCGTGTTTGAAGAAGGTTGGGCCGCCATTGCGGATAGGCCTTCACCAGGCGTCCCAACTTTTCTTCCGCCTGTTGCGTCAGGCGGATGGCTCCTATGTAGTCGCGTTTTTCCACCAGTTCGGCAGACCTGGTTACCAGCTTTAACGCTTCCAGGTACATGTCCGTGGGGTCCTGCCTTGTCCCGGCGGAAACGGGCATGGGACCCGGCACATAGGCGCCCTGGGCCAGAAGGGGCAGGGCGCCGCAGGTCAGGGATAAGGCAACGGCAATGCCAAGAGGTAGAGGAGTCATCATGGGGAGAAGCTTTGTTTACATACTGTAAACCATCTTGAATCGCAAGGATAAACCGTGTCTTGTGCTTGTGTTCGCGGGGCCCGGTGCTAGACTCTCCTCAATCCTTGATTTTTCTGATGAATATCTCCGTTTTAGACCGTTTTTTAAAGTATGTTTCCGTGGGTTCCCAGTCTGATGCGGATTCCCGCAGCGTTCCGTCCACTCCCGGCCAGACGGAACTGGCCCGGCTGCTGGCCGGGGAGCTGAAGGCGCTGGGAGCCCAGGCGGAGCTGGATGAAGCCTCCGGCATCGTGTACGCCTCCATCCCGTCCAACGTGGAGAGGGAGGTTCCCGTCATCGGCTGGGTGGCTCATGTGGACACGGCCCCGGGCGTCTCCGGCAGCGGCGTGAAGCCCCGCATCGTGCGCTCCTACGACGGCGGAGACATCGTCCTGAACCGGGAACAGGGCATCGTGCTTTCCCCCGCCGTTTTCCCCGAACTGGCGGACTATGCGGGCCAGGACCTGGTCGTGACGGACGGAACCACCCTGCTTGGCGCGGACGACAAGGCCGGAGTGGCGGAAATCATGGATATGGCCGCCTCCTTCCTGCTGCATCCCGAACGGCCCCACGGCGAGATACGCATCGCCTTCACGCCGGACGAGGAAATAGGCCGCGGGGCGGATGCCTTTGACGTGGAGCGCTTCGGCGCGGACTTCGCCTATACTGTGGACGGAGGAGCCCTGGGGGAAATCGAATATGAAAATTTCAATGCGGCCTCTGCCGTGGCGACGGTGCGCGGCACCGGCATCCACCCCGGCAGCGCGAAGGGCAGGATGCTGAACGCGTGCCTGGTCCTCATGGAATTCCAGGGAATGCTTCCCGCGTTCCAGAATCCCGCCTTTACGGAAGGATACGAAGGCTTCTACCATTTGGACTCGTTCCGGGGGGATGTGGAACGGGCGGTCGGGGAGTACCTCATCAGGGACCACGACACGGCGGAATTTGAGCGCAAGAAGGAATTCATGCAGGAGTGCGCCGCCCTGCTGAACCGGAAGTACGGGGAAGGAACCGTGCAGGTGGAGGTAAAGGACTCCTATTACAACATGAAGGAAAAAATCCTCCCGCACATGCACCTGGTGGAACATGCCCGCAGGGCGATGGCGGCCGTGGGCGTGGAGCCGGAAATTATCCCGGTGCGCGGCGGTACGGATGGAGCCCGTCTTTCCTTCATGGGGCTGCCGTGTCCCAACCTGTGCGCCGGAGGCCACAACTTCCACGGAAGGTATGAATACGTTCCTGTCCGTTCCCTGGAAAAAATTTCCGCCATTCTCCAGGAAATCGTTTCCGGCTACGCCCGGTACGGTTTGGAACCTCCCGCCGGAAACTAGCGGAACGGCGATGGAGGGCGGCTTTGCGGCTCCGTCTCCTGGGAGCGGCAGGCTCCTGCCTTTCGTGGCGCGGAAGCTTTCGTTTAAATAGCCGCCAGGGCAGGGAGGCTCTGGCTCCCAGCGTGGTGTGCGGCTGTGAAAAGGGAATGGCGGGAATGTTAATCGGGCGTCTATTAGGGGCCTGTCAGCCATCCCTGAACATTGGAAAGGACCTCTTTTCCGGACCGTGGAATCCCGTGGGATTCCTAATCCGTGAAGCTGCGGGAAAGTGCTTGCTTTTTTCCCTCCCGTCATGATCATGGCGGCTCACCGTTTTTGATAACCCCCGCATACACACATTTTGATATGAGCGTGATTCCCAATGTCCTGGCTGAAAGGTACGCCTCCGCCGCCATGAAATCCATCTGGTCCGCAGAGGGCCGCATCGTCCTGGAACGCGAATTCTGGATCGCCGTGATGAAGGCCCAGAAGGATTTGGGGCTGGATATTCCGGACGGCGTGATTGAAGCTTACGAACGGGTGAAGGACCAGGTGAACCTTCCCGCCATTGACGCCCGCGAACGCGTCACGCGCCACGACGTGAAGGCGCGCATTGAAGAGTTCTGCGAGCTGGCCGGCTGCGAGCACATCCACAAGGGCATGACCTCCCGCGACCTGACGGAAAACGTGGAACAGCTCCAGATATGGAAGTCCATGCAGATCATCCGGGACAAGGCCGTGGCCGTGCTGAACCGCATGAGCGCCCTTGCCGGACAATGGAAGCACGTGACCATCGCCGGCCGCACGCACAATGTAGCCGCGCAGACCACCACCATGGGCAAGCGCGTCGCCATGTTCGGGGAAGACATCGTGCACGGCCTGGGTTCCTGGATTTCCCTGATGGACCGCTACAGCGTGCGCGGGCTGAAAGGCGCCGTGGGCACCCAGCTTGACCAGCTCTCCCTCTTCGGGCAGGACGCGGGCCGCGTGCTGGAGCTGGAAGACCGCGTGTGCGCCCACCTGGGCATTCCCTCCAAGTGGATGAACGTGGGGCAGGTGTATCCCCGTTCCCTGGACTTTTCCGTGGTTTCCGGCCTGGTGGAGCTCACCTCCGGCTGTTCCTCCTTCGCCAAGACCCTGCGCCTGATGGCCGGCCATGAACTGGCTACGGAAGGCTTCGCCAAGGGGCAGACCGGTTCCAGCGCCATGCCGCACAAGATGAACGCCCGCTCCTGCGAACGTGTCAACGGCTTCCACGTCATCCTGAAGGGCTTCCTGATGATGATCTCCGGACTGGCCGGGGACCAGTGGAACGAAGGGGACGTATCCTGCTCCGTGGTGCGCCGCGTAGTCATGCCGGATTCCTTCTATGCCGCGGACGGCCTGTTTGAAACCTTCCTGACCGTCCTGAACCAAATGGGGGTATATGAAGCCGTGGTGGCCGCGGAACTGCGCCGCTACCTGCCTTTCCTGATGACCACCACCATCCTGATGGAAGCCGTCAAGCGCGGCATTGGCCGGGAAACCGCCCATGAGGTGATCAAGGAACACGCCGTGGCCGTCTCCAACGACCTGAGGGCCGGAAAAATCATGGAAAACAACCTGCTGGACCGCCTGGCGGAAGACGGTCGCCTGGGCATTGACCGGGCGGACCTCCAGACCATCTTTGACTCCAACTCCTCCGCCACGGGCATGGCGGACGCCCAGGTGGAAGCGTTCCGCTCCATGGTGCAGGAGCTGACGGACAGGTTCCCGAACGGCGCGGGCTACCAGCCCGGAGACATCCTGTAAGGGCGCCGTACCCTCCGGTACGCACTTTATTCCCAGACTTCCCAGACGCCGTCCATCCGGGCGGCGTCCGTTTTTATGCCGGATGCGTACATGCTTTTTCAATTTCTTTACGTCAGGAGAGCTTGACGAATCAGAAGGATGCCAGTAAGCTTGAATCCAGTAAACGGGCGCGTACGTTGCATGCGCCTTCGCAAGCAACCCTCCTGTTAAACAATTTTCAATATGGAAAACCAGCAGCTCAGCCTTTTGGACCGTGTGTACACCGTTCTCAGAAAGAGAGGGGAAGAAACGGAATGGATTACTTCCGCGGACAACCACAACCTCAGAACGGGCATCGCGTTCGTCCCCTGTGATACGTTCACGCCCGTGAGCCTCCTGTACACGATGATTGATCGTCCGGAGACGCTGGTGATTGACGTGCTTTTTGCCGCCAAGGTGCCTGAAAACCGCCGTGTGGAAGTCAGCATCATCCTCAGTGAGCTGAATGCGGACCAGACGGCCGGCGCCTTCCAGCTGGACCCCAACAGCGGATACGTCTACTACCGCCAGTCCTTCGTTCTGGAAGGCATGGACCTCACGGAAGCCCAGTTTGCCCAGTTGATGAAGAACATTGAAACCGTGGCTGTGGAAACGGCGGAAGCCTACTCCCACATCATGGAGACGGAATATCCCAAATAACGGGCCGCGTTCCCCCCGGAGCTGTTCATGAGCGAGGCCCCTCAAAAAAAGGGAACATCCTGGTCCATAGGCATCGGCCTGGGGATCGCGGCGCTTTTGATAGGAACGGCCATTTTAACGGACCCGTCCGTCTCGGGCTCTGCCGGAGAAAAGGACAAGGCGGCCACAGGAACGGTGGAGCCGCTGCATTTGCAGACGAACACTCTTGCCATTTCCGCGCCCGGCATCGTGAAGGCCTCCCACCTGACGATGCTTTCCCCCGGCGTTTCCGGGAAGGTGGACAAGGTGCACCCCCTCTTCAGCGCGGGAGAAATCGTCCTGAAGGGAACGCCCCTGCTGGAGCTGGAAAAATTTGAATACCGTGCACGCCTGGCGAACGCGCAGGCTGGGCTGGAACAGGCTCGCCTGGATGTATCCACGGAACAGGCGGAAGCCCTGAAAGCCATCAAGAAGACGTACAGCTCCGTCTCCAAAAGTGGAAAAGAGTCGGAACTGGTGCTCCGGGTGCCGCAGCGACGGGCCGTGAACGCGCGGCTGAACGCCGCGGAGGCGTATGTGGCGGAAGCGGAACAGGCCCTCCGGGACACGGTGCTGGAAGCTCCCTATACCTGCCAGGTGGTGGAATGCTCCGTGGGAGCCGGGGCCCGCGTGGTTGCCGGGCAGCCGGTGGGGAAGGTGATTCCCCTCCAGGAGCGGATGATACGGGTTCCCGTGCCGCTGGAAGAATTTTCCGCATTGCCCAGGGATGAACAGGGCAGGGTAAGCACGGCGCTGACCGCCTCCTGCGTGCTGAACAATGGAAAACGGCTGCAATGGCTGGGCCGCGTTACGGCGGTGGACGCCGCACTGGATACCGAGCGCAATTCCGCCGTGCTGATAGCCTCCCTGGAGCCGAACGCCTCCCATGTTTCCGAATGGCAGGTGGCCCCCGTCAACATGGCCCTTCAGGTAAACATCAGCGTGCAGGTTCCCGCCTCCGCGTGGATTCCCGCCTCTGCCGTCCGGGATGGAAGCTCCATTCAGGTAAAAACCGCGGAAGGGATGCAGGAGCGCAAGGTGCGCGTGGTGGCGTTGAAAGACGGGAAAGCCCTGGTAACTGTTCCGGAATTACGGGACGGGGACGCTTTGGCTCTTTGATATTCCCTCCGGGATTTCTTCTTCCCCCATTTTTTCCGAGGGGGCTTGTCCCTTTCAAAAGGCGCTCCGGAAATCAGGCTCCGGAGAGGCCATAAAAAAACCATGCCGCCCGGAAGGGGGAGGCATGGCGTTGCGCTCAATGGCCGGCGGCCCATGGGTCAGTGTCCGTTCGTTCTCATGTCGAACACCAGCACCTCAAAAGGTTGAAGTTCCAGGCTCACCGGCTTGCCCTGTTCCAAATTCAGCGTTTTGACGCGCTGGTCCGGGTAGGAGGCCTTCATGGGGAAAACGGCGGGCACTCCCTTGACGGGTTCAAAGACGGTTGACGCATCCAGATCAATCGTCCGCGGCCGGTCGTCCGGATTGCGGAGGGCCAGCGTGCAGCCCCGCGGGCTCCATGCCGCATAGCCGTACGGTTCCAGCTGGTTCGGGTTGCCGCCCACCCAGTGCACGTCGGCCAGGACGTCCTGGAAGCGCCGGGCCCAGCGGGCCCCGGCCGCCACATCGTCCCACGCCTTTTTGTCCATCATGGACGGCGTGAGATAAAGTTCCTGGAGATTGGCTCCGGAACCGAAATAAATGCGGGCGTCGTTCTTCAGGTCCCTGTTGTCCTGCTTCCCGTCCTCTCCCTTGCTGACGCGCGCGGCCTGGAACTTGGTGCCCAGCACCATGCCGTGGTGCATGATGGAGTTCAGGGGATAAAGCGGGCCGGGCTTGACGATGACGTTATAGCAGGCCCCGTCGCGGAACGTGATCCACTGTTCGCGGTCGTCTCCCTTGCCCGTCCAGCCTACGTCCGCCGTACCGCTGCGCCAGGTGGAATCCACATGGTTGAGCCAGAAGGGGGAGGGCCAGGTGCCTACCGTCGTGTTGATGAACAGGCGGGGATTCTCCCGACGAAGGTCGTTGGCGATGGAAAGAAGGGCCATGAAATGGGGGCTGATGCCGTCTCCGGCCTTGTCCCACTTGAAATAGGTCACCTTGTCCTTCTTCATCAAGTCGGAGCAGCGTTTTTTGAACCACTTGTAATACTGGGGGCAGGAAAGGTCGAATCCCGCGGCGTCCGCCGGGAGAATGCCTTTGTCCTTGGCATGCTGAACCCTCTTTTCCGGGCCGAAATACCCTCCCAGCGGAGAAATCCAGATGCCGAAGCCGGAAGGAATCTTCCCGACCGCCTTGACTACAGGTTCAAACCCGTGCGGGAATTTTTTGGTGGAGGGCTGCCAGAGGTCTTCATTAACGTCGTCCCAGCCGTCATCCAGCACGAAGCCGTCCAGCCTGACGTGGCGGGAACCCAGTTCCTTCCTGTATTCCCCGGCTGTCTTGACGAGCGTCTTTTCCGTGGGGTCCAGGCCGTCGTCATACCAGCCGTTGTAATGCAGAAACTGACGGTAGGGCGCAGCCCGTTCCCGTTCCAGATAATAAAGGAACCCGCGGCGAAGCTGGTTCTCCGGCCATACGCCCAGCACCGTGGTGAACGTCTGGGCGTTACCGCTGCCCATGGGAAGGTTGCAGTCAAACCCGACGGTTCCCGTTCCTCCGGCGGCCTGGGCCCTGGCTACGGGAAGTTCAATGCCGGCAAACGTGCCTTCCCGCTCGCTGACCAGTGGGCTGCCCGGTACGGTGCCCTTCACGGCCAGGGTGGGATCCTGCAAATCAATCAACTGGACTTTCTTCAAATCCACCTCCTTGGACGCTTCAATCCGGTAGGTTTCCTTGACGTAGGAGGAACCCTCCCTCAATTCCGCCTTCCAGTGAACCGTCAGCCCGCTGTTTTTGTCCCGGAAAACGGCGGAAATAACGGCCCCTTCCAGCCGTTCCCCCAGGCGGAGGCCGGCGGAATGCCCTTTCAATGCGCTGATGGCGGGAACTCCTTCCATCACAAACCGGGAGGAGGGGAGATTGTAGGCGTCCTTCTCCGTGGAAAGGCGGAACAATTCCGGAGCCTGGGCGCCGGTGGCGGCCTTTTCGTCCTTGGCACCCCGCTCCTTGTTCACGATTCCCAGGGGAATCAGCCTGCTGCCGTCCACCTTCCATGAGGCGCTCAGAATATTGTTGCTTAACGTATAAACATCCCCTTCCCGGTGGGCGGCGGGGGCTCCCGGTGTTGTTCCCGGATAGGTTACGGACGCGGCGGCTGTCTGAAAGCAAACGCAGGAACAGGCAGCCAGGGCAATTGCCGGCAGGGATGATGAGTGCATAATCCGGAAGAATCCGCAATCGGGAGGCATCCGTCAATTCAAAAATACGGGGGACGGGAGGGGCGGTCCGCGCCCCTGGTCCGCCGCAAAATCCTAGTGGGCTTCCAGCCAGTTATTCCCCGTTCTGGCTTCTACCAGAATGGGAACGCCGTTGGGAAGGGGAAGGGCGCCGATCATGGCTTCCTCAATCTTTGGAATGAGCTCCGTCTCGTCCTTGTGGAGGTCCACCAGCAGCTCGTCGTGAATTTGCAGGATAAGGCGGGACCTGGTGCCTTCCAGCAGCTTGTCCACATGGATCATGGCTATCTTGATCATATCCGCCGCGGTGCCCTGGATGGGGGTATTGATGGCGGTGCGCTCCGCGGCGGACTTGATGGTCTTGTTGGCGGAATTGATCTCCGGAATCATTCTCCTGCGGCCCAGCAGCGTTTCCGCGTAACCGGCCTGTTCCGCCTTGTGCACCAGGTCCTCCATGAAGGACTTGACCACGGGGAACTGGATGAAGTAATTTTCAATCAGCGTGGCGGCCTCACTGCGGGGGCAGCCCAGCCGCTGGGAAAGGCCGAAGGCGGAAATGCCGTAAATGATGCCGAAGTTCACCGTCTTGGCCGCACGGCGCATGACGGCGTCCACCTGGTCGCGGGGAATGCCGTACACCCTGGCCGCCGTCTCCGTATGGATGTCCCGGCCTTCCCGGAAGGCCTCGCACATGGCGGGGTCTCCGGAAAGCGCCGCCATGATGCGCAGCTCAATCTGGGAATAATCCGCGGAAAGCATGGTGTACTCCCCGGAGGCGGGGACGAAGGCCGTGCGGATCAGGCGCCCCTGTTCCGTTCTTACCGGAATATTCTGGAGATTGGGGTCCTGGGAAGCCAGCCGCCCGGTAGCGGTCAGCATCTGGTGGAACTGGGTGTGGATGCGGCCGTCCCGCGGGCAGATGTACCTGGGCAGCGCGTCCAGGTACGTGCTCTTCAGCTTCATGTTCTCCCGGTAGGCCAGGATATCCGCCACAATGGGATGCTGGGGAGCCAGGGCGGAGAGGGTATCTTCATCCGTCACGAACTGGCCCGTCTTCGTCTTCTTGGGCTTCTTCACCAGCTCCAGCTCCCCGAACAGGAAATCGCCGAGCTGCTTGGGGGAATTCAGGTTCAGGGGATGGCCGGCGGCCTCTTCAATCTTCTCCCGCAGGCCGTCAATAATGGCTCCCACCTTGACGGAAGCCTCTTCCAGGGATTCCGGAAGCACGCGGATGCCGGTGAACTCCATGTCCGCCAGCACGGGGAGAAGAGGCAGTTCCACCGTGCGGAACAGCTCCTCCATGCCGCTCTCCTTCACCTGCTTTTTCAGGATGGCGGAAAGCTGGAGGGTAATGTCCGCATCCTCCGCCGAATATTTGCCCATGACCTCCACGGGAATGCCGCTGGTATCCAGCTCGCGCTTCCTGGCTCCCGGCGCGGCAATGTCCTTCAGCTTGATGGTGGAATATTGCAGCAGGTTCTCCGCCAGAAGGTCCATGCCGTGCTTCATGCCGGGGGCGATCAGGGCGTGCGCCAGCAGCGTGTCAAAAAAGGGGCCTTTAACCCGTATGCCGTTGGCGCGCAAAACTTCCAGATCAAACTTCAGATGGTGCCCGGTCTTCTCCGCAGGGCCTTCCAAAAGCGGCCTGACCGCTTCCAGGTCCGCCGGACCGGAGACAGGCATGTACCATGCCTTGTGCGGTTCCGCGCAGAAGGCGACGCCCAGCAGCTTGTCCGTGAGGGGATTCAGGCCCGTCGTCTCCGTGTCGAAGCACCAGGAATCATGCTTTTCCAGCTCGGCAACCATGGCGGAACGGGCTTCCTCCGTATCCGCAATGATGTACTCGTGCTTGAAATCATCCACCGTTTTCAGATGGCGTTCCTCAAACAAATCCATTTGGCCGGAACCGTTCTGCCGCGCGTCCGCCGCCGGGGCGGCGGGAGCCTCCGCCGGGAGCTGTTCCGCCTGGGCCGGAGCAAACAAATCGTCCGCAGGGAGGGGGGACTTCCTGGCTTCCGGCGCTTTTTTCCCGAACAGCTTGGCCTGCATGGAACGGAACTCAAGCTCCTGAAGGAGGGCCAGCAGCTCTTCCGGACTGGGATCTCTTTTGACCAGTTCAGGCAGGGTCACGGTCAGGGGAACGTCCCGGTCAATGGTAGCCAGTTGTTTGGAAAGGGTCGCCAAGGCTCCGTTTTCCTCCACGATCTGCCTGCGCTTTCCCTTCAGCTTGTCCGCATTCGCCAGCAGGTTCTCCACGGTGCCGAACTCCCCAATCAGCAGTTTGGCCGTCTTTTCACCCACGCCGGGAAGCCCCGGAATATTGTCCGAGCTGTCGCCCATGAGGGCCAGGATGTCGATCACCTGGTCCGCGCGTTCAATGCCCCATTGTTCCTTGAGCTTTTCCAGGTCAACCACCTCGTGGTCGTTGCCCCGCTTGCCGGGTTTCCACAAATAGCAGGTGGGGGAAATGAGCTGGCCCAGGTCCTTGTCCTGGGAAACCATGTAGGTCTGGAACTCCTTCGTGCCGTCCGCGATGCGGGCCAGCGTGCCTATCGTATCGTCCGCCTCATACCCCTCATAGCGCAGGATGGGAATGTTCATGGCCTCCAGAAGCCTGAAAATCAGGGGCATCTGGTAGCTCAAATCTTCCGGCATGGACTCCCTGTTGGCCTTATAGGCGGGGTAAAGCTCATGGCGCGCCGTGGGGGCGGAAGTATCAAAGCAGGCCGCGATGTGCGTGGGGTGTTCATGCTCCAGAATGCCCAGCAGCGTATTGGCGAAGCCGTACACGGCGGACGTGTTGACGCCCTTGGAATTGCGGATGGGGTTGGAGAAAAAGGCAAAATGGGCTCTATAGGCCAGAGCCATTCCATCCAGAATAAAAAGGCGCTTGGAAGGGGAATCAGTCATTTCTGCCCTACTTTACCATGCGGCCCAGCGGTAGGCTACCGTTAAATGCGCCTCCGCGCCCTCTGCCGGATGAAGCGCCGCAAGCCATTGAACGGCACGCGTCCGCAGGGACATAACGGATTTCAGGAAAAAGTTTGCGGACGCTCATTTCAATACTACGCCGTTGCTGATCGGCATTTCCCGGAACAAAAGGAGTGCAAGCCGCCTTTCCGTCTGGTATAGAGGCGGAAACGGAGAGGATAAACATGCAGGAATTGTTGACACGGGAGGAACGTGACAGACTGGCCGAACGCCTGCTGCCGGGAGAAAAAATCCTGTGGCAGGGAAAATCCCGCTGCGGATGGTGGAGAAGGGCCGCGAAGGAATGGAAGGGAATGCTGTTTTCGGTTTTCTTTGCCGCGGCATGGGGCTGGGGTTGTTGCATAGCGGCGTCCGCTCCGGTCTGGACGGGTGAGGTCATGTTCGCGCTGGCGGTCATGGGAATATGCTGTTTTTTTGGTATTGCCCTCCTCGGCATGCTTTTGATCAACGCGGTTTTGGAAACGCGCCGGGCCAACGCCGTCCTGCACGCCCTGACGAATATGCGCCTGTTGTCCCTGGGGCCGTCCGCGGACGGCAACGGCGTCCTGTTCCGGCAGTGGAACGGGGCGGAACTGCGGAAAATCCGCCTTGTTGCCCATCGGGCCGGGCCGGAAGATCTGGTATTCCGCTACCGGTTCCCGCCAAACGGAAAACCGGAGCCGCAAGGCTGGCCCGCGCTTCCCGGAGCGGAAGCGGTCTGTGAGCAAATCACGCGCCTCTTTCCCGGCGTGTCCGTATCACGGCTGCCATGAACTCCGCCAGACGGTCGGCAGGTTCCCGTGAAGGCGCCGCCAGCAGGAAGAGAACCTGGCCGTCGTAAACGAGGCGGCAGACCCAGCAGGGAGCCGGATATTGCGGCCCCCTTCTTCCCCTGCGGCAGATAGTGGCGCCTGCATGCCTCAGCCGTTCCAGTTCTTCCCCGCTCAACGGTGTATGCTCGTCCACATGAAGCACGGAGCATTCCGACAAAAGCTCCGGATCATAGTCAAAAGCATCCCGGCGCAGGCCGAACAGCCTTTTTTCCGCATGCACCCAGCCGTTCCTGGCTTCATAAATCCTCTTGCCGAACCAGATGTCCAGCAGAACCGCCAGGATTCCCACGCTTAAAAACGGGGCGAAAAGGGAGAAAACGGCTCTCATGCTCTCTCCCATAACTTCCGGCTGGGGAGGAATGGAAAGGAAAATCCATGTAAAAGCGCATGCGCCCAGCCACAGCAGCGGAAGAATCACCAGGAAAAATCCTGAAAACATGCGGTAGTTCGGGATGCCGATCATCTCAGCCGCAACATACCGGAAGCATTTTCCGCCGTCAACCGTTCTCCTTCAAGGATTGATTTCCTTGTGGGAGAACGCTATCATGCTTCCGTTTCCATGACTTACACCATCACACCCCTGATTGGAGAGGAAGCCATCCGCGCGCGCGTCAAGGAACTGGCCGCCTCCATTGACGCGGCCATGGCAGGCAGGCCCTATATTCTGCTGCTGCTGCTGAACGGCGCCCTTCCTTTCGCCACGATGCTGAAAGGGCATTTGAAATCCCGGCCCGTGGTGAAAACCGTCAAAATCACCAGCTACGCCGGAATGGAACATTCCGGCTCCGTGGCATGGGATGGGGACTGCGGGCCGTTCCGGCCTGACGTGCCCGTTCTGGTGGTGGATGACGTGCTGGATACGGGCGCTACTCTGGCTGAAGTTTGCCGGGAATTGAAAAGGCAGGGGGTGCGGCAGGTTCTCACCGCCGTGGCCGTGGACAAGCACTGCTGCCGGAAAGTGCCTTTTGAAGCTGACTACGTAGGTTTTACGCAGGGAGATGAATTTCTTGTAGGCTTCGGCATGGACCTGGATGAGCGTTACCGGGAATTGCCCTACATCGGGAAAGTGGACATGGGCTGACAAATTCCCGAATTCATATTGAACAACCTGTTGAAAAAAAGTGTCCAAGCTAGTTGGAGCGGCAGAGCCATCCGCCGTCCCCGCTCAACAAGGGAAACCGGAAAGGAGAACCAAGACATGAAAATCAACAGGGCAAGACAACAGGAAAGCGTGGCCGTCTTCGGCCATGAAACGTCCCTCATCCGGGATGTTCTGGACAATCTGGAACTGGAACACGCGCTGACGTGGCTGCTGGAGGCCATCAGCCAGCACCAGTCCGGAGAATTGGAAAGCGAACCGTGGCATCTGTACCAGACCACGCTGTTTGCCATGTACGTGGACTATGACAACGGGAAGGTGCGCCTGTCCGCCGCCCTGGCATGCCACGATGCAGACCTGGAAATATCTCTGAAGGACTTTGTGGAGATACTGGGCCGGGAAGCCGCCAAGGAAGCGGACCCGCTCCACTATACTCCCGGCGCCCCCAGCAAGTGCATCCACCGCTACCGCAACCCGTATTTCAAGCGCAGGCGGCAGGAACGTGAGCCGGACATCGGGTTTTATTCCTGAGCCGGGGACCGGCACGATGCCGTATCCTTTCCAATGGCCGGGTTCCGCGGGGAATCCGGCCTTTTTGCGGGCGTTCGTTCTACCGGGGAAACGTAGGGGAAGGGCCGTGAAAAACCCGGTTTATACTGTTGCCGCAATGGATGCAGGGCAGCATGTTCATTACTGGGCGCACTGGTTCAAGCGGGCAGGGAAAAACGGAACTTTATTAGGAGAAAAAACGGCATGTCAAAATCGGCAGTGGAAATAGTGAACCTGGGGGAACAGGCCATCTAGGGAATAGGGAGGCAATCCGGCGATCAAACGATCTCCGCGGATATCCATGCCCTTTCAGCGGCTTATCATTCCCTGGCTTCCGTGCCGCGGGGAAGCGTGCTTCCCTTCTTTGTTCTGTCCAGAAACTATGATGGCCGGAATGGTTCCTTTGAACTATTTGTGGGCGGCGCACTTGAAAAAGACGGGCTGGAGCAGGCGTTTCTTCCCCCCGGGGAATATGCCGGAATGACGGTCAGGCCCCGGCTGGGATTTTTATGGGGCGCGGCCATTGGGGCCGCCAAAAGGTACTTTTACCAAAAATGGCTCCCGCAGAGCCCATACGGGACCCTGAACATGGAGTACGAACTCCATACGGAAAAAAGTATTCGCAGCCATCCTTCCATGGACCTCTTTTTTGCCGTTAAAAGGAAGGAATAACGGAAGAACCGGCGGCTGGAAGCTGGCGAGGCACATTATCCGGCTTTCTTGTCGCCGGGCCGTGTTTTCCCTGCCGGAGGCGCCAACATTGACAGTTGCCTGTGAAATAATTAGAATGGCGGCATTGGGCCCAGGGAGATCAATCGGAAAAGACGGGGAGCGGGATGAAAAATCATCATACCATCAGGATTGCGACAAGGCGGGACGCGGCAAAGCTGCTTGAAATTTATGCTCCGTATGTGGAAAAAACAGCCGTCACGTTTGAATATGAAGTACCGGAGGTACAGGAATTTGAGGAAAGAATTGGCCATGTGCTGGAAAAATACCCCTTCCTGATTTGCGAAAGGGAAGGGGAAATTGCCGGTTATGCCTATGCCGGCGTTTTCAAGAACCGTGCCGCGTACCGCTGGGCCGTGGAAACGACGGTTTACGTCCGGGAAGACCGGAAAAAAATGGGCATAGGGCGGGAATTGTACGCAGCGCTGGAAAAGATTCTTTCCTTGCAGAATATCCTGAATCTAAACGCCTGCATTGCCTGTCCGGAGGCGGAAGACCCCTGGCTTGGGCGGGACAGCGTGCAGTTCCACGAACGTTTGGGATATCAATTCGCAGGAAAGTTTCATCAGTGCGGGTACAAGTTCGGCCGCTGGTACCATATGGTGTGGATGGAAAAACATCTGGGAAACCACCCGGACAATCCTCCCGCAGTGAAAACCTTTGATGAAATAAGGGGCCTGGTTGCGGAGCAGTACGGGATTTTGTAAAGGTCCGGTCAGGTAGGAGTGCTGCCAATGCGCAAGCACGCCAAGGTATGGCCGGTATTAATGAAGAAAGCTTTTAGTGGAATATGAGAATCATTGAAATCCAGGAAAAAACTCCGTTGCTGATACGGCAGCTCATGGAACTGTGGGAAAAATCTGTCAGGGAGACGCACCTGTTTTTGCCGGACAGCGAAATAGAAAATATTAAGGAATACATTCCGCAAGCATTAAGAGAGATACCTCATCTGATCGTTGCGGAGAACGAAAACGAATTTCCTGTCGGCCTGATGGGGATTGGCGGCCAGAAACTTGAAATGCTGTTCATTGCAAGCGAAGAACGGGGGAAAGGCCTCGGTAAGAAGTTGGTGGAATATGGAATCGAAGCTTATTCCATCAATGAATTGGCCGTGAACGAGCAAAATCCGCTCGCCAGAGGTTTTTATGAATACATGGGCTTTCAAGTCCATAAAAGAACGGCCCATGACGAGCAGGGAAACCCTTACCCGCTCTTGTACATGAGATTGAATTGACACGCCGCCAGCTTCCCCTTCGGCATAAGAAAGCAGGTATGGGAAAACGCCTGTTTCATGCGTGCCTGTTGTGAAAGCATTTTGCCGCCTTGCGAACGACAGGCCGGTTATTTACATAATAAAAATAGTGCTTTTTCAGAGCGATCATCCAGAATGGGCCCCGTCATGACCATCTCCCCCTTATCCGGCACAGCAGTTCGCCCCCGTTTGCCCTGGGTGGAGACTGCGCGGCTGCTGGCAACGCTGGTCGTCGTCATGCAGCATGTGCCTTCCGGCCCCTTTCTTCCCAACGAATGGCTGATCGGTCCGGCGCTGGCGACGTTTTTCCTGCTGGCGGGATATTTTTCCGCCTCCCGCCTGGAGGGGAGCGGGGCCGGAAAATGGACGGGAGGCCGCCTGCTGTCCCTGCTGTGGCCGTACCTCTTCTGGTGCGCGGCCTACTGGCTGGTAGCGGGCATGTCCCTTTCCCCTGGTTCGCTGGCTTCCGTGTTCGGGGCGGGAACGTGTCCCCTGCTGACCCCGATGTGGTTCCTGCGGGACCTGATGATTTTTACCCTGGCGGCGTTCCTGCTGCACCGCTGGCGTCCCGCGCTTTACGCGCTCGGCCTGTTCTGCCTGTTCCTGCACCGGTGGGATGACACCCTGGCGTGGCCCAGTCCCTATATGTTCGGGGACTTCGTGCTCGGCATCATGCTGGCGTCTTCCGCACCGGGTTGCCTGGACCGCTGGGGGAAGATGCCCCTGGCCGTGCACTCATCCATTATTCTGGCCTCTGCGGCCCTTGTCTGGGCAAGCTGTGCGGATACCTTCCTGGTTCCGGACGTCGCTTTTTCCGGACTGATTGTTCTGGCCTTCCTGAGCTTCGGAATAGTGGCCAGGGCCGTCAGCCCCGCACTGTCGGAACGGCTGGCGCGGTGGTCGTCCGGCAGCTTTTTCGTGTATTGTTCCCACATCTTCGTGCTGATTGCCCTGACAGGGGTGGAAACGTGCTTCCCGTCCCCGTGGGCACCCTGGGTCTGGTGGTGCCTGGTGCCTGTCGTGTACATGCTGGCGCGGGGCGTTTACCTGTTCCTCAAACGGTATTTCCCGCGCGCCCTCGTCCTGATGACCGGGGGAAAATGACCTCAGGGGCGGCGCGGACGTTTCGCCCCATCCGTTCAGGGAGCCGCCGTGCGGAAGGCCTGGACCGGAATGGCCTCTTTCCTGCCGCCTTCCCTCTGCCAGAAAAGGTCGGGAAGCCCGGGGAAGCCTTCCGTTTCAACCAACAGGGGATGCCAGCCCTTTTCCAGCGGGATGGGCTTCAGCCCAGTTTTTCCTGCATCTCCTTCCGTCGTTCCTTCCCCCATGGAGGAGGATACCTCCGCGCCGGGCTTGTAGCCGTATTCCGCATCCAGCAGATGCGCGTCGTGCAGCCTGACGAACGCTTTAGCTCCCTTTTTCGCCGGGGTTTTCATGAAGAAGACGTATTTCCCGGTTTCCGGAACGTTCAGATAGAGCTCTCTTTTCATGCTGCCGTCCTTCCGGCGGACGCCCTGGGAGGACTGCGCCGTCAGGGGAACCAGGGTGCCGGGCATTTCCTCTTTCCGGAGGGCCGGAACAGGTTCTGCATCATAGGGCCGCTGGGCAAAGGTGCCGCGCACCGGGTGGGTATAATCGTAAACGCGCCTCATTCTCAGCACCTTGTCGTGCATGATGGGCTGCATCTTTTTCCCTTCCGGCGTGTCCTTTAGGTCATGGCGTTCCGCCGGGTCCTTCGCGGTATCGTAAATTTCAAACGGATCCGCATGGGACTGGATGTTGGTACGCACCCCCTTGTATTTGCCGAGGTAGACCATCTGCTGGTCGCCCCGGACGGCGTTCCTCCTGGACGGGAGAAAATCCTGGTAGCCGGGCGTCGTCGTCTTGTTCCGGGACATCTTGGCGCTGTATTCCATGTACAGACAGCTGTCCGGCTGGGTTCCGTCGTTCAGCAGGGTGGGGAGCAGGGAAACGCCGTCACTCCGGAAGGGAGCCCTGACGCCGCCGATGGCGGCCAGCGTCGCCATCCAGTCGTGGAACTGGGATGGATGGTCGCTGACGGAACCGGCCGGAACACGGCCGGGCCAGCGGACGATGGTCGGCACGCGGAAGCCGCCTTCCCATGCGTCCTGCTTGATGCCGTCAAAAGGTCCGTAATTGCGGAAGAACTGCGGATTCTGGCCGCCTTCGTCATGCGGGCCGTTGTCCGACGTCATGATGATGACGGTGTTCCTGTCAATGTTCAGGTCCTTGAGAGTCTGGATGAGGTCTTCAAAGGAATCGCTCAGCCGCGCGATCATGGTGGCGTACTTCTTCTGCGCCATGGGCCATTTCTTGTCCGCATACCGCGGATAGATGTAGGAGTTGATCTTGCCCTCCGCGGTATTCACCAGCTTGTGGGGCTTCCCGATCCATTGCACGCCGCCCTTTACGCCGCGGCCTTCCGGATAGGGGCCGGTGGGGATCTGGAGCTGGGAGTGGGGGGCTATGTGGGTCAGCGCCAGGAAAAAGGGCTGGCGGGGATTCTGGCGGTGCGTATCTATAATCCATTTTTTGGCGCGGGCCGTCAGCAGGTCCACGGAGTACGCCTTGTCGCAATCCGCCGTGACGCACTTGTCCCCGTCCCAGATGCCGCTTCTCTTGGTGGGGGAAATGGGATTGGGGTCTTCCTTGGGATAATGGTGGTGGCCGCTGACGTGGTCCAGGTAGCCGAAGTAGTAGTCAAAACCGCGCCTGGTGGGGTAGGACGTGGATTCCTGCGGGGTACCCGCGTGTTCCGTTCCTCCGCCTATCCCCCATTTGCCGATGAGGGCCGTCCTGTACCCGGCGGACTGCATGACGGTGCCGAGGGTGGGGGCATGTTCAATGGGAAGGTCAAAGGACCTGTCCCGGATCACCTTGGCATGGCCCTGGTGCACGCCCGTGAACAGGGAGGCGCGGGCCGGGGCGCAGAGCGGGGCGGAGGAGTAGTGGCGCGTCAGCGTCATTCCTTCCCGGGCCAGCGTCCGGAGGCCCGGGTTGTCCATGGCGGGAAGCCCCTCTTTCATGCGCTGGTCCTGGTAGGAGGGCAGGTCCCCCCAGCCCATGTCATCCATCAGGATGAGGATGACGTTGGGACGCTGGGCGGCCATGGCGAAAGGAACCGCCAGCAGGAGGGAGAGCAGGGGAAATAAATGTTTGCCTCTCATTGCTGGAATTTTATTTTTCTTCCCTGCCCTTGGCATAATAGCTTGAGTCCGCAATCCAGCGGTCTCCGGATTTTTTCACCGGAATGAAGCTGACGCCCCAGGATTGGAAGTCCCCCGTGTACGGCTGTTCAATCAGGATTTTGTTTTCCCCGGCCTTGACCTGGAAGGGAACCGGAGGCCGCGCCCACCAGAATTCCTCATTGTCAAAGGATATTTCATTGGCGGGAGAATGCCAGGTGTGCTTTTCATAACGCCGCTGGCCTGCCAGCTTGTAAGTCTGGGGGTTTTTCACTTCCTTGCCGTTCACCCATATCCTGGTACCGCACTGGGACCATTCACCGGCAGCCGGAACCCCGGAGCAACGCCGCGTGGAGCGGGCCGGAGCGTCGAACCCCACCATGGCGTACATGGTGCCGGCCTTGGGCGCGTAAAAAGTCGTCTCCGCCCAGGCGGTGTTACCGGGCTTTGCTTTGGAGAACAGGCCTTCCGCTCCCGCACGGGAGCGGAAGTACAGATTGCCGCCGCGCGCCTGGACCGGCTCCAGCCCCGCAGGGGATTTCCCCGCCAGCAGGCCGTTCCTCACTTCCTCCTGCCTGTCCTTCTGAACGGGGCCGAACACGGTCCATTCCACAAAGGAATCACGCCAGTAGGGGAAGGGCTTGTTTCCGGCCAGGGCTTCCATGCGTTTCTCAAACAGGGAGAAAGCCTGGTAGGCTTCCGTATCCTTCTCCGGCAGTTTGCCGGCAAAGCGGGAGCCATCCTCCGGAAGGCCCTTCCAGCTGCGTTCAGCCATGGCGAACATGGCGGGCCACTGGGGGCTCTGGATGGGGATGTTCTTCTTGTCCTCCACCCGGGTATCCGGCCACAGGCACTGGATGACGCCCAGGGAGTGGTCGTCGCTCTTTGCCGTTCCACAGGGCTGGCGGAAGAAATTCCTGCGCACCAGAATGCCGGGGTCAAAGGAATTGATGTAGCCTGCCGTGGAATCAAAATAGGGATTCTTCTGCTTGGCGGGGTCCGGCAGTCCTACGGAATTCTCGTCATTCCACAACTGGGCGTAGCTGTCTCCGGAAACGGGCAGGTCATTGTTGCCCGCCCACTGGATGGGCTGGCGGCCCAGAGATTTGACCTTGGCCGCCATCCGGTCCGCAAACTGCTTCCCGTTGGGGATGCGGATTTCATCCGCGCCGATGTGCAGGTAGGGGGACATCTCCACCGGAATTTCCCGGCAGAACTCTTCCAGCAGTTCCTCCAGAATCTTGATGCCCCTGGGATCGTGCATCGGGAAGCCGAAGCAGTTCTTGAAATAGGTGCTGTGCCCCGGCATGTCGATTTCCGGGATGATCTGGATGTGGCGCTTCCTGGCGTAGCGGAACAGGTCCCTGATCTGGTCGTAAGTGTAGGTGTCGTTGACGTCCCGGCCCTTGATCCTCTTGGAAGGGTCATTCAGCACAGGGTACTTCCTGCACTGGATGCGCCATGCGGGGTAATCCGTCAGGTGCCAGTGGAAGGCATTCAGCTTCAGCCGGGCCATTTCATCAATGTCCGCCTTGAGCGTCTCAATGGACCGGAAATTGCGGCCTACGTCATGCATGAAGCAGCGGATGGCGAACGCCGGGCTGTCCTTGATGTCGCAGCATGGATAATCCCCCCCGGCTCCCAGCTGGTCCAGCGTCCTGCGGGCATAAAAAACGCCTGCGTCCGTGGCGGCCCTGATCAGGATGCCGCCGGGGCGGACCTGGAGCTCGTAGCCTTCCTTGCCCAGCGTCTTGGCCAGAGCCGCGTTCTTTTTCACGGAAACAGGAGCCTTTTTGGGGCATGTCCCCGTCTTCCAGTCAACATGGGCCGGGAAGGGAATGAGGGCTGCCGGAGCGGCTTCTTCCTGCTGGAGTGGATGCGGGGAAGTCCAGTCTCCATAGGAAGAGGGGGAACAGAGCATTAAGCCTGATACCAGCAAAAGGAGGGAAGGGGATAATCGCATAATATTACTACACTTAAACGAGGAACTGTCTTTCATCAAACTTAAAATGAAGCAAAATTCCGGACTTGGGGATGTTCCGGTTTCTGCCGCATTATCTCCTCTTTCTCCTCAGGCACAGGCTTCCCAGCCCGAGCAATGCGGCAGCAGCCGAGGAAGGCTCCGGAACCGTGAGGCCCTCCATGCGGAAATTTTTTACGGCAAGCTCGTTGTAAGCGTAGCTGTTGTCGAGAACGTCGGTATTCATCACCAGATAAAAAGTGGCTCCCTGGTCAAACAAATTGCTGTAATCGTCTTTGGAAATTGTCCAGCTATAGGATTTGTTGCTGACGTCTCCCGCCGAACCGGAAATCGTAGACCCAACCTGGAGAAGAGAATCTCCCTCTCCTCCCAGACTGTACCACAGGCTGAAATTTTGAGGCTGGCCCGTCCTGTTGGTTTCGAAAAGGCCGCCTGTATCAAAGGAAATCCTCAGCGCTTCATATCCGGATATGGCGTTGGAGGACAATTCATGAAATTTGACGGCCGTAAATCCGCCTCCTGCGCCGTTGGCGGAAATCAGATTGGTAGCGCCATCCGCCGTCACGGAGGCAAGCGTACCGGTATCTCTATTCTTATTGCCGGAATACCATCCCGCATCCAGAGAGCCAAGGACGGATTGAACGGCGCTTGCGGAAGGCCCTCCGTTCGTGATCAGGGCGCCTCCGGAGGAATAATCGATGCGGGTGATGGAGGTTTTCCCCATCTTCAGCTCCGGAATAATTCCGTCAAGGGAACTCCACGCCTCCGCTCCGTGTGCCGATAGAACTGCCGCTGCGGGTAATGCCAGGAAAAAGGACGTTTTCATTTGTATGTAATTTCTGTTGGAAAGCGGAAAGGCCGCTCCGCACTGGCGCGAATTCCGCTTTATTCGCCATGAAACTACAGAATTTGCAATCCGCTAAAGAAACAGCAAAAGTAAAAAACAGACAATATTCTGACAATAAATGAATGATAAATATATCTAACATTTTATTTCCCGCTATTTCCCCGCTGGAAAAACAAGAGGCGGTGCCCGGGAAGGTCCTGACCATGAATCAAGCGAGGGAAAAAACCGGTTGACAGCGGATTGCAAATCCCTGAAACGTATTCCAATACCTGTTAGTGCGATGAAAATCAGGTGATTGGCAGCAAGAGAAAGCCTTGCTTCACGCGGAATTACCCTATCCGGATGCGGATGGAATGAACGGCATCCTTGCCGAACTGGTCCTTCAATTTTCCCAGCAGGGCGCCCTGCCACTGCTGGAGGTGGTAGCGCATGGCCGGCTGAAGCACCTGGATGGTGGCAACTCCCTTGACGATGGAAAGCAGGTTGGATTGCTGGCCCAGGAATGGCCCCGCGGCTTTCAGCCAGCCTTCCCGGAGCAGCTCGGGGTCCATGCCTTCTCCATCCAGGGGGAGCTTGGACAGGATGTCTCCCAGCAGGGACTCCGCCGTATGGAGATTCCGTGTTTCACTGGTGGAGGGAGGTACCTGGAACCAGTCCGCCAGCGCCTGCCTCACCTCCTGTTCGTCACGGGAAAGGTATTCATACCGGGGCGGGGAGGCGTTGGGGTCCGGACGGTCCCTGTCCGGCATGTAGGGAGACCAGGGAGAAGCCATGAGTGGAAAATAAAAGCCCGGAGTGTTGGATGTCAACAGCCCCGGGCGGTTAAAAAATAATATGGAGAATATATTATTCGCCGTCGTCGCCGATAGCTTCCACGGGGCAGCCTTCCATGGCTTCCACGCAGGCTTCCTGTTCGGTTTCGTTGTCCGGCTGCTTCTTGACGTAGGAGACGCCTTCGTCGTCATCCCGTCCAAAGTTTTCCGGAGCCGTTTCGCGGCAAAGGTCGCAATCAATGCAGGAGCTGTCCACGTAAAACTTGCCGGGGACGTTTAGAGGTGTTTTTTCGTCGATGTCTGCCATTATGTATATGGGTTGTATGAACTGCGCCCACTATTTCCGCATTTGAGCAAATTTTGCAATCTTTTTTGTTGCAGGAATGAGTCAGCATGAGGAACAATGCCGCCATTCCCGTTCCTGGAATAAAAGGCTTTTTACGATGAATCCCGTTTCCCCTCCCACTCCCCGTCTCCTGCCCGTCTGGGCGGGCCTGCTGCTGGCTGCGTTTTCCGGCGTTCTGATGGCCTGCGCCTTCATTCCCGTGGACTGGGGAGGCTGTGTCTGGATAGGTTTTCTGCCGTTGCTGACGGCGCTGTGGTACGGCCGCCGCCGGGAGGGGAAAAAGGGAATCCTGGCGTATGCCCTGTACGGCTGGATGTTCGGCGTGGTGTTTTACGGCATCTCCTTCTGGTGGGTCAATGAAGTCAGCACGCTGGGCTATATTCCCCTGATGATATTTTACGGCGGCCTGTTTCCCGGCATCTGGGCGCTGGTCATGGGCGTGTTTTTCCGTCCGGACGCCCAGCCGCTGCCCGGGGCGCGGCAGACGGTGAAGGAACGCAGGGCGGCGTGGAAATCCTGGGCGGTGGGGGACATGCTGCCCAGCGCCTCCGCCGCGCTGGGGGGGGCGGCCCTGTGGGTGTGCCTGGAATGGGTGAGGGGCTGGCTCATACCGGGCTTCGGCTGGAACAACCTGGGCGTGGCCCTTTACGGAAATCCGCTGGCCCAGTGGGCGGAATATGCGGGGGTAACGGCCCTGGCCTTCCTCCCTGCCGTCTTTTCCGTCTGGCTCTGGCGCGTCTGCCGCCGGGCCGGAACCATGGTGGTCCATGAAGGCAGGCGCACCGTGCCCTGGGACTTTTTCACGCTGGTGGCGGTTCTCTTAATCATGTTCGTCACCGGCGTGCTCTGGACGGCGCGCTACTCCCCGCAATCCGCCGCAGCCACGGGGAATGGCAAATTCACCGTTCCCGTCATGACCGTGCAGCTTAACCTGAGCCAGAAGGAGAAATGGGACGCGGCCAACCGGGGCGCCATTTACCGGGCTCTGCTGGACACGACGGAGCAGGGGATGCTGGACCTCCAGAACAGCGTCCTGGAACAGGCCGCCAAAAACGGGACGGAAGCCTCCCTGGACATGCCGGCCTGGGTAATCTGGCCGGAGAGTTCCTTCCCCATTTCCACGTTTTACCGCGATTCCACGGGGGAACGCTTTCCGAACCAGGACAACGTCAACTTCCTGAGCGTGGAGGAGGACTACGTCCAGGCCCTCCGGAACGGGATATGCAATTTCATCCTGCTGACGGGCACGGATGACATTTACCTGTCCGATGAAGGCCGCGTGGCGCGGGCCTACAACTGCCTCACCGTCTTTGAAGGGGACTACTCCACGGCCAGGCCGCACGCCAAGGCCATGCTGGTCCCCTTCGGCGAATACATCCCCATGCGGGAAACCTTCCCGTTCCTGGAAAAGGCCTTTGAAGCCTCCGCCGGAACGGCAATGGGGATGAACTACACGCCGGGAGCCTCCTCCAGCCCCGTGCCCGTGCCCATGCGCCCGGGGAGCTCCGCCACGGTAGGAGTCATTCCGCTGGTTTGCTTTGAGGACGTAGTGGGAAGCTGGGTGCGCCGCTTCGTGCGGCAGGAACCCCAGTTGATGGTGAACGTCACCAATGACGGGTGGTTCAACCGCTCCTGCGCCAATGAACAGCATTGGCGCAACGCGGCATTCCGGTGCATTGAGCTGCGCCGTTCCATGGTCCGGGCCGCCAACACCGGCGTCAGCGTGGCGCTGGCTCCCAACGGCGCGGTTATCGCGGATTTGAGGGATTCCTCCGGTTCCCCGTTCACCAGGGGGGTAATGAACGCCACGCTGCCCGTGGGCTGTACGGAAATGACCCTGTACGCCCTGTTCGGGGACTGGGCCATCCTGGCCTGTTTCCTGCTGTTTGCGGCTCTTCTCCTGCGCAGGATGAATGAGGGAAAGAGAAACGCCGGACCCGTGAAGGACGGCGTTTACCGGCGCGGCGCTACGCCCAGGTAATTCCTGACCTGCTTGAACGCGGGGTAGGAAATGCCGGACTCATGGCACCAGAAGGCGGAGGAAGAGCCTCCGTCCAGATTCAGCGCCGTTTTCACCCGGAAATCCCCCAGCGCTCCGGGGGTAGCCAGCCAGTTGGCCAGTTCCTTCAGCGTCAGTGAGGAGGAAACGCCAATGCACCACCGCTTGCCGCCGTCCGTGGCGATGAAGGTGCGGTAGGTGGACTTCTGCGCATTAAGTCCCTTGACGGCTGAACCGTTCTCCACCAGAAAGGGGCCGCCCTGGATGGCCGCCTGCATGGCGGGCAGTTTTTTCATGCGTTTCAGCGCGGAACTGCGGACAAGGGCCAGACCGCTTTTACCGTCCTCATAAACGACACCGGAAACGGCGAAGGAGCCCGTGGCCAGCGGAGAAAGGCGCTTGCCGTCCTGGACGACGAGGCCCAGCGGGGTTCCCTCCGCGTCCGCGCCGAAGAATCCGCCGTTGACTCCGGCCACGCAGGGGCTCTTCCGCATGGCCTTGTCCAGGGAGCCGTACCGGGGAACCCTGACGCTCCCTTCATCCCGAACCAGAAGACGGTGCGTGCCGGACTGGAAAAAATAGACGTTCAGCTTGTCCCGCATGGACAGGAAGCCGTCTTTTCTGGTGAACACGCGGTGTTCCGCCTGAACAGTGCCGCAGAAGAATGAAAGGAGAAGGAGAAAACGCAGGAAAGACATGGGTGGGCTGTCAAAGAGAGAGATGAAAAATACGCCGTTCCGCACGGGTGCCGGCGGGAACGCGGACGCCGGGCCATACGATGCACTCCCGCAGACGGCAGCCTTCCTCCACGACGGCGCGGGGGCCGATCACGCTGGCAGCGTCCACGGAGGCCCCGGGAGACACTTCCGCGTCCGGATGGATGCGCGGAGCAGGGGAGGGAAAGTCCAGATGGGCCTGGATGTAGGATTCCGGAGTGCCCATGTCCATCCACAGGCCGTCGTCCGCCAGCATGCCGCGCAGACGGCCCCGGCGGATGTAGTCCAGAAAAACGGGAATGATGGAAACGGCCTCCCGGGGAGGAATGCGGCTGAAAACTTCCGGCTCCATGCAGTACGCCCCGGTAAACTGGCAGGAGCCGGGGTCGCGCCCCAGGGCGTGCCGCATGTCCGTCACCAGTCCGGAGGAAGGGTCAAAGCCCACATTCCTCTTGTCTCCGGCAGTCCGCAGGGCCAGCGTCACGGAGGGGCGGTGCCTGACATGGTCCTCCATCACCCGGCGCAGGTCGAAGGTGGCTGCCATGTCCCCGTTGATCACCAGCAGGGGTTCTTCCGCGGAGGCCAGGGGCTCGATCTTCTTCACCCCGCCTCCGGAATCCAGCAGCACGGGTTCATGGCTGAAATGGACGGGGCAGCCGTTCCAGGAGCGTTCCGGGAACGCCTGGTCCCAGGCTTCCGCCAGATGGTGGGTATTGATGATGAACTCCCGGATGCCGCAGTCGTAGCAGCGGCGCATGGAATGCAGCACGAGAGGCTCATGGAAAAAGGGAATCAGCGGCTTGGGCAGCACGTGGGTAAGGGGACGCAGGCGGGTTCCCAGCCCGGCGCCGAGGATGAATGCGCGGGAAATGCCGGGACCTGCTGTGATGTGCATGCAACATGACTAACGGGAGAAAGGCGTTTTTTCAAGCGCCCTTTCTCCGCTCCCTCTCCGGATGACACGCCGGAATGCCGTCTCTTCCCTGAATTTACAGGAAAATCCGTGATTTCGTGCTTTCCAAACGGGAGCTCATTCACTAGCATTCCCCGCATGGCATGTGGAAACCAAAGAACTGTCGGCTCTCCGGCCTCTCTGGCCGGTACCTCTTTGCATACGGGACAGCCCGTTACCCTGACCCTGAAGCCGGCCCCCGCCGACTTCGGCATTAAATTCCGCCGGGTGGATATTCCGGACCAGCCCTTCATCAACGCGGACGTGGAGAAGGTGCAGACCGTGGAGCGCGCCACCAGCCTGGCGGAAGGCTCCGTCAAGGTACACACCGTGGAACACATTCTTTCCGCCCTCACGGGCATGGGCATTGACAACGCCGTGATTGAAATGGACGCCAACGAACCGCCCATCGGGGACGGTTCCTCCGCTCCCTACGTGGAATTGATCAAGAGCGCCGGCATTGTGGAGCAGGAAGTGCCGCGGCGCTATCTGGAAGTGCGCGAGGCCGTCACCATTGAAACCAAGGGCGGTTCCATCCTGACCATTCTTCCCTCCAAGCAATTCCGCGTCTCCGTCACCTGCGTGGGACCGGAAAACCGCATCACCCAGTACTTTGACGCGGTCATCACGCCGGAAACGTATGAAAAGGAACTGGCCCCGGCCCGCACCTTCACGTTCTACGAGGATATCAAGCCCCTGCTGGAAAAGGGGCTCATCAAGGGCGGCAGCCTGGAAAACGCCGTGGTCATCCGCGGGGAGGAGCTCATGAGCAAGGAGCCCATGCGCTTCATCAATGAATTCGCCCGCCACAAGGCCATGGACCTCATCGGAGACCTCTCCCTGTGCGGCAAGCCCATCCTGGGCCACGTGATCGCCATCAAGCCGGGCCACGGCCCGAACACCGAGCTGACCGCCAAGCTGAAGAAGGAACACCGCCGCAACCAGCAGATGGCGCCCAATCCCGTCAACGTGCCGTACGGAGACGCCGTACTGGACATCAATGAAGTGATGAGCCTCCTGCCGCACCGCTATCCCTTCCTGATGGTGGACCGCATCATCGGCTTTGAAGGGGAAACCAAGTGCCGCGGCCTGAAGAACCTGACGATGAACGAACTCTTCTTCCAGGGCCACTTCCCGGGCCATCCGGTCATGCCGGGCGTCCTGCAGCTGGAAGCCATGGCCCAGGTCGCCTCCATCGTCATGCTGCGCCAGCCCGGCAACGCCACCAAGCTCGGCTACTTCATGAGCGCGGACAAGATCAAATTCCGCCGTCCCGTAGTCCCCGGCGATACGCTCATCATTGAGGCGGAGCTGACCAAGATGCGCGGCAACATCGGCCAGGCCCTCGGCCGCTGCCTGGTGAACGGCCAGGTGGTATCGGAAGCCGAACTCAAATTCGGCCTCCAGGACATCTGAACCGGCTGATACCGGCCCCTGTCTTTATGGAACCCCCGGCCCGTGCTCCTCACGCCGGGGTTTTCCATGTCCTGCATCCCGCTTGGCCGCTTTTCTCCTGGTCTCTCTTGGAAATAAGGGCCTCCCGGCCCTTATGAAAAAGGCTGCTACGCGCGTGCAACAGGGAAAGCAGAAAAGCCAGAACTGGCTTCACTACGGAGACCGGAACCAAACCCCGGCAATTTGACGAATCATGAGGGGAAGGAGTTCCTCATTCCCAGGGGCGGTGGAGGCACCTCTATCTGCCGCATCAGCAAGACACGCCGGGCAGACGGCACATCTCCGCATACTCTTCAAGGCGCCGGCGGAAGGTTTCCTCCGTCATGGAAAGGAGGGCGTCCGCGGAAAAGGACTCGCAGGTGAAGGAGGCCGCCACCGTGCCGTACACAATCCCCCTCTTCACTTCCTCAAAGGATGGAAGGCCGGGGGGCAGGGTGGCCAGGTAGCCGGCCAGCGCCCCCAGGAACGTATCTCCCGCCCCGGTGGGGTCCACCAATGTTTTCAGGGGATAGGCGGGACAGCGGAAAATTTGCAGATTGCCTGCGGAATCCCGCCCCAGAAGCGTGGCGCCGTATTCCCCCTGTTTCACCACGGCATATGCTGCGCCCTTGGAAAGCAGGAATTCCCCGGCTTCCAGCACGGTGGACGCCTGGGCGTACTCCTTCGCCTCGTCCTCGTTCATCATGGTGATATGGGAACGGCTGATCACGGCGTCCAGCAATTCCGGCTGGCGGCGCAGCCACTTGTCCATGGAATCGGAAAGCACCAGTGCCGCGTCCGGGCACTGTTCCATGCACTTGAGCTGCTGGGCCGGAACCATGCAGCAGCACACCAGGACGGGATGGTTACGCAAGGACTCCGGAACGTGCACGTTCCATTCCAGCATCACGGCATCATTGGCGCAGACGGTCCTGCGCTTGTTCATGTTGTCAAAATATTCCCCGGTCCAGGAAAAGGAAGGACCCTTCTTGCGTTCCACGCCGTCCATGCACAGCCCCTTGGCCGCAAGGGCTTCTTCATAATGGGAGGGGAAATCCTCTCCGATGATGCTGACGGCGTCCACCCGGTCCGCAAAAAGCAGGGCGGCCACCGCCGCAAAGGACACCGAGCCGCCCAGAACTCCCTCCGCCCGGTTGCGGGGAGTGAGGATGGTGTCTATTCCAATGGTTCCGGTGACAAGGAGGGGCTGGGACATGGAAAAAAGGAAATACGTATTCAAACGCCGGGATCAAGAATAAAAGGCTGGAGATAGGGAAAAAACGGGTTATTTTACCTGTACGCGCTTAAAGGAAATGAGGCTCTTCCCTGGGAACGCACCCTAAACCGCCTGCACGGCAGGCTGATGGCTTCTGTATCACACCGGATGCAGAAGCTTTGTATTCGGTGAAGGACACCCCATACGAACATGAACGCCTTTACACCAATTTCCTCCGCCTTCTGCCGCCTTTCCCGGCAGCATCCGGCAACGGCATCCCTGGAATCTCGCCCGGAGTCTTATTCCCGTTCAACCGGAGAAAAGCCGCTATGATGAAAATGCTGCTGATGGTCGGGCTGGGAAGCTTTGCGGGCGGCGTGCTGCGCTTCCTGCTGACCCGTTTTGTCCAAATCAACTCCATGAGTTCCTTTCCATGGGGAACGACGGCGGTCAACCTGCTGGGATGCCTGGTCCTTGGCGTTCTCTACGGGCTGTTCAGCCGGGGTCTGCTGCTGCATACGGAAACGCGGCTTTTTCTTACCGTAGGCCTGTGCGGCGGCTTCACCACCTTTTCCACGCTGATGAATGAATCCTTCCTCCTGTTGAAGGAGGGGAACTTTCCCGCCTTCTTTCTTTACACCCTCCTCAGCTTTGCCGGAGGGCTCATTGCCATTGGCCTGGGATACCTGGCCGCCAGATAAGAGACAATCATGAACACTCCGGAAGAAAACCTCATGCTGCGCATCTACGTCAGCAGCACCGACGCCGTCAGACACGTACCCGTCCACGAGGCCGTAGCCTACGCTACCCGCCGCTACGGCATGGCGGGCTGCACCGTGTACAAGGGACTAATGGGGGCCGGGCGGCATACGCGCCTGATGAGCCCCACATTCTGGGAAATTGTCGAGAAGGTGCCCGTCATCATTGAAATCGTAGACACCTCAGAACGCATTGAAACGTTCCTGGGCAAAATCTCCTGCTGGCTGGACAGGCTGCCGCACGGCTGCCTGGTGTGCACGCAGCCTGTCCGCGTTTATCCTGTCGGCGGTACCCGCTCCTAGGAATAGGACTTTTCCAGGATGCTGACGACGTCCGCCGGAGTGAACTTGCAGCGGTCCAGCTCAAACAGGTTGCCCATGGTGGAAAAGGCCGTTCTGGCGTATTCGTCAAACAAATCCGGGGTAATGCCGAACTCGGACATCTTCAGCTTGTCCACGCCGCAGGCCTCCTTCAGCTTGTTCAGGCCGTTCAGGAAGCCGTCCACGGAAGCTTCCTGCCCCATGGCGGCGGCTACCCTGGCGTAACGTTCCGGGCAGGCGGGGGCATAGGCTTCATGATAGGCCCAGGAAATCATGATCAGGCCCGCGCCGTGCGGGAGAGCGGGATGGAACGCGCTGAGGGCGTGTTCAATGGAGTGTTCCGACGTACAGCAGGAAATGGTCTCCACAAAGCCGGAATAGGTATTGGCCAGGGCGACGTAGGCGCGCGCTTCCAGATCGTCCCCGTTGCTCACGGCGCGGGGAAGGTATTTGGCGATGTATTCAATGGCCTGTAGCGCGAACATGTCCCCCATGGGAGAGGCAATCGTGGCCATGTACCCCTCCACGGCGTGGAACAGGGCGTCAAAGCCCTGGTAGGCCGTCAATTTGGGCGGTACGGAAAGCATCAGCTCCGGATCCACGATGGACATGGTGGGGAAGGTGCCCTTGAAGCCGAAGCCGATCTTCTCCTGCGTATCCTCCTTCGTGATGACGGTCCACGGATCCGCTTCCGTTCCAGTCCCTGCCGTGGTGGTGATGCAAACGATGGGAAGGGGCTTGTTGGGAATGGGAAGGCCCTTGCCGGAACCGCCCTGGATGTAATCCCAGTAGGTTCCCGGATTGGCAGCCATCACGGCGATGCTCTTGGCGGAATCCATGCTGCTGCCTCCGCCCAGGCCGACGACGAAATCACAACCTGTCTCCCTGGCAAGCGCGGCGGCCTCCATCACGTGCTCCACCACGGGGTTGGGCTGCACCTTGTCGAAAACGACGCTCTCCACTCCCTGGTTCTTCAACAAAGCCTGCACCCGGTCCAGATACCCGAGCCGCCTGACGGACGTGCCGCCGATGACAATCAGGGCCTTGGCGCCGGGCAGGGGAGCGGAACCAAGATTGTCCAAAGAACCCGCGCCAAAGAAAATTTGCGCGGGCATGAAAAATTGAAATGGCTGATACATGGCCCTACTGTATAAAACAGCGGCTCCGGACGTCAAGGATGCTCTGTGCATTCCATCAACTCCGGAGCCGCCGTGCAGGCAACAGCCTTTACTGAAAAGCGTTATGCGTCTTCAAAAAAATCGTCGCTCCGGGTGGGGTCCGGCTTGGGCGGCTTCGGCACGTCCGTGCCGATGGCTCCGGGATCGTCCATTTCACGGCTGGTCGTGATCGTGGTGGGCGGCGTCTTCCTTCTGGGAGGCCGCACCGTGGGACGAGGGGAGGCTGAAGAGGAGGAGGAAGAACCGTCCGCCATGGTTTCATCTTCCGAGGAAGCGATCATGCTCTTCATGCTCTGGACCAGCTTGTCCCGGAGCGTCCGGATTCCCTGTTCCCGGCGCACGGGATCCACCGTCGTCCGGATCAGCGTCATCATGTTCCGCGTGGCGTTCGCCTGGTCGCCCAGGTCAAAGCAATCCAGTTCGCAGCGCCAGCGCAGGCGGTCCAGGACGGAGGAATCCTGTTCATCAAACTCGTCTTCGGACGCATTGGCAATGCGTCCCTGCATGCCGGACTTCTTGCCGGTGGAAATGGCATGGCTTACCTTGCCGAGAGCCACTTCCATGGAAATTCTCTTGCCCCATGCCTGCCGGAGGGCGGGAAGATTGCGCGTCTTCCGGTATCCCGTGAAGAAAAGCTTGTCGAAAATCTCGTCCCGGTTTTTCATGGAATCCGGAAAGGCCTTGGAAGACATGCTGCCGATGCCCAGGGCCTCCCCGACCTCCGTATTCAAAACGGATTGTTCCGCAATGCGGGCTCCGGCTTTCCCGGCTCCCCCTCCATTGTTATTTTTGGAAGAAGTGGAAGAGGGATCGACAAAATCAGGGTCGGAGCAGGCGGCCAGGTAGGCGTTCAGCAAATCCATGGCCGGCTTCTGGAACTCCGTAACGTCCAGAGTCTCCTCCTCCGTTCCGCCGGTGGAGCTTGACGTGGCGTTCATCAGGTTTTCCTTGAGGCGGGCCTTGAGGACGAGCACGCCCCACTGGTATTGAAGCATCAATCCCTTACGGGCATTCTTGTCCTGGTATTTCTTGGCCTCGCGGTCCATCCAGTCCTTCAGGGAATTGGAGGCAATCTTGGCGCTCTTGCCCTGGCTCTTGTCCTTCTCCTTTTCCGCTTCCATCAGGAACTTTTTGGACTGGATCAGCAGGTCGTACGCGGCGCTGGGATCCCTGCCGGCGGAATTCAGCTTGCTGATGGCGGCATTGATCACCTTGGTTTCCGCAGACCTGTTCAGGGCGAGCAGGTTATCCAAATCCTTGATCACCTTCTTCTTGGCATCGTTATCCATGTGCTGCGCATAACAGAGGGAGCCCAGGCTGAGGCCTCCGATCACGCAAAGAGAGACGAAAGTATTCATGCTTTTTTCATTATGACGGATGAATGACGGTCTGGCAAGAGAGAAGCGAGGGGAAGGGGTATCCGGATGAACTTTTAAGGAGGGAAAAGGAATTTTCCCGTTTCTGCCGCGTTATAATAGGTTAGTCAGTGAAAGACTTTTTATTTTTATGGGAATGGAGAGGCAGGCTAATGGGGGTTTTCAGCGACGGATGGGGATGGAAGAAAGGTTGGCAATACTGAAAACCCCTTTGAATGGAGAATATTTAATCAGGACGGGAGGCTCTGGTTCCCAGAAGTGAAGCCCACTGGAAAATACAGGGTGCAGGGAATGTTCCCATGTTTTTGACAGGAAACAGTCCCCCTGGGGAACGGAGGTTTGATTCGTGCCTCTTTCAGACTTCAGGCTTCAAGCCTTCCGCTTTCCGTCCAACTGCAAAGCGGTTTCCCGTCCTTCGTACAGCCGCGTGGACGGACAGCAGGAAGCGACGTATGAAAATCCCAGCAATGCTCTTATTGCCGGAAGAGAGCAGCTATCGGGAAATGGGGAGGAAAGTGAAAAAGCAATCTGGAGCGTTGCAGGCTTCTGAATCAATACTCGGCTAAAAGCCGTACTCTCTATTCATTCTATAACTCTTCGCAAACGCTCAGTCCAATATTTGTCCAGTTGCCGCAAACCCCTTCTGGCTGACGGGGGAGTGTAAAAACTCGAAGAAGAAGGAAAAACGGGCGGAGATTCACCCTGATTTAATACTTCGCATAATATATGTAATGCAAAATATGGAACTAGTGAAATAAACGCACTGGACTTTGACTTTAAAAGATATATGCCCGCAGAAGGCACATGGATGAGAATAGCTTTATCCCCTGGGATGGAAGCGGTGATGAATGGCATTCAGCCGCTGCTGTTCCAGATGCGTATAAATCTGGGTGGTGGAAATATCGGCATGCCCCAGCATTTCCTGAATGATGCGGAGGTCGGCGCCGTTCTCCAGCAGATGCGTGGCGAAGGAATGCCGGAGGATATGCGGGAAGACATGCTGTTCTATTCCCGCGGCCCTGGCGCGTTCCCGGAGAATCTGGCGTACCCGTTCCCTGGTCAGCGGCCGTCCGCGCACCGTCAGGAAAATATGGCTTTTCGTCCCCGGCTTGACCAGTCTGGGCCTCCCTTTCTCCAGATACGTCCTCAACGCCTCCAAGGCGGACCTACCCACAGGCACCAGCCGCGTTTTCTCTCCCTTCCCCAGCACGCGGACAAAGGCATCATTCATATCCAAACTCTCTAATTTGCAACTGATTACCTCACTTACGCGCATGCCGCAAGCGTAAATCATCTCCAGCAGGGCCCTGTCTCTACAGCCGAGAGGAATATCCTGAACGTCAACACTTTCAAGCAGTGTTGAAACGGTTTGCTGATCCAGCACATGGGGGAGCGACAGCCCCTGCCGGGGCATTTCCAGAAAGGCGGAGGGGTCTTTTTCCAGCATCCCCATCCCGGCCAGCCAGCGGAAAAAGATGCGCAAATGCACCATTTCCACCCGCATGGAGCTGCGGGC
Organism: Akkermansia sp. GGCC_0220; assembly: GCF_017566105.1. Taxonomy (NCBI): domain Bacteria; kingdom Pseudomonadati; phylum Verrucomicrobiota; class Verrucomicrobiia; order Verrucomicrobiales; family Akkermansiaceae; genus Akkermansia; species Akkermansia sp. GGCC_0220. The sequence goes on from NZ_JABFCI010000002.1 coordinate 176,611, forward strand.
CATGCCGCGGGCCTGCAAATGCCGGAGGAACTCCGTAAGCGTGCCGATGTCCACACGGGAAAGATCAGCGTCTTCCGTACCCAGAAACCGGGCGAATTCCTCCAGCGTCTGCCTCACGGAAAGCTGGTAGGCGGCGCTCAAGCCTTTCTCTGCGGCCAGAAAACGGATGAAGCGTTCCAGATGGGTTTTCATGGTGTTACCTCCCCTGCCCGTTAAAACCGTTCCACCAGGAACAGGAACTCCGTCACGTTCTGCGGACGGTTCCTCAAATTCCGGCTGCCGCGGAATGTGGCGTATGGCGTTTCCAGCGTGACGATATGTCCCAGACGGCCAAGGAAATTCGTCATCTCCTCATAACTGATGAAGCCCTCCGAACTGTATGAAAGGAGAATGAACTTGGCCGGGCAGTCCTCCAGCAGCCGGAACAGGGCCGCCGGGGCATGCTGGCGGCTGTTGTACGTGGAGCGTTTCCAATCCGCGGGAATGCCGGAAACACGGCTGGTTTCCGCCGGCTTCTCATAGGAGGACAGCAGGTTCAGCATGAAATAGTTGGAACCGTACGGATGCTGATTGTAGGGAGGGTCCAGGTACACCACATCCATCTCCGGCAATTCTGCGGCCAGTTCATTGGCGTCACGGCAGTGGATGGAGTATTGGCATCCAAATCTGGAAAACACGGGAAACGGCAGAGAAATATCCCCCAGGATGCGGGAAAGAGCGTTGCCGGCCGTTCCGCCGAACTTGCCGACGCCGTGCCTGTCCTTGTAAAATCCCTTGAACACGCCGGATGTGTTCGTATGCACGGAAGCCTCCGCCAGAAGGGGGGCGATGAAATAGGGCCTTACCTCTTCCGGAAGCAAATCGATGGTCTGCCGGGCCGTATCCAGGTACACGGCATTGCGGCGCGTATAGAAAACGCGGTCATCCGGCGTGATGCTGTCCGGATTTTTGGGCGCGTACAACTCCGTGATGAACCCCGGGGACTCATGCGTCTCCATATACCGTAGCAGACGCCGGTAATGCCTCTCCAGCTCCAGATTCTCCACTTCCTCCGGATTGCTCAGGTAGCAGGTGTTGACGATGCGGCTATACTCTTCCAGATCATTGACAATCAACTCTTCCGAATGCTTTTTCAGGAAACGGGCTACAATGCCGCTGCCGGAAAACAGGTCCCCGGCCTTCAGCCTGTCCTTCCCCAGGCGGCTTTTCACCTGTTCCAGCCCCATCCCCAGGAAGTGCAGCAGGGAACGCTTGTTGCCCAGATACGTCACAATCTGTTCCGTCAGGTATCTGGGATCTTCCTCCATCTGCGGCGCTGGGAGGGATGATGGCTCGTTCCGGGTCATATACAGGTCTCAACCAGCATACGGCACTCCGGCCTTTCCGTCAAGTTGTGCCGGATACGGAAATGGAAGATATGCTCTTGGAATAAGGAAGAAACCCGTGCCTGCTGAAAGAGACGGGAGGGAAATATATGGAAGGGGAAATACATTTTGAAAATTTCCCTGAATAGTGAGGGTGCATTTCACGCACGCCTCATGAACAGAAAATAAAATCATGAATAATTCATCTATGGATCAATTCTGCTCAGAGCTGGTAGCTAAGTCCGAATCCAAGCGGTTCTCGTCCGCGTTGCAGGAATGGGAACACGTGGAAACATTTTTGCAGGAGGAAGAAGGTACATGCATTTGCGGGCACGTTATTAAAGAGCACTGTATCCGTACCTCGCAGGAGGTTTTTCAAATGCCTAGCCGCAAATTTGATGGACTTCCTTCGTAAAAAAAGAAGAAGGCCGCCCGCTTCCTTTCCGGAACCTCTATGTAGCGTCCCTCCCCTGCTCCATGCGGACATGCCGGAAGAAAGGCCTTTCCAAAACAGCCGTGCATGTTATAGTGCCAACAATCATGAAAAGGCATCTTCTACCCTGCTCCCTGCTCTGCATGCTCCTGGCGGCTACAACGGCCCTGGGCGGTCCCGGAGACGCATTTTACGAAGCCAACCTTTCCCTGACGCGCGCCGCGCGCCTTGAGAAGGAAGGCGATTACAAGGCAGCCCTGGAAAGCGGCAAAAAAGCCGCGGAGCTGCTTCAGTCCCTGAAAAGTTCAACTCCGGAATGGAATCCGGAGTGGGTGGCCGGGAAGCTGGACGTCGCCGCGCAGTTGCAGCAGCGTGTGGAGCCTTTGGCCCAAAAGGCCGGGGAGAGCAAGAAGGCGGATTATTCCCTGAAACCCGGAGAACGGAGGGACTTTACCCTGCAACGCGCCTACAAGGCCCATGAACAGCAAAAACTGATTGTCGGCGCCGTTCCTGCTCCCGCCCCCGTTCACGGTGCGGAACCCGGGAAATCTGCCGCTCCCGCAGCTTCCGGCCGCACGGAAATCCGCGTTGTCACGCCGGCCGCGGCCAGACCGACGGTTGTTTCCAGAAGATCCGCGCCTTCTCGCGGCCTGCCTCCCCGCACGGACCGGGACGGAAGGTTCCGCATCGGGAGCTGATATGAACAAAAGCGGAAGCTTCCGGAACAGTTCCGGTTTTGCTTTTCGCCTTTTCCTTTCAACCATAAAAAAGAGCCGCTTCCCCATTCATCGGGAAAGCGGCTCTGTGAATTTTAACAGCGTTCTCAGGCGTTCTGCCTGGCGGCTTCTTCAACAGCCACGGCCACCGCTACGGAAGCGCCGACCATCGGGTTGTTGCCCATGCCGATAAGGCCCATCATTTCCACGTGGGCGGGCACGGAGGAGGAGCCGGCGAACTGGGCGTCCGAGTGCATGCGGCCCATGGTATCGGTCATGCCGTAGGAGGCGGGACCGGCAGCCATGTTGTCCGGGTGCAGGGTGCGGCCCGTACCGCCGCCGGAAGCCACGGAGAAGTACTTCTTGCCCTTCTCGTTGCATTCCTTCTTGTAAGTACCGGCTACCGGGTGCTGGAAGCGGGTGGGGTTGGTAGAGTTCCCGGTGATGGAGACGTCCACGCCTTCATTCCACATGACGGCCACGCCTTCGCGCACGTCGTCACAGCCGTACACGCGCACGGCGGCCTTCGGGCCCTTGGAGAAAGCCTTCTCCTGGACGATGTTCAGCTTGCCCGTGGCATAGTCGAACTTGGTCTGCACGTACGTGAAGCCGTTGATGCGGGAGATGATGTACGCGGCATCCTTGCCGAGGCCGTTCAGGCAGACGCGCAGGTCCTGCTTGCGGACGCGGTTGGCGGATTTGGCAATGCCGATGGCGCCTTCAGCAGCGGCAAAGGATTCATGGCCGGCCAGGAAGCAGAAGCATTCCGTTTCATCGCGCAGGAGCATGGCGGCCAGGTTGCCGTGGCCCAGGCCCACCTTGCGGTCGTCCGCAACGGAACCGGGAATGCAGAAGGACTGGAGGCCTTCACCAATGGCTTCAGCGGCGTCCGCAGCCTTCGTGCAGCCCTTCTTGATGGCGATGGCGGCGCCCACCACATAGGCCCAGCCGGCGTTTTCAAACGCGATGGGCTGGATGCCGTTCACGATTTCGCGAACGTTGATGCCCTTGGAAAGGCAGAGTTGTTCCGCTTCTTCAATGGAGCCGATGCCGTATTTGGCCAGGGCTTCATTGATCTGCTTGATGCGGCGGTCGTAGGATTCGAAAAGAGGCATGATGGTAATAGTGCTTGAAGTTGATATACTCTTTTTAATTCAATCTCATTCGTGACGAGGATCGATGTACTTGGCGGCCTCGTCGAAACGACCGTAGTTGCCCGTGCACTTGGCGACGGCTTCGTTGGCGTCCACGCCCTTCTTGATCATTTCCATCATCGGGCCCATGCGCACAAACTCATAGCCGATGATTTCGCCGTCTTCGTCCAGAGCCAGCTTGGTGATGTAGCCTTCGGCCATTTCCAGATAGCGGGGGCCCTTGGCGCGGGTGCCGTACAGGGTGCCGATCTGGGAGCGGAGGCCCTTGCCGAGGTCTTCAAGACCGGCGCCGATGGGCAGGCCGCCTTCGGAGAAAGCGCTCTGAGTGCGGCCGTAAACGATCTGCAGGAACAGTTCGCGCATGGCGGTGTTGATGGCGTCGCACACGAGGTCCGTGTTCATCGCTTCCAGCACGGTCTTGCCGGGCAGGATTTCCGCGGCCATGGCGGCGGAGTGGGTCATGCCGGAGCAGCCGCTGGTTTCTACAAGGGCTTCCTCAACGATGCCGTTCTTGACGTTCAGCGTCAGCTTGCAGGTGCCCTGCTGGGGAGCGCACCAGCCCACGCCGTGGGTCAGACCGGAAATATCCGTGATCTCCTTGGATTGCGTCCAGTTGCCTTCCTGCGGGATGGGGGCCGGACCATGGTTGCAGCCTTTCTTGACGCAACACATTTGTTCGATTTCGTGTGTAAACTGCATGGTATTAGGATGTTAATATGAAGATGGGCCTGCAGTCATCGGACAGCCCCACCTTGAGCGGGACGGATCATACCAGCAAAATCCCGATTGGCAAACACGAATGATTGAAAACCGGGCGAAATGCTTCATCATCAGTCCGGAGCCCGCCCCGCATGAAGTCACTCCCGCGTCATCCCCTTCTCAACAAACTTGCAATCATCTCTGTCTCAATACTGATGATCGGCTTTTCCTTATTCATGTGGGCGTGGCAGGTGGAACCCAGGCGCGTGGAAACCGTCACGACCGCGCTGGAAGTGCCGCAGTGGAAGGAAAAAGGCGGCTCCCCGCTCCGGATCGTGATCGCCGGAGACTTCCACCTGCGCCCGAACGGCGGCGACCAGGCGCGCCGGTACATGGAAAAAATCATGGAGGCGCAGCCGGACATGATCTTTCTGCTGGGGGACTACGCCAACGGCCACACCCGGGAGAGCAGCATGAGTCCGGAAACGGCCCGGGAATACTTCAAGATGCTGAAGGCCCCCCTGGGCGTCTTCGCCGTGCAGGGCAACCATGACCAGTACTACGGCTGGGACCTGTGGCGTAACATGTTTTCAGAGCTGGGCATCCTGCCCATGTGGAACGACTCCCTGCTGCTGCACCTCCCCGGCGGCAGGGATCTCCAGCTTTCCTCCGTTCGGGACGACTACCACCTGAGAATCAGGCCGGAGGAACTGCCGCTGCGCTTCTCCCCGGACATCCCCCACATCCTGCTCTCCCACGTGCCGGACATCTTTCCCCTGCTGGCTCCCGGCACGGCGGACGCCGTCATCAGCGCCCATACCCACGGCGGACAGATCTGCCTGCCCGGCGGCAAGCCTCTGGCGAACATCTCCCGGGAGAAGGCCAAATTCTCCTATCCCTGGTCCCAGTTGAACGGCACTCCCTTCCTCATCACCCGCGGGCTGGGATGCAGCGTTCTTCCTCTCCGCTTCTGCTGCCCTCCGGAAATCATCGTGCTGGAAATCCAATAAAAACAATCGTTCGCAACACTCCCTGCCCTCCTATGCCCTCTCCTTTTTATTCACATGATATTTACCTGTTATTAACAGTGGCGTGCATGGCCGTGGCGCTGGAATCGTGCTCCGTCCCCGTCAAGGCTCCGGAAGCCGTGGCCGGATGGTATGAAGGAACCCTCTACGAAGACAAACCCTTCTACATCACTAAAAACGCCATCAGCTGGACCAGCGGTAGGAAAAAGGCGGACTTCGGCCACTGGACCGCCGTCAGCGTGTATGACCCCACCATCCGCCTGAAAGCGGAGGGCGGTACATTCACCATCTCTCCCGGCTACGGCTGGGACGGCGTCACCTGGGGAACCACCCCGCCGGACATGCTGCTCCCTTCCCTGTTTCACGACGCCATGCTGCACGCTAAAATGAATGGCGCGCCCATCGCCAGAAACCAGATTGACCTGGCCTTCTATGACCTCATGACCAGCCAGCACGCCAGCCGCAAGGGGCTTTACTACCGCTTTGTGCGCCTCTTCGGCTGGTGCTTTACCCTTCCCCAGCACCCGCACACATTGACGATCCGCCGGGAGGAATCCGGGGTAGAATAATTTCCCTGCAAGCATGCCGCTCCGTTTGCTGCCCTGCGGCTTGCTCGTCTCCGGCTTCAGATCTTTTCTCATGATTACTTTCCTTTCTCTGGAAGGATTTAATCCATGGAACATGAACGGACTGAAAAAACTGACGTCCGGAAAGCCCGCAGAAGGAGGGAAAATTTGACCAGACGCATCCTGTTTTGGCTTGCCTGATTAGTTAGTTTGATCTAACTTCTGGTGTCGTAACAACAACCAGCACACATGGAAATCACCATTATCTACGGAACGGAAACAGGAAATTCAGAAAGCCTGGCCCGGGAGGCCCGGGAAAAACTGACAAAGCTCGGCCATCAGGCAACAGTGGTTGATATGGAGGATATGACGGTGGAACAGTTGAAAAATGCGGGAACGCTGCTGGTCGTCACCAGCACGTGGGGAGACGGAGAACCTCCCTCCAATGCAGAGGCGCTGTACCAGGCATTGAAGGACTCCTCGGAAGACCTTTCCACAGTCAACTATGCCGTCTTCGCCCTTGGGGATGAATTTTATGAAAACTTCTGCCAGGCAGGCAAGGACTTCGATGCCTTCCTGGAACGTTTGAAGGCGCAAAGGCTGCTGCCGGTAGCCCTGTCCGGTGGGGATTATGACGACACCTTCCCGGAATGGGTAGATGCCCTCGCGGAAAAACTTTCCTGACGTTTCTTCCTTTTTTATTTTTAAGGTGTGTAAAACGCCTCATCTTCAAATCGGACACTCCTTTAAAAAACGCTTCTTCCGGCATCAGGGCTGGGAGAGGCGCTCTTTTTTCCTGAAAAACAGGTCCCCAGTAAAACCATTTGCCGCTCCTGGGAATAAGGGACTCCGGCCCCCTTATCAACTTGCTCCCTCCGAAGCAAGGCGAAGGCTTTCAAAATTAAAATACCCTTCTTTCCTCATTATCTTACCGCCTCAGATAAAAAGTTACAAATTCCTATCCCTCCCCTTCCGAATCAACTCAAAGGCGCCCGCGACTGGCAAAACTCCACTTTCTTCTTTCCGCCCAACCGATGAAGCCTGAATTTGGCCACATCCACCAGGTTGGCAAAATCCTTCAATTTGGGCCCGGCAATCACCTTCTCCAGATATTCCTCCCCCTCATGAATAACCGGTAAATAGCCGACCGACAGGCAGTTTTTTCCCTCCAGTACCTTGAGAGGGGAACTCTGGTCATTATAAGGATGCAAAGAAAGAATCCTCAATTCCTTTTCATCCTTGAAGGCGGCATCCTTCACCAGATGCCTCAGGTAAATGAGCATCTCCAGGGCAGCTTTTTGAGCCTTTTCGCTGATACACTCAAAAAGCATCCGAATATTCTTCAATGATTTGCCTATCTCCTGCAATTTCTTTCTTTCAGACTCTTTCAATGCGTCTTCGCAAACATTAAAATCCCTGTTTAACGAGTATTCAGAACATGCAGGGGTATAATGCACCCGACCGGAAGAGCAATCATAATACAATACCCAGTAAAGAGGGAGCTTGCGGCGCATGTCAGTCTCTTTTCCGGAGGAGGAGTCGTCCTCTTCTTTCTGGACGGCAATCATGGACGTTTCTCCCGGCTTGGCAAAAAAGGATCGGTTAAATACCAAGCACAGCCCGGTTCCTTCCTCTCCCTTGTTTTTTCCGTAAAGGCGGAACTGGTTCAAGGAATCAATGGCAGAAGAAAAGGAAGCCTGCAATACGGCAAGATGGCTCTGAATTCTCTGGGAAGGCAGACAATCCTGTTTCAGAAATGCCTGAAAAACGGTGCCTTCCGTAGGATCATTAGCCGCAGCCAGGCTGCATAACGACAGGGGATTTGCGTGACCGTCCGTTTCCGTCTGCTTTTGGAGCAAGGTTTCAAAAACCATAGAGGAAGTGTAATGCCCTACCTGCTCAAGGTCAGCGCTAAGCAAATAAAGAAGCCTATATTGTTCCACCCACAGACGGTGAATACAGGATAAATCTTTGCCGGAGCATCCACCCAGTTTTTCCCTGCTTGCCAGGACATTGAAATCTTCGTCTCCACTCCATAAATCCACCTGACTATTTTCTGACAGGCCATCCCAGAATTCCTTGCTTCCCACTAACGACCTCCGGTTTCGTTTGGCTATTTCATTACCGGCATTGATTTGAATGGCTTGAATATAACAAGCCAATGCCTCTTCCTTTTTGCCGAGATTGGATAATAAAAGCCCTTTATTGTTCAGGGCTGCATCATGATGAGGGTTGATTTCCAGCGCCTTGTTATAACAGGCCAGAGCTTCCTCCTTCCGTCCCAGGTCATCCATGACATTTCCCATGTTGTAACAGGCCGCCCCATAACCAGGATTGATTTCCAATGCCTTACTATAGCTGGCCAGAGCTTCCTCCTTTCTTCCCAGGTCATCCAGGACATTTCCCTTGTTATAATGGGCCGCATCGTAACCGGGATTGATCTCCAGCGCCTTGTTGTAGCTGGCAAGGGCCTCTTCCTTTTGTCCTAAACTTTTCAGGATAATGCCCCTGTTGCAATAAGCCTTATCATAATCAGGTCTGATTTCCAGAGCCTTGTTATAGCTGTCCAACGCTTCCTTCTTCCGGCCGAGATCGTTCAGGATATTTCCTTTATTGTAGTAGGCCGCATGGTCCCCAGGATTAATTTCCAGCGCTTTGTCATAGCTCTGCAACGCCTCCTCCTTCCTCCCGAGATCGTCCAGAATATGTCCTCTGTTGTAATGGGTTGCATCATTTCCTGGGTTGATTTCCAACGCTTTATCGTAACTGGATAAAGCTTCCTCCTTCCTTTCTAATTTTTTCAATACAATGCCCCTGTTGCAATAGGCTTTATCGTAAGCAGGGTTGATTTCCAGAGCCCTGTTGTAGCTGTCCAGCGCTTCCTCGCTGCGTCCCAGGTCATCCAGGACATTCCCTTTCTTCACATAAGCCGTGAAATTTTCAGGATCAAGAGCGATCTCTCGTTCCCATTTTTCCAATTCCCCCTTCAATTTTTCTTTGTCCATGCCAAATCAATCTTGAATATATCCAATACTACCCAGCGGGAAAACCTTTGGAAAGAGGATAATAGGAATGAAAACAATTCAGGGAAGAAAAGAATCCCCGCTTTATTCCTCAATCGGCGTGGCTTCGGGAATGTATTCATTCCCGGAGGGGGCCGTCTGGCGGATTTCCGTGACAAAGCCAAGGACGCGGTCCACATCCAGCTGGGACAGCACGGTGCGCACGTCCTGGTCTTCCAGGAAGCGGGTGAGCTTGACGTCGTTATAAAGGCCCTGCATGTCCCCCTTCTCCACCAGCAGGCGGATGGCGGGGTCTTCGCTCAGGCTTTTCAGGCTCAGCACGCGGCTGGTGATGCGGGAGCGGGGCATGTAGCAATCCAGCTGGGTGCGGCGCTGGTCGGAGAGCTCAGGGCTGAGCGTCACCAGGTAGGCAATCATTTTTGCCAGGGAGAGGCGTTCCGGGTCGTGTTCCGGGGAGATTTTCACCAGCCAGTTCAGGTGGGGATTGTCCGTGATGGACTTCTTGACGGAGTAAATGGCGGGCAGGGAGATGGTGCGGCTGGGATCCATGTGGTACAGGGCCAGTTCGCGGGCGCGGGTCATTTCCGCCATGGAGCCGTAGTAGAAGATGCACATGACGCCCACCCAGCAGACAACCGCCGCCATCAGGATGGTGGTGACGATGCCCTTGGCCCCGCCGAAGCCCATGCGCCTCCCCCAGGAGAAGACGTCACTGAACCAGAAGAGGCCGTGCATGAAGATGAAGAAGACCGCCGCCGCCCCCCCGACGGACAGCACGGTGACCATCCATTCCCGCGGGTCGCTGGTGATGAAGGAGAGGTAGGTAAAGCCGTATTTGGACAGCCAGAAGTAAGCCGCCACGGCGGAGAGCACCGCCGCGCCGAACAGGAGCATCTTGATCATCCCCTTCAGCATGCCGAGCACGATGAAGCCGACCAGCAGCGCGCCCAGAACCAGGTAGAATGTGAGGGAGGAGTCCATGAATGACGGGAAAGAAGCCGCGTTACAACGCCCGCTGGCAGCGCTGGCGCAGATAGTGGTCGCACAGGCAGAGCCAGGCCATGGCTTCCACAATGGGCACGGCGCGCGGCAGCACGCAGGCGTCATGCCGTCCCCTGCCCTTGAGCCGGGCGTCCTCCCCTGCCTGGTTGACCGTCTGCTGGTCAATCATCAGGGTGGCGGTGGGCTTGAAGCCGATGCGCATCAGGATGTCTTCTCCGTTGGAGATGCCGCCCTGGATGCCGCCGGAGTGGTTGGTGACGGTGTGCACATGGCCGTCCCGCATGTAAAAAGGGTCGTTGTGTTCCAGTCCGGTCATGTCCGCCGCTTCAAAGCCGGAGCCCACGGCAAAGGCCTTGGTGGCGGGAATGCTCATCATGGCGTGGGCAAGCGTGGCGTCCAGCTTGTCAAAAACAGGGTCCCCCAGTCCGGGAGGGCAGCCGCGCACCACGCATTTGACCACGCCGCCCAGGGAGTTGCCGGCGTCCCGCGCCTCCTTGATGGCGGCGATCATGGCTTCCGCCGCGGAGGGATCCGCCGTGCGGACGATGTTGCTTTCAATGACGGAGGCCGTGACGGCCTCCCAGTCCACGGAGGCTTTCACATGATGCACCTGGTCCACCCAGGCTATGATCTCCATGCCGGGAAAGGCCTGCTTCAGCACGGCCCTGGCCACGGCCCCGGCGGCCACGCGGCCGATGGTTTCCCGCGCGGAGGCCCTGCCCCCGCCCGCCCAGGCGCGGATGCCATATTTGGCGTCGTACGTGTAGTCTGCATGGGAGGGGCGGTACGTATGGGCCATTTCATCATAGGCGGAGGAACGGTGGTCCTTGTTCCGCACGCTGACGGCGATGGGCGTTCCCAGGGTTTTGCCGTCCAGCACGCCGGAGAGTATTTCCGCGCGGTCTTCCTCCTTGCGGGGCGTCACGATGTCGCTCTGCCCCGGCCTGCGCCGGTCCAGCTCCCGCTGAATGGCTTCTTCCGTCACCGGGACGAGGGACGGACAGCCGTCAATCACCACGCCTACCCCGGCTCCATGGGATTCACCCCAGGTGGAGATTCTGAACACCTGACCAAAACTGCTGGACATGGCGGCATTCTAGACGGCGGCGTCCATCCGGTCAAGCCGTGGACTTCCGCAGCGGGACATAAAAAAACACCCCAGTCCGCAGAGGACGGGGTGCTGAAAGAAAAGTGCTCTTTTGGGAAGCAGCTGCCGTCTTAGTCCTTCAGGGCGGAAGAGGCCTTGAAAGCAACCGTCTTGGAGGCGGGAATGTTGATCGCCTTGCCGGTCTTCGGGTTGCGGCCGGTACGGGCTTCACGGGTCTTGGTAGCAAACGTACCAAAGCCGATGATCTGCACCTTGCCGGATTCCTGCACGCCTTCCTTGATGGATTCCAGCACAGCGGCCAGAGCTTCTTCAGCGTGCTTCTTGGTCGTATCGGCACCCAGCTTGTTTTGAATCAATTCGATCAGTTGAGCCTTGTTCATAGGACTTCGGTGAATAGCATATGGAGCCCTGACAGTAAAGAAAAAATGCGGTACACCGGCAAATCAGGACCCAAAAACGGCGTTAATTGTCGTCATCCGGCTGTCTTTCCACCGCGGCTCCGATCGCCAGGAGCTTTTCGTCAATCATTTCATAGCCCCGGTCAATGTGGTACAGGCGGTGGATTTCCGTGGTGCCTTCCGCCTTCAGGGCGGCCAGCACCAGCGCGGCGGATGCGCGCAGATCAGACGCCATGACGGGCGCGCCGCTCAGGCTTTCCACGCCGGAGATGACGGCGGTGCCGTTGTCCACCTTGATATCCGCGCCCATGCGCTTGAGCTCGGAGCAGTGCATGAAGCGCTGCGGAAAAATGGTATCCTTCACCACGGAGATGCCCGGCGTGGTGGCAAAGAGGGCCGTCATCTGGGCCTGCATGTCCGTGGGATAGCCGGGATAGGGGGCCGTCTTGATTTCCCCGCATTTGGGCGTATTCCCGGCAATGATGGTGACCGTGTCCCCCCGTTCGTTGAATTCCACATGGTGGCCGCATTTCCGGAGCAGGTCCGTCACCACGGTCATGTGCTCCTCACAGACGCGCCGCAGGGTTACGCCGTCCCCCATCATGGCCGCGGCCACCATGAAGGTGCCGGCCTCAATGCGGTCCGGAATGACGGTATGGTTGCAGCCGCGGAGTTTTTCAACCCCTTCAATGACGATCCGGCGCGTTCCGGCGCCCTGGATATGGGCGCCCATCTTGATCAGGAAGTTCGCCAGGTCCACCACTTCCGGCTCGGAGGCGGCGGATTCAATGACGGTGGTTCCTTCCGCCAGCACGGCGGCCATCATCAGGTTGTCCGTTCCCAGAACGGTGGGGCCGTGATCGCCCCTCAAATCTATGGTGGCTCCCTTCAACCCCCGGGGCGCTTCGATAACCAGGTTGCCGCGTTCAATCTGCACCTGGGCGCCCAGAGCCTGAATGGCCCGGATGTGCAGGTCCACGGGACGGTCACCGATGACGCAGCCGCCCGGCAGCGGAATCACGCACCGCTGCATGCGGGCCATCAGGGGGCCCATCAGGCAGATGGAGGCGCGCATCTTGCGCACCTGTTCATAAGCGGCTTCGGAATGCAGGTTCCTGGCCTCCACGCGCACGTTGCCGCTGGACCTCTCCACGGAGGCGCCCAGCTGGCCCATGATCTGAACCATGAAATTGGTATCGGAGACATCCGGCACACGGCGCACCACCACAGGCTCATCCGTCAGCAGGGATGCGGCCAGAATGGGCAGGGACGCATTTTTGGACCCGCTGATATTGACGGCTCCCCTCAGCGTAAAACCTCCGTGTACAACAAGCTTCTCCATAGTGGGTGGCAATTAGGTGACGGATTCTACACATTTGAGACGTCCATGCAACCCCAAAGAGCCCCCGGAACCGGACAATTTCCCGGAGGTTTCCCTTCCCGGAAAAGGCGGCGGAAAGCCACAGGGCAAAAAAGACAGATGCCGATCAGGTTCTGTAAGCCAGATTTTGTCCGCCGGCGCAGGGCCGGCTGTGTGGCCATTTTTCTCACGCGGACTGCGGTGAAGCATTCCGCGCGCCCGTTCGTCTTACGGAACGGGTGCGACTAATACCCGGGGATCCGGCGGGCAGGCAACCCTTCCCCTGTTTGTCTTGCATCGCGCGGGGTTTACCATGCCTCCTTGGTCGCCCTCGGAGCGGTGAGCTCTTACCTCCCCTTTTCACCCTTGCCTGAACGGGGATGAACCCCGTCCGGGCGGTTTGTTTTCTGTGGCACTTTCCGTCCGGGAACCCTTGGGAGGTTCCCGTCTCCCGCTTTCACGGGACACGCTGCCTTGTGATGTCCGGACTTTCCTCTACCCCGGTCCGAAGACCGGAACAGCGACCACCCGAACCTGATCGGCACGGACTACATACGCTTTCAGCGGCGCGCGGTAAAGCCCAAAGCAGGACGGAGGGCATTTTTGTTCCCTTGCCTGTTCTCATCCGGGCTTAGGAGATCCCGGGCTCCTTCAGGCACGCCTCATAGCACGCTTTGTTAAGTGCCTTGCAGACGGCGGTATTGCCGCTTGCGGCAGGTACCGGATGAAATTTCTTTTCTCCTGGGGCATGCAGAAAAACGGCCGCCTCTTCCGGCTGAAGAGAGGCGACTTTAGTCCATCCTTCCTTTAAGAGGATTTTGGCCAGGGATTCCACCTTGTAGGCGTCGCCTTTCAGAAATACCTTTTTAACAGGGTACTGCTTCCCCAGCGCATTCGCATATAAGGCGAACGGCCTTCTCTCCACCTCCACTCCGTCATCTTTCAACGTGACGTCGTACACAAGGGCACCGATGCTGACATGTACGGCCGCTTCCGCAACGGGCTGCACGGATTGGCGCTGGGAACAGGCGGCCACGACGTTCAGCGCGGTACAGAGAAAGACAGTCCGGACAATAAAACTCATCAACCTTTTTTATTCCATACTGCATTGAATGTCAATATCGAATAATCCTTTGAAACAAAGTAAAGCGGCCACAGGATCACTCCCGTGGCCGCTCCAACTTACTACCTATGAAAACCAGCTTGATCCATTGATCCTGAAAAGCTCTCTCCTTCCTTTCAGGCGGATGCAGCCGATAACGCGCCTTAATATACGTCACCGTTCCGGAAAATCAACCCCATTCTGGACCGCCGCCCAGCGCCTTCCCGGAGTCCCGGCGCTATCCTCTCCCCTCCCGCCCGTCTCGTAATTGGCTTGATTCAGCGGCCAATACAGGGTAGTTCTTCCGGACGTCCATGAACCTTCGCTCCCATTCCATTTCTTCCCTGCAAGGGGTACTGACCGTACCCGGAGACAAAAGCATTTCCCACCGCGCCGCCATCCTGGGCGGCTTGGCGAAGGGAGTGACGGAAGTGGATAATTTCCTGTGCAGTGAAGACTGCCTGAATACCCTGCGCGCCATGGAGCAGTTGGGGGCCAAGGTGGAAGTGCTGGAAGAACGGGAGGGATATGGCCCCGTCCGCTTCCGCATAACGGGCGTCGCCATGAAGCCCGCGGCTCCGGAACGGACCATCGACTGCGGCAATTCCGGCACGGGCATGAGGCTGCTGGCCGGCATGCTGGCTGCCTGCCCCTTTGATTCGGAAATGTTCGGGGACGCCTCCCTGAGTTCCCGCCCCATGGGCCGCATCATGCAGCCTCTGGAACAGATGGGCGCGCGGATTGAAGCCCGCGGCGCCAAGCCGGGCTGCGCTCCGCTGTTTATCCACGGCGGCCGGGTGCGCCCCATTTCCTACACGCTTCCCATGGCGAGCGCCCAGGTGAAGAGCGCCATCCTGCTGGCCGCCATGTTTGCCGACGGGGCCACCACCGTGCATCAGCCCGCCGTCACCCGCGACCACACGGAGCGCCTGTTCCGCCATTTCAGCGTGCCCTGCACGGTAGACGGCCTCACCGTCAGTACCCAGGGTCCGGCGCTCCCCGCCGCCCATGACCTGACGGTTCCCGCAGACATCTCTTCCGCCGCCTTCTGGATGGTGGCCGCCGCCAGCCGTCCCGGCTCCCGCCTGACGCTGCGCCAGGTGGGCCTGAACAACACGCGGAACGCCGTCATCAGCGCACTGAAACGGATGGGGGTGCGGATGGACATTGTGACCACTTCTCCGGAGGATGCGGGCGAACCGTACGGGGATATTACCGTGTACGGTTCGGATTCCCTGCACGGCACCAGCCTGCTTCCGGAAGAAATCCCCAACCTGATTGATGAAATCCCCATCCTGGCCGTGGCCGGAGCCCTGGGCCAGGGAGACTTCATCGTCCGCAACGCCCGCGAACTGCGCGTCAAGGAAACGGACCGCATCGCCACCACGGCGGCCAATCTCCGGCTCATGGGGGTGGACGTGGAGGAATTTGACGACGGCATGGTCGTTCACGGAGGCGCTCCCCTGAAAGGCGCGGAATTGCCCAGCTACGGAGACCACCGCATCGCCATGAGCTTCCTGGTGGCCGGATTCAGCGCACAGGGAGATACCGTGCTGGCGGATGCGGAATGCATCAATACCTCCTATCCCGGCTTTGAATGGGATCTGGCGCAGTTCCTGTAAACAATCCTGAAAAAGCGCCGGAGGCTTTTATTCCTTTTCCACTTCCCTGGCACGGCACAAGTCCCGCCAGCCGGGGAAGTTCCATTTGTTGGGGAAGTCCCGGCACTGGCGCGGTTTGACGGGATTGATCCGGCAGCCGCCTTCCGCCAGCATCATGCAGGCGCCGTCCTCCGCATCCCGGATTGACAATCCGCGCCGGTTGGCCCTCAGGCGGCAGCATTCGTCAATGAAGGCCTGTTCGTCCATGTGGAGGAAACGGGAGATTTCCCGGACTTCATCCTCCTCAATGCACACGTCTCCGGCCCAGCGGCAGCATGCGCCGCACCTGGTGCATTCATACCGCACCGCCTTTCCTCTTTCCGCCATGCGCCTTTAAGTGAAAATTCCCCTGATGACGCCTATGTTCATGTGGGCGTCCCTCCACCGCGGGTTGTTGACGGCGGTTTCAAAGTCCTGCGGCAGTTTTCCGATGGTGCCGGGAGCCTGCGCCAGCCCGGTCAGAATCTGCCTGATTCTGGAGCGGGCGATGAGGGTGGGCTGGTTGGTCCATTGGAAAACCTCACTGTCAATGATGTAGCCTTCATCAATCTTGGTAATGTATTCGGGAAAGCGCAGATGGGGATTTTGTTCCACATAAACGCATCGGCCGATGGAACGCTTGGAGCGGAAAGGATGGAAGAAGCGCCGGATGCTCTTGATCCAGTCCGGTGCTTCCGACAGGCCTTCCGCATGCACCCACATGGTGGCCAGCTGCTCCACGGGATAAAAGTAGGAATACGTATAGGCGGCCTTGTAGCGCGTGCAGCCGCGCCAGGCATGACGCAGGCGCACCATGTCCGCCTGGCCGGAAATCAGCAGCTCCACCGCTCGTTTCAACTGGTTTTCCAGAGTTTCCCCGCGCAGGTGCTCCCAGATCATGCAGTCATCCTCAGCCAGCAGCACGTAATCCGTATCCAGCGCGTTGACCGCCGTATGGAGCGCCCCTATGAAGCCGCCCTCCGCCGGAGAAGACTCCGCGGAAAGTCCGTAAGAAAGCGCCGTTTCACATACTTTGCCAGCGCTTTCCGGAAAAACGACGCAGGCCTCGTCAAAATAATTCAGCAGCCCGGACCTCTCATAGGACGCCAGCGTCATGGCCAGCGTATACGGGGCATTATCACACAACAGGGCCAGGCCGATTTTTTTATCTTGAAAGAGAATTCCCATCACGTAGAACGTTTTTGCAGTCTAAGACAATAGGAAGCCCGTTTCCAAGCAAAATAATTTTAAACAAATGTACTTTTATCCCGCCGCTTTTCAAGCAAAGGGAAAAAACAACCCACCCCGTTTCAACATCATGAAAGCATACGTTATTTTAAAAAACTCGCTGCTGGCAGCCGCCCTCGGATGCGCCCTGTCCAGTTGCTATGATCCTTATTATGACAGTTTCAGCGTATCAGGCTCCTACAGCAGCGGCGGCTCCGGCATGTCCTACATGTATGACAACTCCGGCTATCCCATTTACGGATATTACGGAGGCAGGCCCATCTATGCCTATGACACGTTCGGCAGCCCCATTTATTCCATCAGCCTGATCCGCCCGAATTACTACATCCCCACGTGGGGACCGGCCCCCTATTACCGCGGGCACTACATCCAGCCCCATTACTGCCGCCCCATGGCGCGTCCGCCGATGAAGCCCCAGTACAGGCCGGATCATTTCCGTCCGGACCACCGCCCGGGCAACAACAGGCCGGTTCCGCAGCCCGGCAGGCCCAACCACCGCCCGGACTTCGGAAAACCCGGCAATTCCCACCGTCCGCCCGTAAGTAATCCGGGCGACAGCCATAACCGGCCGGGAATAGGCCAGCCCGGCGGCAGCCACGGCAGGCCGGACTTCGGAAAGCCGGGACAGCCCTCCCGCCCGTCCGTCAACAATCCCCACCGCCCCGGCTCCGGCAATTCCGGGAGCACGCATCGTCCGGGCATCAGCCGTCCGGAGGGGAACCGGCCCTCCAGGCCGGACTTCGGGCGTCCCAGCCGTCCATCCACGCCCTCCTCCAGGCCATCCGCCTCCCGTCCGGGTCATTCGGGCATGAACCGTCCCAGCAGCCCTCCATCCGTTTCCAGGCCTTCTTCCCCGCCGCCGTCCGCCAGCGCGCCCAGCAGGCCGTCTTCGCCTCCTGCGGCTGCGCCCTCCCGTCCGTCTCCCTCACCACGGCCTTCAGGCCCCGGAGGCTCCCATGGACCGCAGAGGAGATAATCCACCCCTGAAACCCTGAAAGGTTCTCCCCATGGGGCTGTTTTGAGCAAGGCTGGCAAACCGGAGGAAGACAAGCCCCGGATCATGTTATGAACCGGGCCTCCGGCCAGCAGGGGAGCCGAAAGCGGACAAGGAAAAAGGGTACTTTAAACAATATGCGTCCGCCTTCCTGGGGTTTTAAACATTCCAGGACATCCTGTACCGCAGGGAGAAGGCGGCCAGCGAACAAGGGAGAAAAGGACAGGCCCTTCCCTGTGAATAAGGGATGGAACGAAAAGACGTGCTATTGTTTTTTCCAGCGTTTCAGCGTGGGAAAAAACAGGGTCATTTGGGCAATGGCTTCCTCTTTCGTATAGGAGGAACCATTCTCCTTGTTGAATTCCTCCACAAATCGGGCGCAATGTTCAATCATCTGCTCCATGGTGCATTCTGACGTAAATGCGCCGTCCTGAAAGCAATAACGGCAATATTCCTCACTGGAGGTTCCGTCATGGTTGGTGCCGCAGTCTTCCCTGCTTCCCAGAGGCATGCCGCAGCTTTGGCAGAATGGAGTATTCATAAAAGGAAATGGTTCTTGAAAAATAAAGAGGGTGAGGAAAGGATTAAAACCCGAATGACGGCTGATTTAAAGAATTTTGTTTTTCCGGAACAGGCCCTCATGTGCCCTCATGCCCTGGAAAGGGGAATCCTGAGGGCAAAGCGGCATCCGTGGGAACTTTCTTCCAGGCACAAGTCTCCGCCCATGCTTCTCGCCAGTTCCCGGGATAAAGCCAGCCCCAGCCCCACGCCCGGCTGTTTTCCGGCAGCCTCCTCCGCAGATCTGGAAAAGGGACGGAACAGCTTCCCTTTCAGGGAATCGGAAATGCCTTTCCCTTCATCCTCCACACGGATGACCAGAAAACGCTTTTCCCGTGCCAGTTCCACCTTCAGGACGCTGCCGTCAAAACATGCGTATTTGGCGGCGTTGTCCGCCAGATTGTACACGATCTGCTCCACGGCGGTCATGTCCGCAGTCACGGCCTCCGCTTGCAGCTCCGGAGCCACGTAAAGCTGGGAGTCCATGCCCGCGGCGGCCAGCCGGGGGGAGATGCGGGCAATGACGGCGGAGGCGAGGTCCGTCACCGGAATTTTTTCCGGCTGGAGGGAGACCGAATTTTTCTCCACCCGCGCGTAGCTCAATACGTTGTCCACCAGGTGCGTCAGCCTGCCCGCCTCATTTTTCAGGATATCCACATAGGCCATTTCCCTGCCCTTGGGAACCAGTCCGGAAGAAAGCATTTCCGTGTACATGTTGAACGTAGTCAGAGGCGTCCTTAGTTCATGCGTCACGGCGGAAACGAATACGGCGCGGCGTTCGCTCAGGCGGATGAGGCCGATCATGAAGCCAATGACCCCGCACAGGGCCAGAAGCCCGCAAAACCACGCCATCGCCATGGAATTCCAGACCGTCCGCAGGGAATTGGCGGGCATGGAGGGAAGATTGCCCGGATTCAGCATGGCGGGAATTCCGGCCAGGGTCAGATAGCTTTCCTCCCGCCCGTCGGCGGGAGACAGAGTAGCCTCCGGCAAAATATCGGCTACGGACTCTAGCAGGTAGGCGGATAACTTGCCCCAGTCCAGCCAGATTCCCTGCACCCATACCTGGCCGTGGTCCGAGATGCGGCGCGTCAGGAAACATTCCTTCCCCTGCTGCCATCTGGGCTGGAGGGAGGAAATGGAGAACTCCCTGTAACTTTCCGGAGTTTTGGCGAACCCGTCACGGCGGGTGACGGACATTTCCGCCAGGCTTTCCTTTACCGGAACCGGATTCGCCTTTTGTTCATGAACCTCAAACTGGACCATCTTCCCGTCCAGAGTCAATGCCGCGGCTCCCATATCCAAGAGAGCCGCAATATCGCCGGGCCCGCTTTCCAATTTTTTCCCGGTCTTTTTCAAGGAACCAGCCACATCCAGGCAATCCCCCTCCCCTTCCGGACTTTCCATGCCATTCACCTCCCCTGAAACGACCAGCCGTCCCGAATCCGCAATCTCCTTCTTTGCCCGCCGGGGAGGCTCCATGGCTTTCTTTTTCACCTTGACGCTGACATTGTACTCCTGCTGGCTGTTGGAAAGGTTTTTACGCATGTTGTAGTCTTCCATTCCCTGCTGGAAAGCCTTCCTGCTTTCCACTGCCAGCTCCTGCTGCAAGCCGTTCTTCTGCTGCTCCCTTCCATCCATGATGGCGACGGAAGTCACCTGTACCGCTTCTTCCGCAGGGGGGGCGGTCTCCGGCTGCACGGCATTCCCCGCGGAGATGGAGGCAGGCCTCGGCAAATTCTTCATGGCATCCACCACACGGCTGCCCCAGCCGGATCTTCCCAGTTGCAGGACATATTCCAGCCGTTCCCTGTCCTTCTGGGGAGAGGAAACGTTTCCCCGCGGGTCTATCTGGAAATACAGCTTGGCAAAGCCGGACAAATCCGGCATCGCACCTTCCTCCTTGCGGACTTCCGCCAGCGCGTTCCCCTGGAAATATTCTCCGGGAGAACGGTTGTTCTCCCCTGCGATCATGGAGGCCAGCAGGGAATCCATGCGCCACAGGGCCAGGCGGCTCTGCTCCACCAGGCGGATCTGGTGCGTTTCCGCCAGCCTGCGCTTCTCCGCATCCAGCATGGAATGGCTGAGCCATCCCATCACCCCCAGCAGAATCAGCAGGCAGGACCACAACAGCAAATGGAAGGAAAAACGGCTGCTCATGCTCCGTCCTCCCAAACATATCCCCGCCCTCTCAGGGTGCGGATGACGGCGGAGTTCCTTTTCCCCATTTTTTCCCGCAGGCGGGCGATCGTGGTGTCAATGCTCCGCGTTTCCACCAGCCGGGGGTCCATCTTCCAGACCCTCGCCAGGATTTCCTCACGGGTGATGATTCTTCCGGCATTGGCCGCCAGATGGCGCGCCAGGTCAAATTCCTTGGTGGTCAGCACCACCCGCTCCTCCCCCAGAACCAGGGCGCGGGCGGCAAAATCCAGATGCCCCTCCGGCAGCATGACGCGGTTGACGGCGCTAGGCCTTTCCGGGGACCGCCTCAGCACGGCCTCTATCCTGGCCAGCACTTCCAGCAGGCTGAAGGGCTTCACCACATAATCGTCCGCCCCCAGCTTCAGCCCCTTCACCTTGTCCGCCTCCGCGCCCTTGGCGGTGAGCATCAGCACCGGAACGGTGGAGCGGTCTTCCCTGATGCGTTTCAGCAGTTCAAAACCGTTCGCTCCGGGCAGGACTACATCCAGCAGGGCCAGGTCATACTCCTCTGCATGAATCATCTCCATGGCCTCATAACCGTCCCTGGCGGACAAAACGTCATAGCCGGACACCGCCAGGGCGTCCGCCAGGCCGTTTCTAATGGCATGATCGTCTTCTACGACCAGAATGCGGTAGCGGTGCATGCGCGGAATAATCTATCAAATAGGAACGTTGCGGTAAAACAGGTTTTTTCAGAAGAAAAATTCTGCGGGGCCGCCGGCACTCCCGGACAGCCCCGCAGGAGCACTCATTTCTTCACTCTATCATTCATAGGGGAATCTTTTCCTTCCGTTTCGTTCTCTTCAACAAAGGAAAACTGCTTTTTGGAGGCCTGCTGCCGGACAGCCTGGATAATGGCGTCCTCCAGGGTGTTCGGTTTGGCGTCCCTGGAAGCGCTCTGCTGCTTCCATTTGGCCAGCCATTCATTGCGCTGGGCGTCCAGCTCCTTTACCTTCTTCTGCAGGGCTCCGCGCTCCTCCGCCTTCTTTTTCACGATGGCTTCCACTTCCTCCGCGGTTTTACCTTCCAGTTCCTTGGGGAGCTGTCCGGCAGTCCCCAAATCTCCCAGCGCCTGGACTCCGTTCCGGTCATAAAAATCCACCAGGTCCCATGAAGTATTGGAGTACGCCGCCTTGTTCGCCTTGGCGCTGGCCCGCCCTACGGCAGCCGCAGGCGACAGTTTCAGCGCCAGCGTATCCTGGCGTTCCTGCTTGCTCAGCCTTTCAGCCTGAACTTCCGGTGAACCGTAAGCCAGGTAAGTCGCATTCAGAGAGGAACTCAACTTGGCAAGTTCTCCGTCAAAGGGCGTTTCCGGGTCCGGGGGAGCCGCATTGTGGTCAATGTTGAGAAAGCTGCCGTCCCCCTTTTTAGCTCCGTCCTTCCACAGGCGCGTATCCGAGTCTCCGGCATTGCCGCAATGAATGGTATTGACGGTAATGTCCCTCTCCAGCCCGCGCGCAATCGCTTCCGCATACGGCACGCTGCCCTGGTTGAAGGGTTCATTGCCGGCGATGAAGACCAGCTTCAGCGCATGGGGATCATCCGTATTCCATTTTAACTCCTTCACGGCCCGGTCAATGACGGCTCCGCAGCATTCCGTGCCGCCGTAGGTTTTCAGCTTGAACAATTCCTCGGAGACCTTGTCCAGGTCATCCGTGAACGGAAGCACCTGGCGTATCCAGGCGTCCCTGGAGGACAGCCCGTCGTTTCCATACTCATACAGGGCAAGCTGGATATCGGGCAATTTGCCGTTCTGGCGCGCCAGCGTCATGTCATTGACAATCTTCCACAAATAAGTGCGCGCCTGGTCGATGAGGCCGTTCATGCTGCTGGAGGTATCCAGCAACAGGGCAATCTGAACGACGGCGCGGTCATCTTTTTCCGCGGCGCCCTGGAAGGGAGCCGCAGGAGTTCCGGAGGAAGCCTCCTCCTGCTCCGGCGTTACGCTGATCTCCGCCTCTCCGGGAGCCGTTCCGTCCGCAACAGTGACGGAATAGGCGGCGTCTTTCACCCCTTTGGCATTCCCCGTCACGACAGCCCGGGTAACGACCACATCCCCTTTTGCAGGAACGGCCGCCCCTCCGGAAGAAGTTTTTTCCAGACCGGGAGCCACGCTTATGGTCAGCTTTTCGGAGCCGCTCCCTTCCGTTTTGATGGAATAGGCCGCTTCCCTGACCGGTTCAACCGCGCTTGGCTTGATACGGAAAATACCTTCCTTCCCAGAACCGCCGGGAAGGCTTGCCGCCTTCCTGGTGATGAACACCCCTTCCTGCGGCGGAACGGCTGAAATTCCGGAAGAAGCTCCCTCCGCACGCGGCGTCACACGGATTTCCATTTCCCCCGGAGCGGTTCCTTTCACCGTAGTGACGGAATAGGCGGCATTCCGCGCTCCCATGGCTTTCTCCGGACCGGCGTTCACGGCCTTCGTCAGGACAACCCCGTTTCCGGTGGTGGTCACGGCTGATGCGGATTTTTCCGCGTCCACGCTTTTCACCGTAACCAGGACGGTTCCGGTTTTAGCGTCCTGTTTTTCCCCCTCCGGTCCCGGGGTGACGGAGTATCTGGCCTTTCCTTCCGGAACAGGCTTGCTGTCCGTTGGAACGGGAGTGGGTTCGGCCTGGGCGCAGAATGATCCTGCGCCCAGCAACCCTAATGCAGTACATGCGATGATACGGTTCATGATTGTTGATTACTAGTTGTTTGTTTATGGAAAACTGTTTTGCATCAGTACGGTTTCTCCATCCAGGAGAATCATGACGGAGCCATCCAGTGCCAACAGCCCCTGGCGGTTGGACTGGATGAGCCTGTTCGCCACGTCGGCATATTCCGGCGTGCCCACCTGGACCGTCTTCACGGCGCGGCCCGCGTCCGGCATGGCAAGAACCGTGCTTTCCATCCAGACTCCGTTCCTGTTGAAATATCCGTTCTGGGCAATCTGGGCCGTATTGTCAAAGGCCACGGCACGGCCCTCCCGGTCCATCTGGATGTTGTACTTGTTGAGGGTCAGTTCCCGCTTCTTGGCTACGGCATTTTCCTGCAGGGCAATGGCGCCCAGCCCTTCGCGCAATTCCTCCATCACCTTCCCCTCCAGGTTCCTCCTGCTCCCCATGGAGGCATGATCCCGCCGCCATGGGCCGGAACTGCCGTCATCGGCAAAAAAGGAGGCTGCCGAGCTCATGATCCCGAAGTCCCGTGAAAGCCGCATGATTTCCTCCACCAATTCCGCCGTTTTGGAATTGGACCTCAGCGCTTCCGTGCCGGAGGAGCTGCCGCCCATATCCATCAGAGCGGTTTCCAGACTGCCTATCTTGCGCGCGGCCCACAGCCGGGCTACAAAATCATCCTTCATGCTGGCGATGCGCTGCGGATCCACGGTAATGGCAAAAGCCTGCTCCCTGTTATCCCGGTCCAGGCAGGTACCCTTAATCAGGAAAGGTTCCGTACCTATGTACCTCCCGGCCAGAACGGCGGGATTGCCGGAATAAATGTCCGGAAGAACCCCGGAGGGTATGGCATCCTGCACCCTTCCCGGCTGTTCCCTGCCGTCCGGGGAGCAGACGGTATAGCGCACCTTCCGGAAGACGGGGCCGTATAACTGCCGGAATACCTGCGAGAGCTTGACCTCCAGATTCTCCCCGGAAAGGATGTAGCACGGTAGCCCCCCGGAAATCTCCGCCATGCGCCTCAGCAGGGGGGCGTTGACGTCCTCCCCCACCCCGATGGTGAAAATGCGCCTTTCCGCCCTGTTTCCTTCCCCCGCCAGGGCCGCAATGGATTTTTCCGAAGTGCGGCCGATCGTGGGAAGGCCGTCCGTCAGGAAAAGCACCACGGGGAGCATCCCCTCGTGGGAAGGCTGGCTCAAGGCGGCGGCCAGCGCCTCGTGCATGTTGGTGCCCCCACGCGCCACGACGGCATCCAGCCATGCATGGGCCGCTTTTTCCGACGCGCCATTTTTTTCCACCGGGGCCGCTTCAAATAAATTGACGCCTTCATTATAAGTGATGATATTGAACCGTTCTCCGGGATTCAGGCCGGAAACGATCTGCTTGGCCGCCTCCTTCACGCTGGCGAGCTTGTTCCCGCGCATGCTCCCGGACCTGTCCAGCACCAGCGTGACTTCCCGGAGAATGGAGTGTTCACCGGGGCGGACATCCTTGCCCACCATCGCCAGAAAATAGCCGTTTTTCCCGCCGGAGGCGTCAGGAGAGGCGTAAACGCTGGCCTCCGGCCCGGAAGAAGCTTCCCCTTTCTTCCCGCGCGCCTCCAGCCATGACAGGCGGAAAGGGCCCGGGTTCATCCTTTCCTCCGCCAGGGTCAGAACCACGGTTCCATTCTCCAGCTGATGGCGCTCCATCTGATGGGAGGGAGTGAAGAGGTTGCCCGGACCGTCCTTTCCGGAAGCGAGCTCCACCCTCACCGTCCACGGAGCATCCCCGGAAAGAGCTTCCGTTCTGGGGAGCACGTAATCCAGACGCCCCTCCACAAGGGTCAGCAGTTGTTCGTAAACAATCCCCAGCTTTACGGAAGACCTGGGCGGAACCGGAAACACGCTGGACCGGATGGCCCCGAACCCCGCAAATTCCAGCAGGGCCGGATCCTTTCTGCGCGCCACAATGCGGTCATACAGGCGCCGCGCCTCGTCCGCTGGCATCAGGGAGGCCTTCCACTCCGCTTTTCCGTCCCCATAATAAAAACCTTTCACCACCACGCCCTCCGGAACGGGCAGCAGCAGCTCAGCCTCCGCGAGGGAAGAACCGTTATTCCGCACATCCAGCTCCAGGGTGGTCACGGCGGAGCGTCCATTCACCAGGATGCGGGCATTCACCTTTTCCATCGTGACCGGCTGCCGGACCGTCCGGTCCGCCGGAAGAATCACGCGCCTCTGCGGCAGAATGATATTCCGGGCACCCAGCTCGTCGCGGATTTCCTGGGAATGCGCCAGTCCGGCTATTCCCGCCCATACGGCTATCAGGCACCACGTGATGTTCATGTCCCCATGATGCCTGAAAAATCAATCCCGTGTGTTACAATCAGGTTACATTTTCAAAGAACCTTTCCCTGCCGCGGAAAATAATAAAAAAGGCCGCCTGCCCGGAGGGGAGGCGGCCTCCGGCATTCAACTGCCGGAGAACGTTTTTTAATGCATCAGCCCCATGGACAGGAGCACCAGGGTCACGATGCCTATGGCGATGCGGTACCAGCCGAATACGGCAAAACTGTGCTTTTGCAGGTAGGAAACCATCCACTTCACAGCCAGCCATGCGGACAGCCAGCTCACAACCGTTCCCACGGCCAGGGCTTCCCACCCGAAGGATTCCAGCATCAGCGCCCCGTCCTTGTACGCATCATGGACGGTGGCCGCGCCCAGGGTAATCAGCCCCAGCAGGAAGCTGAATTCCACGGCCGCCTCCACGCTCAGCCCCACGAACATGCCGCCCAGCATGGTCATCAGGCTCCGGCTGGTGCCGGGAATCATGGCGACGCACTGGAGAGCGCCCACCGTCAGCGCCCTGGCCGGGGTCAGGCTCTCAATGGAGGCTCCGGAGTTCCCTTCATTGGAACGGCCTTCCCTGGCGCGCCAGGCGCAGTACGCCAGAATCACGCCGCCGCCCACAATCCAGGAATAAGCCACCGTGTAGGTGTTGAACAGGTATTCCTTGATCAGGGAGGCGCAGCACAGGCCCACCACGGCGGCGGGGAGGAAGGCCAGAATGAGGTTGACCAGCAGTTTCAGCCCGGCGGGATTATTGCCGCGCACGCCCTGCGCCATGGCCTTCACCCGGGGAAAATACAGGCTCAGCACCGCCAGGATGGCCCCGCCCTGGATGCAGACGGCCAAGGCGTCCAGAGCTTCCTTGCTCTGGGACATGTTCAGCAGGGATTCCGTCAGGAGCAGGTGCCCCGTGGAGCTGACCGGCAGGTACTCGGTCAGGCCTTCCACAATGCCCAGGATGATGATGTCCAGGAGATTCATGATAATGGCGTCAGTTGGATGTGTTTTTAGTGGTTGTAGGGAGAATTGTCATTGTTGAAGTCTTCTTCAAACCGGGCGACTTCCTCCCGTGCGCGTGCGGCCTCCTTGCGCTCATGCATCCAGGCCAGGATGATGCATATTTCATACAGCGCATACATGGGAACGGCCATCAGCATCATGGTGGCCACGTCCGGCGTGGGGGTGATGACCGCGGCCAGGATGGCGATCGCCACAATGGCGTAGCGGCGCGTGGCCTTCATCATGTCGTAGGTCAGCACGCCCAGCTTGACGAAAGGCATCACCACCACGGGCAGTTCAAACGCCAGGCCGAACATCAGGATCATCTGCGTAGCGAAGGACAGGTAGTAGCCGATGCGCCATTCATTGGAAATGCCGAATTCCAGGGAATACGTGTAGAAGAACGTCAGCACCCTGGGAAGCACGATGAAGTAGCAGAACAGCGTACCCGCCAGGAACAGCCCGAAGCCGATCGCCATGCACTTGTACAGCAGCCTGCGTTCATGCTCCAGCAGTCCGGGAATAATGAATTGCAGCAGGAAGTACAGCAGCAGCGGGAAGGAGATCACCACCCCGGCATACAGGGAAAGCTTGATGGTCAGCATGAACGCCTCCCCCGGCTGGAACGCGCTCATCATCTTGAGGGCGCCCCGCCCGGTGCCGTCCGTCAGAATGGCTTCCTTGGCATCCAGGGCCTCCGCCAGCTCCCGCACGGAGGAGGTGGGGCTGCCGTCCCTGATAAAAATCTTCTTCCTGTCCTCCGGCAGAGGCTGCGCGCCGCGGAGCACCAGGGCGGCCTCCGTCAAATCCCCCTGGGACGGGGAAACCTGCCGCAGAAGCAATTTCTTCTGGGAGTCGTCCAGGCTCGTCATGGCCGTAGCCATTTCCTTGGCCTTCCCCCATGCCTCCAGGCCTATTCCCGCGGGCAGGTGGGATTCCTCAAACATGTCCCACACCTGGTTGACGGGGCGCCTCAGGATGTCCATCAGATTGGACGCGAACCCGGCGCACAGAATCGTGCTGACGGTCAGGCACAGGGCCATCCTCAGCAACATGGTGCGCAGGTCGTCCAGATGCTCCAGAAAGGGCTTTTCCTCGTCCTCCCGCTCAATCTGCCACTTCTCCCGCAGACGGAATATGTGCTTTAAAAAGAACACGGCGTTAAATGAACCCTAAAAACCCCTTCCAGGCAAGCCGCAAGGCCGACAACACCCGTAAAAAACGCCCGTCCCCCACCCCGCCGCAGCGCCGCCCTTTTTTGGCACGCACCCCCTGTATCTGCTTGACGCGGGCAGGCAGGCCCTTACTCTCTTACCCATCATGAGTCACGTCAGAACAAGATTCGCACCTTCCCCCACGGGCTACCTCCACATCGGCGGCGCACGCACCGCCCTGTTCAACTGGCTGTTCGCCCGCAAGACGGGCGGCACCTTCATCCTCCGCATTGAGGATACGGACAACGCCCGCAACACGGAGGAAGCCACCCGCGCAATCTTCACCGGCATGGAGTGGCTGGGCCTGGACTGGGATGAAGGCCCCATGAAGGGCGGCGACTGCGGTCCCTACTTCCAAAGCCAGCGCAACGATATTTACGACGCCTATTTCAAGAAGCTCCAGGACGCCGGACGCGTGTACGAGGACGACGGCGCCTGGCGCTTCCGCTTTGACCGCTCCAAGCCCGTCACCTTCCATGACCTGATCTGCGGAGACATCACCATTGACTACCGGGACGCCTCCAACACGCCGGACATGGCCATCCGCCGGGCGGACGGCTCCTACATCTTCCACTTCGTCAACGTGGTGGACGACATTGAAATGAAGATGACCCACGTCATCCGCGGGGAAGACCACATCATGAACACGCCCAAGCACATCCAGCTGTTTGAGGCCTTCGGCGTCACTCCCCCGGTCTTCGCCCACATGCCGCTGATCCTGAACCAGGACGGCTCCAAGATGTCCAAGCGCGACGTAGGCGCGGCCCTGGGCACATATCCGGAAGAAGGCTTCCTGCCGGAAGGCGTGATGAACTTCCTGGCCCTGCTGGGCTGGTCCCCCAAGGACGACACGGAAATCTTCTCCCCGCAGGAGCTCATTGAGCGCTTCTCCCTGGAAGCCGTCAACCACTCCGCCGCCAAATTTGACATCACCAAGTGCCGCTGGGTCAACCAGCAGCACATCATCGCCCTGCCTGCGGAAGAATTCACGGCCCAGGCGCGGCCCTTCTGCCTGAACGCCGGACTGCCGGACTCCCCCATTCTGGATGACGCCATCGCCACCGTACAGACGAAGGTGCAGACGCTGGCGGAGGTGCCGGACAAAATCCGCTTCTTCTTTGACCTGGGCATGGACCCGGAAGCCGTTGCCAAGGTCCAGCCGGAAGCCCTGGAACTGCTTTCCAAACTGGCGGACAGGCTGGAGCGGGAGCCGGAATGGGACGGCCATGAACTCATCGGCGTGCTGAAAGCCTTTGCCAAGGAAAACGGCGTGAAAATGGGAGCCGTCATGTTCCCCGCCCGCGTGGCCCTCACCGGACTGAGCGGCGGCCCGGACCTCTCCTCCGTCTTCTCCCTGCTGGGCCGGGAGGAATCCGTGAAGAGAATCCGTTCCTTCTCCCTGAACTGATTCCCGCAGGAACACAGTCTTCCTTTCAAACGCTCCGGAGAATATCCGGAGCGTTTCCCGTTTCCGTCAGGACAATCCCAGGAATGCGGAGGGATTGGCCGTCATCAGCTCCTGCCTTTCCTGCTCCGTAAACGTATTCCGGAAGTTCTCCATGTACTCCTTCATCCCGTCCAGAAAAAGAAGGTTCAGATAAAAATCGCTCCCGAACAGGAATTTGCGGCGCACCTGTTCCGGGGCCTTGAGAAAGTACTCCCGCATCTCCCTGAGCTTCGCCGTCTCCGTGATGCAGGACAAATCCGTATGAAGTCCGGGAAACTTCTCCATCATGCCGTAAATCAGCTCCGTCCATTCCATGCCTTCGTCCTGGCAGCCGAAGTGGGCCAAGTTCAGCCGGAGGCGCGGAAAAGCTTCCATCACCTTTTCCCACAGCCGGGGATGGTTCAGGAGTTCCGCCTTCTCCTTCACCCGGAGCTTGTCCGTCAGGCGGTAGTGCCTGAACTCCAGAACGCCGTCATGCGGAACAACCTCTCCATTCCGGTAAACATGCCCGTGCACCGTGATGGAAGGGGAAAAACTGGCAAAGCCGCCGCCGGAGCAATGGGCCGTCAGCGGCACCCCGTGCCGTTCGCAATACTCATACAGGGCCATCAGCGCCGGGTCCGTAGGGGAATAGCCGTTGGGGCAATACAGCTTGAAGCCGTAAAAACCGCCCTTCCCTCCCAATTCCGGAACCAGCCTGTCCGTCATGGGGGAAACGTCTATCGTCCCGTCCGGACCATGCAGCCAGTTGCCGGGGCGGCGGGGGTCCACCACGTAAAACGGAAGCACGCGGCCGGGATGCGCCGCCGCCAGTTTGAGCAGTTCTTCTTCCTGCATCCGGAACGCATCCCGTTTCCCCAGGGGAAGCCGTTCCGTCCGCCTGGACAGGCGGCGGAGCGCCTGCTTCATCTCCCCGATTTCCCTCCTGTCCCCCCTCCCGGCCTGTTCCGCCAGCTCATCAAGCTCCTTCCGGAGCACGGCCCATTCCTTTCTTGCCGCCCTTTTCACCTTCTTCTTGCAGGCCTTCCGCTGTCCGGGCCCGTCGGAACGCCCGGCGCCCTTCATGCAGTAATACAGGTCAAACATCAGCGGCACGACGGTATTGCAGCCGCCCTCCGCCAGCAGCTTGCCGTAAATGTTCTCCGTATCCATCAATCCGGTCTTGAAGAAACGGATGATCTGTTTCAACCCGCTGATGCCCCCCGCGGCTTCCAGACACTCCCGCGGTCCACGGGGACGCATGCGGGAAAGGATGAAATCCACCAGCAGCCTCCAGGAAAGGAACTCGTGGTTGAACAAATGGCAGTGGGCGTCTATGGTTAAAATTTCCGGCTCCTTCATACAATTCATGGAATTATTTATATATTACCCAATATTCCGTTAAAAAATCAATCATGAAATCAATAAGGGCCACCCGCCGGGCAGGGAATGCCGGTTTCTGAAAAAAGTGGCCGGATGATGCGCCGGAAAGTGCGCGCCTTCCCCCGCAGAGCCGTCTCAGGCAGCGGGGGAATATAACCTTGACCGTAATGCCCCCAGCCCCTAGAACTGGAACCGTTCATGAGCATCCCTGATTACCGGACGTTTTTCCGCTGCTGCGCCGCCTTCCTCCTGGCAGGTGTGCTGGCCGCGGGCCATGCTGCGGCACAGCAGGAGGGCGCGCCTGCCGCCGTTCCGGAACAGGTGCAGGAACTCGCCCCCGAGCAGCCCCAGGCGGAGCCTGACCACTCGGAAATGGACACCGTCATCATGGCCCTGTGCCATGAAATCACCATCCTGAAAAAGAATGAGGAAAAAAGGATGGCCATCCGGGAGGCGCTGGTGAAGGAGGCGGACGCCACCTACAATTACTTTGACACCAGGGTGTATGAAATGTCCGCCGTGCTTTACGCCCTGGACGATCAGAAAATCTTCACGCTGGCCTTTTACTGCAAGGCCGCCAGCAGCCTGGTCAAGACGTATTACGCCCAAAGGCCGGACTTCCAGGGACAGGAGGAACGGCTGGACAAGGAAATAGGGCGCATCAAAAAACTGGCGGAATCCCTGGAGGAAGTCAACACGGACAACCTGTCGGAACCCTCCCTGGTGCAGAGGGACGAGGCCCTGTACACCTGCCGCACCCTGGAAGAATCCCTGCTCAAGGAAAAGGAGCAGATCAGCTACCTCAAGGAGCTCTTCAACAGCCTGGGCGGCAAGATAGACGCCCTGAACCATGAAAGCGGCAAGCTGTTCACCTCCCTCTTCAACCGGGTATTCTACACGCCGTCCAACGCGGCCCGGTACATCTTCCTCAAGCCGCTCAAGACGTATGAAATTTGCATGGGGGCCTGGGAAACGTCCGCAGACAGCAAGCTCCAGCTCCCGTCGGACCCGGAAACGCTCAAGCACTACGGGCTCATCCTGCTGGGCATCGTCCTGTGCTCCTACTGCCTTTCCCGCCTCATCGTCTTCCTGGGCTTCAAGAAAACGCTGGAAAAGACGGGCCACTACAACAAGCGCCACGCCTTCACCAACGTCACCACCATCCTCATCGTAGCGATCGTCCTCGTCATCGCCTCCATGCGCACGCCGGACTACCTGCTGAAAAGCGCGGCCTCCCTGGGCGCGGAATTCCTCCTGCTGGTCAGCGCCATCCTGTTCTCCCTGGTGACGCGCCTCCCCTACGGCACCATTAACTCCGGCATCCGCATCTACATGCCCTACCTGCTCCTGGGCGGCTTCTTCATGCTGCTGCGCATGTTCATGGCCCCCAACATCATCGTAGACATTTCCATGCCCGTCCTGTTCACGCTGGTTTCCCTCTTCTCCCTGCTGACCTGGGTGCGGCAGCGGCACAAGCTTCCCCGTCTGGACCGCTTCTTCGCCACCGTCTCCCTGGTGCTCACCATCCTGGGCAGCGGCCTGTGCTGGGCCGGGTTCAGCTTCATGGCCTTCCTGGTGCTGATGACGTGGATCATGCTGATGACCAGCATCCTGCTCCTGGTGGGGCTGTGGAACCTGCTCCACCACTATGAAAACCGCCGGAAGGAACGGAACAAGCAGGCGATCCTGTGGTTCCGCCCCTTCGTCTCCAAGCTGGTGCTCCCCTGCCTGACCATCTTCCTCATCCTGTTCAGCATCATCTGGCCCGCCGCCACCTTCGACATGGGGGACCTCATCATCAACAAAATCTTCGCCACCACGGAAATCAAGGACCTGCTCACCTTCAGCTGGAGCCACGTCATCACGGTCATCCTGATTGCCATTGTGCTCAACTACCTGATCTTCATCGGTAAAAACACCCTGCATGAAGTCTATGGGGAAGACTATGAAGTGGGCATCATCCCCACCTTCGTGACGCTTTCCTCCCTGTTCCTGTGGGGGCTCTTCGTCTTCACGGCCCTCATCATCATGAACGCCAACTACAACGGGCTGCTGATGGTCATGGGCGGCTTGAGCATGGGCATCGGCTTCGCCCTGAAAGACACCATTGAAAACATCATCAGCGGCCTGTCCCTGATGCTGGGGCGCCTGCGGCAGGGGGACATGATCGAATGCGACGGCTACCGGGGCCGCGTCTCCTCCCTGGGCTACCGCTCCACCATGATTGAAACGCTGGACGGCTCCATCATCGCCTTCCAGAACTCCCAGCTCTTCAACAAGAACTTCCGCAACATGACCCGCAACCACAAGTTCGAATGCTCCAAGGTGGAAGTGGGCATCTCCTACGGAACGGACGTGGAGCGGGCGCGCCAAATCGTTCTGGAAACGCTGTCCTCCCTGCCCTTCCTTTCCAAGGTGAAAAAAACCAGCGTGGTGCTGGACAGCTTCGGGGACAGCTCCGTCAATCTGGGCGTATGGGTCTGGGTTCCCGTCATGACGAAGGCCTCCAGCCTTTCCTCCGTGCGGGAACACATCTATAATGCGTTCAACGAGCACGGCATCTCCATCCCCTTCCCCCAGCAGGACCTGTACGTGAAAGAATTCCCCGGCAGGGAACCCGTTCAGGAAAAAGACGCCGCCGCGCAGGAAAACTGAATTTCCACTACAACACAACATCAACCATCCATGTCCGAACCTCTGACTCTACTCGGCTCACAAAGCTCCTTCTTCACCAGCCCTGACGACGCCAAGCTGGAATCCTTCCCCAACCGCGGCACGCGTCCCTACACCATCACGCTGGACACCCATGAATTCTCCTCCCTCTGCCCCGTCACCGGGCAGCCGGACTCCTGCCACCTGACGATCACCTACGTTCCGGATGAAAAGTGCGTGGAAACCAAATCCCTCAAATACTACCTGGCCTCCTACCGCAACTACCCGGCCTTCAACGAACAGATCGTCAACCGCATCACGGATGACCTGGCAGCCGCCATCTCCCCGCGGTGGCTGAAAGTAGAAGGCCGTTTCTCCCCCCGCGGCGGCATCCAGCTGACCGCCATGGCGGAGCACAACCCGGAAAACCGCCCCCTCTGACGCGCGCCATGGATAAGACGGAAACCGCCGTACTGCTCAGCGGGGGGCTGGACTCCAGCGTAGCCCTGCACTGGGCGCACCGGAACCACCGCGTGCGGGTGGCCCTCAGCTTTGACTACGCCTCCAACCACGCGGAACGGGAGCTGGAATGCGCCGCCTGGCAGGCCGCCAGCCTGGGCATAGAGCACCGC
Source organism: Akkermansia sp. GGCC_0220 (assembly GCF_017566105.1). Classification (NCBI taxonomy): domain Bacteria; kingdom Pseudomonadati; phylum Verrucomicrobiota; class Verrucomicrobiia; order Verrucomicrobiales; family Akkermansiaceae; genus Akkermansia; species Akkermansia sp. GGCC_0220. The sequence continues at coordinate 210,505 of NZ_JABFCI010000002.1, forward strand.
GTGATTGACATCTCCCCCATCTCCGCCCATTTGAAATCCGCCCTCCTCTCCGGCGCGGACGACATCCCGGACGGCTCCTATGACGAAGAGCTGATGAAGCAGACCGTCGTCCCCTTCCGCAACGGCATCTTCCTGTCCATCGCGGCCGGGGTGGCGGAAAGCTGCGGAGCGCAGCAGCTTGTCATTGCCGCCCATTCCGGGGACCACAGCATTTACCCGGACTGCCGGGAGGAATTCATGGCCGCCATGACGGAGGCCGTCCGCCTGGGGACCTATGCCGGGCTGGGCATCCTGCGTCCCTTCATCCGCACGTCCAAGGGCGGCATCGCCGCCATGGGCCATGAACTGGGCGTGGACTTCTCCCGCACCTACTCCTGCTACAAGGGCGGTCCCGTCCACTGCGGCGCCTGCTCCACCTGCGTGGAGCGCCGGGAAGCCTTCAGGGAAGCCGGAATCCCGGACCCGACGGTTTATGCGCCTGCGGCGCAGCGACCAAATACCGGGGATTAAATATTAAGGGAAAATTCCCGGCCTCCGACCAGTGGAATACGCCTATTCACTAATCACTTCGGGAAAATTCCCGGAAAGGGCCTTCCGCACTCTTGCCGCCACTTCCTCCTTCCCGGCGTCCGCGTCCACGCGGAGCATCCAGGGTTCATGGATGGAGGCGAACACGTTGCGGCAGGCCGTCAGGCCCGCTTCCGTCTCAAAGGCATCGCGTTCTCCGCGGCTCCCGATGCGTTCCAGAGCCACGGAAACGGGAATATCCAGCCAGACCACGGCGTCCGGCACCGGGGCAAACTCTTCATTGGCGGCGCGGATGACGGAAGTATCCACCCCACGCGCGCCCTGGTAAGCCATCATGGAAAGGTAATAGCGGTCCAGCAACACCCACGCGCCGCGCGCCAGCGCAGGGGCGATCAGCGTCTCCACATGCTCCCGCCTGTCTTTCAGGAATAACTCTACCTCATCCTCTACGGAAAGGCGCCCCGTCACGGCGGAATCCCGCAACATCCGGCCCCACGGCCCGCGCGTGGGCTCAAAGCTCTGCACCACTTCCAGCCCCTTCCCCTCCAGATACTTCCGCAACTGGCCGATGTGGGTGGACTTGCCCGTGCCGTCTATGCCTTCAAAGACGATCAGGCGGCCTTTTCTCTCTCCGGTAAAACTCATGACTCAAACGTATAACGCTGGCCCGGAACGGGAGCGATGATGGTGGAACCCGGCATTCTGGCGGACAGCGTATCATGCATCCACTCCACGGCATCCGGATCACCGTGCACCAGAACCACCTGCCTGGGATTCAGCTTCACGGCATAATTGACCAGGGCGTCACGGGTGGCGTGCCCGGAAAAGTCAAAACAGTCCACCGTACAGTTGCGGCGCACGGGCTGCCCGTTGGGCCGCATCTTCACCAGATCCCCCTCCTGCGCGGCCCGCAGCCGGCCCGCGGGGGAATCCGGGTCCGCATACCCCACAAAAAGAATGGCGTTTTTCTCATGCGGAAGAACCTGCTCCGCCATCACGTTGGAGAGCGTGTTCTCCGTCATCATGCCGCTGGAAACCACGTAAATATTCCCAGGGGAACACACCAGCGGGGCTTTTCCCTTGCGCGGCAGGGGCACGGTCTTTATTTCCTCCTTCAGCTTGAACTCATGGTCGTGCCTGCGGGTCAGCCCGGCAAAACGGTCATAAAGCAGGGAAACCTTCGCGCTCAACCCGCCGAAGTACACGGGCGTATTGGCGGGGATCACCCCCTGCTGCTTGAAACGGTGGATATTGAACAGCATCTCCTGGCTCTTGCCGATGGCGAATACCGGAATCAGCACGGCGCCGCCGCGTTCCAGCGTCTCCGCAATCGCCTTCCCGAACCGCACCATCTCCTCCGGGCGGGAATAATGGGCGCTGCGCTGGAAGCCGCCGCGCGTGCACTCCATAATCAGCGTATCCACGCCGGATTCCGGGAAATCCGCTCCGGGAATCATGCTCTGGTCCTCAAACTGCACGTCCCCCGTATAAAACACCGTATGGCCGCTCTCTCCTTCCAGCATCACGCCCGCGGACCCCAGAATGTGGCCGGCGTCGTAAAACGTGGCCAGCACGTTCTGGCGGAAGCCCACGCGGAACACCTCGTTGCAGGACTTGGCATGCCAGGCGTCGCTCAGCCTGTCCAGGTCGTTATGGGTGAAAAAGGGATACTCCACAATGCCCAGGTCCAGCCTCTTGGCGCTCATCACATTCACGGAATTGTGCAGCATCACTTCAGACAGGGCGGCTGCGGCGGGCGTCATGAATACCTCCGCCGCAGGCTGCTTCTCCTGAAGCACGGGCAGCGTTCCCAGGTGGTCCAGGTGGGAATGGCTTAAAAAAACGGCTTCCACGGAATTGGGCTCCATGGAATCAAAATCCGGCATGGCCGCCATCCCCTCCCTCTTGGGGTGCATCCCGCTGTCAAGCACGATCCGGGTGCCGTCCATTTCAAGCAAATAGCAATTGGCCCCAATCTCCTCGGCCCCGCTGATATTCGTAAAACTGATCATTATATGCCGCAGGAGAGTACCCCCTGCCCCCCGCCGTGTCAATGCCGCCTTCATGTTCGCCCAGGCCGGGAGAAAATGACCGCAGGCAAGCGGGAAAGGCAGCCTCTTCCACTCTCCATGAACCCTGCGCTCAGCTTCCTGACGCCGCCGCACAGGCTTGGGAAACGGCAAGGAAAAATCTCCCCTCTCCTTTCGTGCTGCGCTCTTTCCCTTACAGCATCATTTCATAATCAATGTAATCCCCGAAAAACCCGGTACGGCTTTCATTCCTCCTTTTCCCGCAAATCTTAAAACCTGCGCCTTCATACATTCGCCGGGCGGGAACCGAGCGGGCATTCGTGGTGACGATGATTCTTTTCGCTCCCCTTTTCACGATTCTTTGAAGCGCCTCCCGGAGCTGCATCCTGCCATACCCATGGCCCTTGCGGGAGGAGATAATGCAGTTGTGCCCTATCTCCACGTATTCGGGCATCTTCCTCGGGTCCCACGACGCCAGCCCGACGGCTTTGCCATTCAAGACAGTTATAAAACCGTATTGGTCCGCAATCTGCGGGTTATCAAAGAAAAAATGATCAAACTCCTTCCAGTCGGAAGCGCAGCAATCCTCCCACCTCTCGTCAAAGGAATAGGAGTCCGCCAGTAATTCAAACAATGTTCCCCGCTTAAAGCCGCTTACTTTCCTGAATTCAATGTTTCCATGGTTCATGAACAAAATAATTAAGGGTTAAGGCAACTGGGAACCCCCGCCGGAAGATTCTCATTTTTATCCTGCAACAGGCGCAATTTGCCGCTCCACGGCTTGCTCCGGAGAATGCGAACCCTTTCACAATAGGCGTCCGACTCCTTCTGCGATTGCTTCAGGACGTCCGGATTACGTTGGACATAAGCCATTCTTGCATCGAAGGGAACGCTTCCCTCCAGCAATATCCAGAAAGTATAATCCATAATTTCATAAGCCCAGCTCTTTTCCAGCGCCAGCGCCTGTTTTTCATCCGTCATCCGTTCAAGGATGCCGATGGTCATTTTTATGGATTTAATAATTTGATGCTGGTAGCTTTGTAAAACTGATTCCTGCAAAAGGGAAAGAGCCTGGGGGGTGTTTTCCTTCACCAGAGAGGGAGAAGCTCCCGCATCACGCCACCGCCGGGGTTCTTCTTCCGCTCCGGAGGGGATCAGGAGGGGAATAATCCCGCAGCAGGGCGTGCCTCCTGCAGAAGACGTGAACCCCGCAGGCTTCTTTTCCAAAGCCACGGTCATCGGTTCCGGCAGTTCATGACTGTTGAGGGAAATAATATCGATTTCCCACCTGCTCCGCTTGTGCATGACTCCTGTAAAATAAACGGGAGCCAAATGGGGTGATTCATCATTGATCCAGACGGAAGAATCAACCTGCTCCCTGCCGCTATCAGGGGGAGAACTCTCGGCTTCACCTGCCAGCAAAGGCGAAAGCACTGCACCGAACAACATGCACAGAGAAAACAAAAACCACTTGTTCATCAGACGATTCCAGCACATCGCAAAAGGGAGTGCAACAAGATTCGGAGAAACGGAAGCAATTCCCCATGGAGCCCTTTCCTTTCCCTGCCGCGTTCTCTTGTCGGCACGCCATACCGTTTCTTCCTTCCGGCATCTATTTGGTGCCTGATTCTCTTTCCCCTCTGCCGGTTTGAATGTCATGAAGGGATATTCTGGAAAGAAGGTTCTCCCATATAACGTATTTGCCGTAAACGTTCCACTCTCTTTTAAACGGCAGGACACATACTCCCAGCGGCATCCGGGAATTGCTCTGGACGCAGCCGGAAGCGCATGAGATAATTTCAGAAAAGCTCCCTGATGAAAGAAAAGCCACCCATCAAAGACGATTACAGGCGGTCCCTGCTCTATGTTGCTTCCCAGACAAATAGCCGGGAGGCCATGATTGTGGCGCTCGTTATCATAGGCGGTATCATCTTCTCCTGCCTGCATTCATGCCTTTTCTCCCCGTAACGGAGCGTTCCTTTTCCATTTCCCGCAACTTCACCCTTGCAGCCCCATGAAAAACAAGCTTCCCATTCCACCCAACGGGTCCAGGCAGCAATTCCTGACCAGGGCCATCAATTATTTCCGCAGCCGGGAAGGAGAACCGCGCCTTTTCACCAAACGCAAGCTTGTTCTCCTGGTGCTGACGGCTCTTTATGCCTTTTCCCCCATTGACCTGATTCCGGATTTCATTCCCGGAGTAGGCCAGATAGACGACCTGACCGTCATCGCCTTCACATTCCTGGCCCTGTTCATGCCTCCCCTCAAGAAGGACGGTTCCCATGAAGACCCGGAACCCTGAGTTCCCGTCCCGTACAACGTTTCATGAGTGATACCCCCCCATCCTCCTTCCTGCATTCCCCTGCTGTCGTCGTTCTGGTTAAAGGCGCCGTCCTGATCGGGGCCCTGGCCATGCTGTTCTGGGGCGTGCGGTCCTGCATCACCGCCCCGGTGGAAAAACCGATGGAGGTGGCGGAAAAGTTGATTGAAGCAGGCAGGGAGGTAGGCCTCACCCTGATCAACAAGGGGTTTTCCTCCGACCACGGCGGCGTGGCCCTGATCGTGCAGAAGGACGAGAAGGTAGCCAACCTGGTGACCGTGGAACGGACGTTCGAGTATGAATACCGGTATTCCACCACGTGGTGGTGGAGTAAAAAGACGCTGATCCTGAAAGCGGCCTACCGCGCCCACGGAGGCATTGACCTGGAGGGACCCGAGCCGCTCCGGGTTATCATTCCCGCAGGGAACAAAGGCCCCATTACCGCGGAGGGGCTTCACGGAAAGCTGGTTTCCTGCGAGATGGTGGAGGGCTCCCTCAGAATCGTGAGGGATGACGCCGGCATCTGGAACAGGCTGACTTCCGAAGACGCCGCCATTGCCGTCAACCAGTTGAACGAAAGCGCCCGGAAGCACATCATGGAGAGCGGCTTGATACGCCAGGCGGAAGAAAATTTCCTGCGCCGCCTCCGGGAAGAAGCCGGACAGCCGGAAGAACCGCCCGGAAAGGACCGCTGGTTCTGATACTGCCCGTACGAGAGGCCCGGGGCCATCAAGAGCTCCATGATGCGCACTTCCCCATTCCGTTCTTTTATCTTGCCAAAACGGGCTGGCTCCTATAAAGGAACGCACGTCATGGCCAATTTAACATTCACCCCTCCCACGGACGGCGCAGCCGTCACCATGCAGAACGGCAGGCTTTGCGTTCCGGACAGGCCCATCATTCCCTTCATCATCGGTGACGGAACCGGGCCTGAAATCTGGGCGGCGGCTTCCCGGGTGATTGACGCGGCCGTGAAGAAAGCTTACCAGGGCAAGCGTTCCATTGCCTGGTATGAAGTTTTTGCCGGGCAGAAGTCCTTTGACAACCTGGGTACCTGGCTCCCGAATGAGACGGTGGAAGCCTTCCGGACCTACCTGGTCGGCATCAAGGGCCCCCTCACCACCCCCGTGGGCGGCGGCATCCGCAGCCTGAACGTTACGCTGCGTCAGGATCTGGACCTGTTCGTCTGCCTGCGTCCCGTGCGCTATTTCAACGGCATTGAAACTCCCGTGAAGGCTCCGGAAAAGGTGGACATGGTCGTTTTCCGCGAGAATACGGAAGACATTTACGCCGGCATCGAATTCAAGGAGGGATCCGAGGACGCCAAACTGTTTTTCGACACCATGAGCCGCATCTTCCCGGACCGCATGAAGAAGGTGCGTTTCCCGGAGAGTTCCGGCTTCGGCATCAAGCCCGTTTCCCGTGAAGGCACGGAGCGCCTGGTGCGCGCCGCCATTGATTACGCCGTGGAGAACGGCCGCAAGAGCGTCACGCTGGTTCACAAGGGCAATATCATGAAGTTCACGGAAGGCGGCTTCCGCGACTGGGGGTACGACGTCGCGAGCCGGGAATACGGCGCCCAGCCCATCGGAGACGGCCCCTGGCTGAAGCTTCCCAACGGAATCGTGATCAAGGATTGCATTGCGGACGCCTTCCTTCAGGAAATCCTGCTTCATCCAGAGAATTTCGACGTGGTTGCCACGCTGAACCTGAACGGGGACTATATTTCCGACGCCCTGGCGGCGCAGGTAGGCGGCATCGGCATCGCGCCCGGCGGCAACATCAATTACCTGACGGGCCATTCCATTTTTGAAGCCACGCACGGCACCGGGCCCAAACTGGCCGGACTGGACAAGGCCAACCCCAGCTCCGTCATCCTGTCCGCGGAAATGATGCTGCGCTACATGGGCTGGACGGAAGCGGCAGACCTGCTGATTCAGGCCATTGACCGGGTGATTGCCGCAAAAACAGTCACATTTGACCTCGCGGAAATGATTCCCGGCTCCACGGAGCTTTCCTGCTCCGCCTATGGCGACAAACTGGTGGAAGCCCTGAGCTGACCTTTTCCCCCGCCACTTTCATCCGGCTGCCTTTTCCCGGTACACGGTGCGGAGGGCAGCCTTTTTTTGCAGGGGAACCGATATCCGGGCCATCTCCATCAAACATTTCAAATACCATCCCATGAAGAAGAACATGAACAGAATGAACATCGTCTGCCTTGGAGTCAGGGACATGAAGAAGGCGCTGCAATTTTACCGTGACGGACTCGGTTTTAAAACGGATGAGACGGGCGACCATCCGGACGTCGTCTTTTTCAGCACTCCCGGCACCAAACTGGAGCTGTATCCGCTGGATTTGCTGGCAAAGGACATCAACGGAGAGAATCCTCCGCCCATCGGCGCCGGGTTCGGAGGAATTACGCTTGCCTATAATGCAAAAACGAAGGAGGAGGTAGTTGAAGTCATTGAACTGGCGCGGAACGCGGGAGCCAGGATCGTCAAGGAACCCCAGGATGTTTTCTGGGGCGGCTTCCATGGCTATTTTGCGGACCCGGACGGCTATTACTGGGAAGTTGCCTGGGGACCGAACGATGAATTTGACGACCGGGACATGCTCGTCCTGTAAGCCGGAACTATTTAAATAAAAGGGCTGCCGCACTTGGATATGGTGCGGCAGCCCCGTCATGTTTCCTGGGAAACGGCGTCAGTCCGTCACGGAAACTCTTTTCATTCAGACGCACCCCTTTTCCGTCAGTTCGCAGGGTTCCGGCGGAACGGTCCGTTCAGGCGCCGCTTCCCGGGATTTCCGGGAAGGCAAAGCGGCGGGGGAAGGTTCCGCGGAGCCTCCGGCAAGTTCTTCCACTAGGACGGAAACCATGTCCATGGTTCGTATTGGACCAGGAGCCTACGGAAACACAGGAGTTCCCTACCTTGATATGATCCCCAGGGCGGCTCCGGCGGAATTGGTGCCGACGGACATGGAGCCCGCAATGGTGCCCCGGTCATCCCTGGTGGAAGATTGATAACCTATCACGACATTGTCCGTGCGATTGTCGACGCTGGCATTTGTCCCGACAACACATTTTTGTCCGAAGCAATGGCGGACGTATTTTCCAAATTCATGGAATGGCATTTGCCTCTGTTTCCGCCGCGTATTCAAGAAGCGTAAAGCGTGGAATTTTTCCGCAACCGCCCTCCTGCATTGCTTGAAACCGTGCAGAAAAAACATGCCGCGCGGAGAGCGGCCGGCAACCGTAATGACATGTGCCGTTACAGCTCCCGGCGGATGGCGTCCATCTGTTCCGGCGTGTAGGCCGCCTTTTCCACTCCGCCGAACTGGCGGCGAAGGAACGTGAGCAGGTTCGCCAGGTCACGGGAATTCGTCACGCCGGGCGGCAGCATGGTGGAATTCCATTCCTTCCCGTTCACCGTGATCGGCCCGGTCAGCCCCTGGAGGATGATTTTAACGATTTCCGCATCAGGCTTTTCCTTCAGCCATTCGGACCCGGCCAGGGGCGGATAGGTCACCTTGTCCCCCATGCCGTCGTTGCCGTGGCAAATGGCGCATTTGGAAAGGTACACGCCCCTTCCTTTTTCCATGACGGCGGCCGCACGGGCTCTTTTCAGGCGTTCCATGTCCACCGTGGGAGGATGGACGGCATAGTCCGGATGAATGTGGGACAGGCCAGGAAAAGAATGAATCCGGTCGCGTTTCCGGGAGGGTTCCACTCTCCTGAGGGAAGCAAGATAGTTCAACAGCCGTTCCCCGCGCCCGGAAGGCACCAGTTCCCGGCCCTGCTCCATCCGGACAGGCAGGGCATCCAGGGAAGGGGCATTCCCCTCCACCGGGCGTTCTTCAAACATGCCGGGCATGGAGGGGCACACGGTCCAGGGCTTTTTAAACTGCGGTTCCCGCGGGTTGTAAAGATGAAGGGCCAGCCATTCCCTTACCTGCGCGGCGCGGCGCGTGCCGCCGGATACCGCGTCTTCATATTCCAGCCTGCCTGCGGCGTATTCCGCCGCATTGCTCAAATCCGGCCCTACCGCCGCCACGCCCGCCTGCGGAGCGCCCTCCCCGTTGAATTCGGCATCCATGTCTTCCGGCTCGCTGACCCGGTAAGGGAAATCCGGGTCCGTGCCGCGGTCGATTGCCGTCTGCCAGTCCTTCCCGGACATGGAACGCCGGATGATCTGGGTGTGGCACAGGGCGCACCCCTCAGCGGCATAAATCCTGGCTCCTGCCGCATCCTGGACGGGCCGCCTGACCTCCAGTGAGTCCGGCGCGGGAGCATGCAGCAGGACAGCCGCCGCCGTAGCCAGCAATAGAACAGCCGCAACGGCGGCAATGAAGAAAAGACGCTGCGGAACCGGAGTTTCCATCTCCGGGTTCCCGGCATCCGCCGGACGCCACAGGCAAAGGCTTCCCGCCAGGCACAGGGCCATGGCAACGGCATGGACGCAGGCCGCCAGGCCCACCCAGCCGCTCATCAGTTCCGCGCGCCGGGCTTCCGGAAAAGCCTGAACATCCACCGCGGCAACCACGCCCACGGCATAAGCCAGAAGCACGCCGCAAACGCCGGCGCCCAACAGCCACCATGCCGCAGGAAACCGCACGGGCCCCTTCCTTCCTGCCATCATCAGCGCTCCGGCTCCCAGCAGGATCCACAATTCCGCCTCATGCCACGCGGACAGGGAAAACTGCATCAGCTCCGGCCACGCCCCGGCAAACACGTCCCACACTGCCAGCAAGGCAAGCAGGGAAACCGCGGCTTTCAGCCACGTCCCGGTCTCCGGACCGGATTTCATCCAAAGATACACCGCCATCAGCACGGCGGGAACCGCGGCGCACCACGACCAGACGGCCCCGGCCTCCGCCAGCGCCCAGGGCACAGGAAAACCCCGGAGCCCCCCCAGGCCGCCTACCACCGGAGCCGCCGCCAGCACGGCGGCCATCCAGACGGCTAGTATTCCAAAACCGCGGCCTTTGGCCATGTTCAAGCGGAACGCCGCCGCTCCCAGCGCGGCAAACATCAGCCCGCAGGACAGGCTGCCTTCCAGGGAGGAGGCGTCCAGCAGGCCGTTCATGGACAAAGCCTGCGTATAACCCAGCGCCAGAAGGGCCGCCGCCGTGCATCCTGCGGAGGAACTGAACAGCAGTCGCACGGGCCACGGGAACGGCCGGAACCACGCAGCGCACGCCTTGCCGGCGGCAAGGATGGCAAACACCGGGCAAACCCACCAGTCAAAGGGCATCAGGAGCAGGCCGCTTCCGTCTCCCGCCATAATCGTGGCCATCCCCAGCACAACGCAGAGGTGCCAGAGCCATTCCGCGGGTTTCAGCCGCCTGCATCCGTTCTCCGCCATGAAAGAAAACAGGACGGGGAGGGCCCAGCCGTACACCAGCGCACCGTAAAAGGAGAACATGAGGCGCCCAGCCGGCCACGGCAGCGGAACACCCGCCACCAGTCCGGAGGCATGGACCAGGGACCACACCAGCCCCAGCACGCAGGCCGCCGCCAGCCAGAACAGGGGCAGCCACTCGTCCGGACGGCGGCGGAACAGGGAAGAAACGGCGGCGGGAACATTCATCGTGATTCGGGAAATACCCTGCGGACGCTCAAGGCCCCCAGGAAGGAAAAACAGCAGATCAGGCCCATCGACACCAGGAGCAGGACGAGGGGGAGCCACGTGCCCCACGCAGCCGGTTCCAGCCCAAGGCCGGGGCAGAACATCCAGCACGCTTCCAGCAGGGAGCCAAGCAGGATGCAGATGCAGACCGCGCCCAGCGCAGACGGGCGGCGTCTCAACGCGGGAAAGAGCAAAACGAGGAAAGGCACCAGAAGCTGGAGCGCCAGAGCCGCGGACAGGAGCCCGGACCAGGAGAAGGCGGCGTCATAAAAAGACATTTCAGCCGGAAGGGAGGCATACCATGTAATCATGTACTGGGAGTACGTGATGTATGCTTTCACCAGCACCATGGCCGTCAGCATGCCGCCCAGGCGCGGCCACGGCAATCCCTTCCCTCCGTCCAGCTTCCTCAGGCACGCCGCGGCCAGCACCGCTAATGCCAGAGACGCCAACAGGGCATACGCAGCCATGTACACGGGGAACATGGAAAGAACGGCCCTTCCCGTCCCTGCCAGCATGTCAATCCCCAGCACGCCCAGCATCATCACCGTCACGATCATGCAGAAAGCGGCGCCCCCCCGGCGGAAGGAAGGCTGCCAGACGTTTTTTTCCGCCGCCAGCGTCTCCCATACCTGGGCCATGCTCCAGGCCAGCACTACGATGATTCCCATGCGCACATACAGCCACGCCGGATTCCACCACGCGGGATCAGCCAGGTCCAGCACGCCGAAGGCCTGGACGGCGGGAGAGGAAATATCCGCCACGCCCCAGTAGCGGGCCGCCTCCGGAAAGATGACGGTAGTCAGGCAGCCGACCGTTCCCGCCAGCACCAGAACGCCGGGTAAAAAGCCCCAGCAGGCCGCCGCCAGCACCCGCCTCAGCGTAATGCCCCACCCGGCTCCCGTCAGGGAAGACAGGCAGAGCCAGAACAGGCACCCCAGGCAAACGCCCGTACCGATGACGCCCACCGCCATTCCGGCGGCGGCAAACGGTTTTCTCCATTCATGCAGCCGGGTTCCGGCCACCGTCATCTCATCCCACGGCATGGCGTTAAAAGACTGGCGCATCAGCACGCACCACAGCAGCACGGAAATGATCCACAGGGCAAGGGCGGCGGAACGTCCGGCCCAGCCGAATCCCGGCCTGTCCCGGCGTTCCCTTCCGGTTGATGATATATTGCTGTTCATGGACGGTGTTCCCCCTGTCTAGTAACGGGTCGCTCTTCCTGCGGGGGCGCAGGGAGCGCCTGAAGCCGGCGGACGAACGCCACCAGGCACCAGATTTCCCGGGCCGTGAGAATGTTTCCGAAAGCGGGCATGTTCCCCTGCCCCAGCCGAATGCTCCTGAACATTTTTCCGGGAGAATAGGCCGCATACTTTTCATCCCGGAAGGAGCCTATCTGGGGGTAGGTGTCATAAGCGGCCATGCTGCCGCGTCCGTTTCCATCCGCACCGTGGCAGACGGTGCAATGCGCCAGATACAGCGTGCGCCCCTCCGCCAGCACGTCACGGCTGCGGGAAACCCCGCCCAATTCCAGGGGCATGATATCCTCCTCCCCCCCCTGCATGCGGCCGGAGGAAAAATAGGAGCCCTCCGCGGCAAAGGAATCCCGGTCATTCCCCCGTTCACGGACTGCCTCCCCCGTTCCCAGGGATTGCGCGACGGCATGGGGCGGCGTCAGGCGGACCTTCCGGCCTGCGGGAGTGAAGGGCTCCCGCACCTGCTGGGCGTCCGCCAGCGGACGCTCGTTCATATTGTCAAACAAATGGGGCGCGGCATTCCTGCCCCCGTCATCCCTCACCATGAACCAGAGCGCCCCCAGCAGAACCAGGGCGGCTATCGCCGTTACGCCGCCTCTCATGAACGGCCCCCTTCCTCATGGATGTATTCGCTCGCGTCCGGATGCAGTGCCGCAGCAAGAGCGGCGGCACGATCTTCACGGCCGCCTTCCAGCAGAATGAAATAACCGTCCCCGTGTTCATCCGTCCTGAAGAAATCACACTCGAACGCCCAGTCGTTCCACCGGGGGAGAACGGCCCCTTTCAGGAACCCGGCGGCAGTCAGAAGTCCGGCCCCGAGCAAGGTCCCTTCAAACAGGGGGGGAACGTACGCGGGCCAGTTGTCCCAGCCCTGCACCCTGCCCTGGGTCATGAGAGGGTCCGCACAGAACTGCGTCCAGTAAAGCCACAGGGCCACGCCCAGGAATCCGCACACTCCGCCAGCCGCGGCCCACAGCCGCACGCCTGCGCCTACGGCCCTCCCGGCATGGCGGCTGGCAAGCCGGACGGCGGCGCAGGGATAAGGCGCACAGACCTCCCAGAAGACGCCCTCCTCCTTCACCAGCGTCCGGACGGCCTGAAGGAGCGCCTCTTCCGAAGAAAAGGAAAGCACCCAGCCGGAAGTGACGCGCTTCTTCATGCCCCGCCCTCCTTGTTCAGGGATTGCTGTTCCCGCACGTCGCACAGGGAAAAAAACGGAGTCACGCGCACCAGCGCCATGTACAGCGCCGTGAACAGCCCCACGCTCCCGGCCATCATGGCCAGGTCCGTCAGGCTGGGGGAATAATCCCCGATATTGGCGGCCAGCAGGGAGGCTTTCAGGGAATTCACGACGATCCAGAAGCGTTCCATCCACATGCCGGCAAGCACGCCCAAGGCCACGACCGCAATCACCCACCGGTTGGTGCGCAGGGAGCGGAACCAGAACACCTGGGGGAGCAGCACGTTCCCGGCGACCATGGCGCCCAGGAACACGGCATTCACGGGATTCCTGCCCGGGAACAACGCCGGAGAGCCTCCATTCAGCACCACGGCCAGGTGCTCCCACAGATACATGGCCCCCATCACCAGGGCCAGGGCCAGCACGAAGCGGGAGCTCAAATCCAGAATGGCCGGCGTAATGGCCTGCCGGACGCCGCTGCCGGACATCAGGCGGCGCACCCCCAGAAGAATCAACTGGACCATCGCCATGCCGCTCAAAATGGCGCCCCCCACGAAATAGGGCGGAAAAATGCTCTGGTGCCACCCCGGCACCTGCGTCACGGAAAAGTCAAAGCTCACCACGGAATGGACGGATACCACCAGGGGAGTCAGGATGGCCGCAAAAAGCAGGCTGGCCTTTTCATAGGCGCGCCACTGGCGCCCCGTCCCCTGCCAGCCCAGAGCCAGCCATCCGTACCGCCGCCTCAAATGCCCCGCGCAGCAATCCCGCAGCAGGGCGAAATCCGGCACCAGCCCGATGTACCAGTACAACAGGGAAAGCAGGAAATACGTGCTGACGGCCATGACGTCCCACATCAGGGGGGAGGCCATGTCCGGCCAGATGCCGCTCACCTCCGGCAGGGGGGAGGCCATCCACGCCATCCAGACACGCCCCACGTGCACCACGGGAAAGACGGCGGCGCAGACCACCGCGCACAGGGTCATCTGTTCCGCCCCGCGGGCAATCGGGCTTCTCCACGACTGGCGGGTCAGCAGCAGGACGGCCGAAATCAGGGTGCCCGCATGTCCCAGGCCTATCCAGAAGACAAAATGCACGATGTCCAGCCCCCACACCACGTTATTGTTCAGCCCCAGCACTCCCACACCCTCCGCGGCAATGCGCCAGGAACTCCACCCCACGCCCCACGCCGCCAGCAGCACGCTGGCGAGAAACACGCTCCACCATACGGGGCCGAGAGGCTTCCGCACCTCCGCCAGCATGGTCTTCACCGGAACGGCGGAGGAAGAAAGGGCTGGCGCTGGTCTGGTCATCATCTGCATATGGGGCGGAAGCTCGTTAGAGCTTACTTGAGTGCTTTTTCCCGTCAATTCAAAAGGGGAAGGCACGTGACATGACGCGAGGTTCTGTTTTCCGGGGGCATATTCCCGGGAGTAAGGGGCTCCGGCCCCTTACAAACTCCGGACAGGAAATGGAAAAAGGAAAAATCCCCTGCGCTATGCTGCGGAAGAGGTTTCACGCACGAAGGCCTCCGGCCTTCGCTCCCGGGAGAAGCTCCACAAACATTCAAATAGCTGGAATTCCCTGCCACAGCATTTTAACATGGCCCCCGCATGGACATAAGCACGCTGACTTCCGGAGCCCTGATCAGACACCCTTCCCGCGGCCTTCTTCTCGGGACCGGCCCCTTCCGGGAATCGGCCGCCCCCCCGGATTCCGGCCCCGCCTTCTATGTCAACACGTTCCGCCTGGATGACCCGCAGCCGTGGAAAATACCGTCCGCCCTGCATCCCATTCCGGAACCGGAAAGCCCCACGCCGCCCGCTCCGGAAATCCTGTGGACGGAACCGTCCCCGGACGCGTATGCCCAGGTATTCGCGGAAATGATTGAACAAATCGCCTCCGGACATCTGGTGAAAAGCGTTCCGGCAACGCCCCAGTTTGGAGAGATGCAGCCTCCCCACGTTCCCCGTGAACTCATCCTGCGGGCCGTCAACGGTTCCCCGCTTCATTACCCCTATGCCTGGTGGACGGAGCAGGAAGGCTTCTGCGGAGCCACCCCGGAAACCCTGTTCCACCAGCAGGGACAACGCCTGACGACCATGGCCCTGGCCGGAACGGCGCGGCCGGAAGACGAGGGCGTCTTCATCAATGACGACAAGGAAATCCGCGAACATGAAATCGTGGCCGGCAGCATCCTTTCCCGCCTGTCCCCCTACGGCAGCGTCACCAGAACGGCCCGCAGCGTGCTGAACCTGGATACCCTGATCCACTTTGCCACCTACCTCACCCTGGAAGCGGACGAACTGCTGCCGCCGGACCACTGGATACGGCTGCTCCACCCCACTCCGGCCCTGGGATCCCAGCCCCGGACGGAGAAGACGCTCGCCCAGTTGGACGACTGGCGTTCGCGCCTCCGCTGTCCGTCCCATTTCGGCGCTCCGTTCGGATTTCTGGAAGACGGAGACTTCTTCTGCCTGGTGGGCATCCGGTCCATGTACTGGCAGGGGCGGCGGCTCGCGCTCTGCACCGGGGGCGGGGTGGTGGCCTCCTCCACCCTGACGCATGAATGGCGGGAGCTGAAATTAAAGCAGGATACGGTCAGGCGCAGTTTCCTGCTTCCCTGACATTCCCGCCTGTTATTCCTCCGTGCCGGGGAAAAAGCCTTATTCCTCCGTCCAGCAGGCGGAAAGCGTCTCAAACTTGCCCTCTACCGGGATTCTCCATACCCGGCCATCCCTCGCCACGCCGCGGCAGGGAACGCCGTCCATGTGCGCGCTGAGGGCAATCCCGGCAGGCAGGCCGTGCAGAACAACCTCCGCGGACTCATGGAACGCGCAGGGGTCCCCTTCGCACTTCCACGCCAGTTCCAGGGAATGGGAACCGGTGCCGCGGTAAAGGAACTCATGAACGGCGCATTCCCCGTTCCGGTACGCATAGCCGTCCCCCGCATCCTCATACAGGTGGGAGGCCACTTCCTCATCCGGCGCCCACCAGACGTCCAGCGTCAGCGGGGGCCGCGGCAGTTCGCCTGCGTGCTGCTGCACCGGCCAATGGGGAATGACCGCCCCGCCGCGCACGTACACGGGCAGGAAGGAAAGCGGGCATTTCACCCAGACGTCCTTTCCGGTATCCTCCATCAGGCTGTCCGTGTGGTAGGAATACCAGACGCCTTCCGGGATGTAGAGGAAGCGGCCGCCTTCCTGCGGCTCATGGATGGGAATGACGTACAGATGGTCGCCGAAGAAATATTCCGCCCCCCGCCAGTAGGTGTCCCTGTTCCTGAAGCATTGAAGGGCCAGGGAGCGCAGCACGGGCATCCCCGTCTCCGCGTAACGGCGGAACTGCGTGTAAATGTAGGGAAGCAGGCGGTAGCGGCCCTCAATGGCGGCTTTCACATATGCGGTGGCCTCCTGTCCGAACACCCAGGGCTCCTGGCCTCCGAATTCCCCGGAGGAATGATTGCGGAAAAGCCCGTGGAACGCGGCCATCTGCATCCAGCGGCAAAACAGCTCCGGCGTGGGATGCCCCATGAAGCCCCCTGCATCCGCCCCCGCGAAGGAGATGCCCGAGGCGGCAAGCCGCTGGCACTGGAAATTGGCCAGCTTCAAATGCTCCCAGCTGGACCGGTTGTCCCCCGTCCAGGTGGCGGCAAAGCGCTGCAATCCGGCAAAACCGGACCGGGACAGCAGGAAGGGGCGCCTGTCCGGAGCGTGGCGCTTCATGCCCAGCCAGGAGGCTTCCGCCATGCACTGCCCGTAAATGTTATGGGCCTTTTCATGGGAACAGGGCATGCCGTCGTACTCATGCCGCGTATCCATCGGGAACGTGCGGTCCGGAAAGACGACAGGCTCGTTCATGTCGTTCCAGAGGCCGCGCACGCCCACCTCTTCCAGATCATGCCTGAACAGGTCCGCCCACCAGCTGCGGACGGCCGGGGCCGTGAAATCCGGAAAATTGCAGAGTCCCGGCCAGACTTCCTCCGATAAAAGATTGCCCTCCGACCGCCGGCAGAAATAATTCCGTTCCAAACCCTCCGCCCAAACAGGATTGGCGGGGTTGATCTTCACGCCGGGATTCACGATCAGGACCGTCTTCACGCCGTCCTCCTCCAGAGAGCGGACCATCCCCGCCGCATCGGGGAAATTGTGCCTGTCCCACGTAAACCCCTCCTTCTGCTCCATGTAATGGTGGTCCAGATGGACGGCGTCGCACGGGATGCCCAGGTCCCGGAACCGCTCCACCAGGTTATACACGGCCTTGTCCGGATAATAGCTCCATTTGGACTGGTGGTAGCCCAGCGCCCACAGCGGCGGCAGTTCGGGCGTGCCGGTAAGGCGCGTGTAGGCGGCTACGATGTCCAGAGGGCTGCGGTCGTAAATGAAATAATAATTCATCAGGCCGCCGAACGACCCGAAAGCCAGCACCTTTTCATCCGAGGCGCCGAAGTCGAAGTACGAGCGGCACGTATTGTCAAACAGCAGGCCGTACGCCTTCCCTTCCCGCAGGCTGAGGAAAAACGGAACGCTCTTGTAGAGAGGATCCGATTCCTCGTGAAAATCATAATGGTCCGCCCCCCACATGGAGAAATACTTGCCCCTCAGGTTCAGGGCGCAGGGCTTGTCCCCCAGCCCGAAAAAATGCTCCGTGTCCTGAAGCCTTTTCCGTATCCACACGCGGGCGTCCCCCGTCCAGTCCTTGGACTCCCGGCCAAAGCCGCCTTCATCCGCCAGCAGGGGTTCGTCCGTGACAATATCGTAAAAATCCACCTTTTGCTCCTCCGTACGGATGCGAATCCGCAGCAGGGACGTTTCAATGACATGCACTCCGGCTTCGTCATACTCCCGGACCTCCGCGCCGGGGGCGGAATACCCGGGGCTGACGGCATAGCTGGGCTCATCTTCCGGCACCGGTCCGGTGAAATACGTCACGCGGACAATTCCATCGTCCGCAAGGCACACGCTGAGAGTTATTTTAGAAACCGCATTGGTGTATTCCCATTTGACGAGACGCCCCCGGAGAGGGGGCGTTTTTCGTCTTTCAGGGATGTTGGGAGAGGTGCACATTGAAGCCAAACAGAAGAGAGAATCAAAAGCGTTCGATTCAGATTAAATTAATTTCATGACGAACGCAAGATTGAACTAAACCACCATTTTTCTTTTCATTATTAGGACAAAATTACTCATATTACTCTAGACCGAACATGAAAAATCTGGTTTTATTGCGTTGGTGCACAACACGGCATGAGGCCGCATCCTTCCCGACACCGACAACCCACATCAACCAATGAGCACAATCCGAGTTCTTACATTAGGATGGGAATTCCCACCCCTGGTTAACGGGGGGCTGGGCATTGCCTGCCTGGGCCTTTCCAAGGCGCTGGCAAAAAAAGTGGATTTAAGAGTGATCGTCCCCAAGGCCGATCCTTCCGTTCTTTTTGACGGGTTCCAGCTCACTGGTCTCAACAACGTCTCCTATCGGGAAGTGGAGCAAGTGGACCGGAAGTATTCCTATGACAGCTTCGCCCTGGTGGAGCACGCCCCCATTGAACTGGACCCCTACACCACCGTGGAGGGGGAATCCGGCGTGGTGCAGTTCACCAAGGAAGGCCGCATCACCTTCTCCAAGACGCATGAAGCGGACCTCCAGCTATTCAAAAACAAGGAGGACCTCTATGCCGGGGACCTGGCCCTGAAAGTCATCCAGTTCTCCAAAATCGCGGTAAAAGTCGCCATGCAGCAGGACTTCGACATTATCCACGCCCATGACTGGATGACTTACCTGGCCGGCGTGGAGGTGAAAAAAGCCACGGGCAAGCCCCTGGTGGTGCACCTGCACGCCTCCCAGTTTGACCGCGCCGGAGCGGACGCCCGCGGATGGATTTACGATATTGAAAAATTCGGCATGGAACAGGCGGACGCCGTCATTCCGGTCAGCAAATACACGGGCACCATCGCCAGCGGGCACTACGCCATAGACCCCCATAAAATCTTCCCCATCCACAACGGGGCGGACCCCGTCAAGGTTTTCAAGGGAAAGAAAAAATTTCCGGAAAAGCTCGTGCTCTTCCTGGGACGCCTGACGGCCCAGAAAGGTCCGGGCTTCTTCCTGCAAATTGCCGCCAAGGTTCTGGAGCAGACGGACGACGTGCGCTTCGTCATGGCCGGTACCGGGGAAAAACTCCGCCAGTTGATTGAATCCGGAGCCTTCAAGGGCGTGGGCGACAAATTCCACTTCACCGGCTTCCTGAACAAGGACAAGGTGAATGACCTCCTCTCCATCACGGACATCTACTGCATGCCCTCCGTATCGGAGCCCTTCGGCCTGTCGGCTCTGGAAGCCGCCCAATTCAACATCCCTGCCGTAATCTCCAAGCAGTCCGGCGTGGCGGAAGTCATGAAGGGAGCCCTGAAAGCGGACTTCTGGGACGTCAACAAGATGGCGGAACACATCGTCCATCTCTGCACGGATGAGGAACTGTACCGGAAAGTGGTGGAACAAAGCACGGAGGACATCAAGGCCTCCACCTGGGACGCCGCCGCAGACAAGGTCATCCGGGTTTACGAACATGTGCTGAACCGCTAAGAACCGCCTTTTCACCCCACACGATAACTCCCAGCCCTTTCCCCGTACATGAGCAACATTTCCCTCACTTTCGTGGCACACCAGCCCAACCGGCTGATTCATTACGACTTCTTCAAAATTGGAGAACACGCCTTCTATGAAGATGACGATCTGAATGCCCGCGTGCTCAGCACGGTGGCGGAACGCTGCTACTTCCCGGCCACCCGGCTGATGAAGCAGCTCATCGAACTCACAGGGGGCAAATTCCGCTTCGGGCTGGCCCTCAGCGGCGTCATTCTGGAACAGGCCCTGTACCACAGGCCGGACCTGATTGCCGCCTTCAAGGAACTGGCTGAAACCGGCTGCGTGGACTTTCTGGTGATGCCGTACTACAACTCCCTCGCCTCCGTCTATTCACCGCAGGAATTTGCAGAGCAGATTGAAGAGCACCGGGAACTCCTTAAAAAACTCTTCCGCCAGGAATCAGACGTGCTGATGAACACCGGCATGCTGTACTCCAACGCCATTGCGGCGCAGGCGGAAACGCTCGGCTTCAAGGGCATCATGGCGGACGGCAATCCGGCGATGCTCAAGGGATTCACCAGCAATGAAGTATTCCTGGCCCCGTGGGTCTATAACACCACCACCATATTCCGCAACCGGGAACTTTCCAATGACCTGGCGATCATGAGAACCGATCCGGAATGGCCGGAATACCCGCTTTCCCCCACCACCTTCGCGGACTGGCTGACGCACCAGCAGGGCAGCGTCACCACCCTGTCCATGGACTATGAGACGCTTGGCGAACGCCAGTCTGACGCTACGGGCGTCTTTGAATTCTGGCGCACCATGATCCTTGCCTGCGTGGATGCCGGCAACCGGTTCATGACCCCGTCTGAAGTGGTGCGTGAAATCAAGCCCGTCTCCGTCTGCGAATGCACTCAGGAAATGACCTGCTCCACCTTCGGAACCATGTCCCATTGGAACGGCAACGTCATGCAGGACGAAGCCATCCGCAAAATCTACCGCCTGGAAAAACCGGTCAAGGCCGCCAATGACAAGGACCTCACCCACGTCTGGCGCAAGCTCCAGAGCGCGGACCACTTCCATTACATGCAGAAGGAAAACTCCTTCACCCCGTATGCCTCTGCCTTTGACGCGTACATCTACTACATGAACGCCCTGGCGGACCTGCAAATCCGCGTCAAAAGGGAATCACAGAACGCTCCGGTCCCTGCGGCAGCCTCCTGAAGCTCCCCTTGGAACGCAGCGAGCATTTGCAGCATTCGACCTGAAACTGGAAGCGTCAGCGAACGCTCCTCCCCACCGTACGTTCTCCATCCGCACAAATGATTCAGTTTGCTGCAAAGGCTTGCGGCGCGGGAAAGCTTTAGACTAAATCCTTGGAATCCGTATCCGGATAGCGGACGGCGGTCCGGTTTCAGGAATGATCCCATCAGAGCGGCTATCACGACACGCAGGAACGTGATAAACAAGTGTTCCCGTTCGGTCCTTCTCTTCATTTTTGTTGACCTCGCCGGGAATCCATATTAGAAATATTTAACATTAAAGTTAAATATAAAATGAATAATCCCTCTTCCCTGCAATCTACGCTTAGAGCCCTGGCTGACCCCACACGCCGTGAAATTCTGGAAATACTGAAAAACGGCGCCATGCCGGCCGGAGAAATCGCGGAACATTTCAGTATTACCGGAGCCGCTATCTCCCGCCACCTGTCTGTTTTAAAAGAAGCCGATCTCGTCCGCGACCACAGGGAAGGCAAATTCATCTTTTACGATATCAACCTGAGCGTTCTTCAAGAAATACTGGTCTGGATAGGCAATTTCAAGGCGGCCCGCGAAACATCCCCCGGAAAATGGAACAAAATCATCGGAACCCAGCCCAATCATTAAACGCCATGCAGCCAACCCCGCTCTCTGCTCAATCTTCCCCATCCTGGTGGATCGGGCCAATTTTCAACGAACTTGTCATAGCCCTGTTTCCCGTGCTGACTTACTATGCAGCCGTATCGTCACGGCTGCCCGCCCGCGTCGCCGTACATTTCAATGAATACGGCATGCCCACCCGTTTTGAGGACAAGAACGGCATGGACGCCCTTCTGGGATTCATTGGCCTGGGAATCCTCGGCTTCCTCATCGGGAAGATTCTCCGTCTGATCATCCTTTTGCCCATTCACTTCAGCAGGAATGAAAACAACAGGCGGATTGGCGCGAAGATGGCCACGTACGCGGAATTCTTCCTGGTCGTCCTGTTTTCCTATCTTTGCCTGACCATTCAAAAGACAAGCCTGGCAAATACGGTCAGCCTGGAAGACACGGCCAAAGTCATCTTCATAAGCCTGAACACATTTCTTCTGCTCCTGGCCAACGTTTGCCCCAAGATAACTCCCAACAAATGGTTCGGAATACGCACCCCTTACGCCTTCAGTAGTAATGAAGCATGGGCAAGTGTTCAGCGACTGGGCGGCAGGTTTCTATTCTGCGGAAGCCTGTTCAACATCCTTGTGACGCTTCTCCTTCCCGGCTCCTTTCCTGCAATCTTCATTTTTAACATGGTCTCCCTTCTGCTCCAGGCATTGGTCATACTTCTTTGGAAGCCCCACAGGAACAGGACTGAACTTTCATCTTCGTCTGACAGCGACGCTTGTTGATGACCGGCCTTAATCATTAGTAGAAGAAAGAGCCAAGAAAGGATGGACGACTGGTTCGCAATGCCTCTGCGCCCCCATCTCTGCCCATGTACCTCAACGGCCAAACGAAAGACCTGGCATGATCGGGAAGCTGGAAGGAGGAAGACACTCCTCCCTTCTCTGCACCGCAGAAAACCAAACAGCGGGACCACGAGGAATCATCACTCTATTTGAAGAAAAAGGGATCAAGATTTTCTGCGCGCCCCAATGGACTCCTTGAGCAGATGCGGAGTAAAATAAAGTTCATGGAGAGGGATTCAGGCACGTGCAGAAAGAAACTCAGTCCAGAAATTTCACAGCCCATTATGCCTCACGATGCAACAGACCGGCTAACCCCGCGCTTTATCGCGGCAGCTCAAGAGTGATTTCCCCTGCCGCCGGGACTTTTCGCCAAACAGGCGGCCCGAACCCGATCCGGGAAACCGTCAATACCCGGTAGCCAGGCGCTTCAATTTATTGCGCAGGGTGATCTTCTGGGCGGAAGAAACGCGCTCCACAAACAGGATGCCGTTCAAATGGTCGCATTCATGCTGCAAGCATCGCGCCAGCAATCCGTTGCAGTCAATCGTCACTTCTCTTCCATCTATCAGGAGCACCGTAGCTTTGACAAAATCCGGCCTCACGACGGAAGCGCGTATCTTGAGCACGCTCAAGCAGCCTTCATGGAAGGGATGCATGGGCCCGTAAGGCTCCAGGACGGGATTGGCAAACATCAGGGGCATGATGTCTGAAAGCTCCTTGTCCTCCCCGTTCACCTTCAGCCAGGTGACGGACTCTTCCTCCTCCGGAATATCAATCACCACCAGTTGAATGGGAATGCTCACCTGCGGAGCCGCCAGGCCGATGCCTTCTGCGGCGTACATGGTTTCCAGCATGTTTTCCGCCAGAGCTTTCAAGCCGTCGTCAAAATGTTCTACGGGGCGGCATTTTTCCTTCAATACCGGATTTCCATACTGTGCGATTTCCAATAACATCGGGAGGGAGGGGAGTATATATGTGTTAAGGCGCTTACTGTGCGCCGGATTTGTTGATTTCTATTCTGGCAGGAACATCCCCCGCGTCAATACCCACAGACGTCAGCGCGTCCCAAATGCCGACAATGACGCCAAACTCCGCCTTTTTATCTACGTCAAGCTGCAATTTGACGTCCGGCTTCTCCCTTTTCAGGGACTCCAGGGCGGCGGCCAGCTCATTCATCTCCACCAGGTTCCCGTTCAGGGAAATGGAGGATTTCCCCGTCACGGCCAGGACGGCCCGTTGCTCCGTGGAAGGAGCCCCTTCCATGAACTCCGCGCCCGGCACGTCTATTTTCAGCAGGGACTGCGGCTTTTTCCACTGGGTGTGAACGATGAAAAAGATGAGCAGAATGGTCAATATGTCAATCATGGGGACGATGGGAACCCCCATGGTTCTTGCTTTCTTGCGGTAAAATTGCATGGCCTGTTCAGCGTTGGGAATGATGGCAGCGGAAGGAAATCAGCTCCGTCAGCAGGACTTCCATGGAAGCGGAAATGCGCTCCAGCTTGCGGGAATAATAAACGTGGGCGATTACGGCGGGAGTGGCGATGGCCAGACCGGCAATCGTGGTGTTCAGCGCCTGGGCAATCCCCTGCGCGATCATGCCGTGGCTCTCATCCATCCCGAAAACGCTGAAAATCTGCACCAGGCCGCTGGCAGTCCCCAGAATACCGAACATGGGGGCGATCATCACAATCATGTCCAGCAGGGGAAGCCCCGCCTGGAGCGTCACGAACTCCTCGCGGGCCTTCACCTGGATCATCTCCTTCAGGGCGGCTTCATCCTCCAGAGGAGAATTCAGGGCGTCCAGCACCAGGCGCCCCTCCACGGAACCCGAATCCGCGGCCATCCTTTCCAGTTCGCTGCGCTCCAAGGCCCCGCGGGTATACTGCTCCACGGCCCGGGTCAGCCTGGCGGGACAGATGGTGCTCCTCTTCATATTGAACATGCGGTAAATGATGGCCGCAATGAGAAGAACGGAACAGGCCGCCAGCGGATACATGAAAACGCCGCCTGCCTGGAAGAATGTGATGCAGTCCTTGATAAAGTTCATGGTGAAGTATCAGTGAATGATGTTGTTGTAGGATGGTAGGTTGTTAAAAATTGAAGTCGAAGTACATTTCCAGCGAATCCCCGACGAGCGCGTTCCTCACCTCCGGCGGCATCGCGGGCAGCCGGGCGAGTTTAATGGCGAGGAAGGTGAAGGACTTCTGGACCTCGCTGGCTCCCACGCGGGAAGTCTGCCTCATGGAAGAAACCTTGCCGTTCTTGTTAATCAGGATGCGGATGCGCACGGTTCCGGTGACGATCAGGTCGCGGTTCAAGTCACACTGCCGGTACCACTGCTCCCCGATGGCCCGGTAAACGATCGCCTGGTACGTCCCCATGGGGGTGGCTTCCACATCCAGTGTCGGGCGGCGGCCAAAGCTGAATTTGCCCGTCTGCTTGGTTTTCTGCTCATGCGTCTTGAAGCCGGGCTGGCTCTCCGCGTTAAACATGGGGTCGTATAAAGGCTGCTTCTGCGCCGGCCTCGTATTGGGAGGCAGGTTCAGGTTGGGAAGATTGAGGGGAGGATTGTCCGCCCCCTTCGCAATGCTCTTGGCCAGTTCCTGGAGGGCGTCCGGCTTCTCCGGTTCACCGGGCCGGGGCAATGTCACCGCATGCGGAAGCTGCATGGCCCTTTCCTGCGCGGGGCGGCGGTTCTGCCGGGCCAGTCCTTCCTCGCTTGCCTTGCCCGGAACGCCCTCCCTGTTGGGAGAATGGTCTACGGAATCCGGATGGCCCGCGGGAGGCATGGACGGCTCCAGGGGCTGGTAGGGAACGTTGGCGGCCGCTCCGGGAGCGGCATTCTTGTTGCCGTCCCGTTCATGGCTCAGGTCGCCATCCTGCCTATTCTGGTCAAAAAGGACAATCTCCCCATTCTCGCGCTCCACGCCGTCCTGGGCAGGCATGTCCCTGCTGCTGTCCGGGTCCTTTCGGCCGCCTTCCGCACGCGTGTTCCTGTTGCTCTGGAATTTGGGGGCCTCCGGCCTGGTGGCGCTTTCCTGCTCCTCATTAGTCTTCACGATGGCAGGCAGATGCTCCTTCGGCGCCTGCCTCCGGCCCTCCGGGTGAGGCTCCACCTTCTTCACCATGCGCGCGCTCACCACCACCTGCCGCCGCGCCGCTTCCGCCGGGCGCGGGGAAGCCAGCCATTCCTCCGGAACCAGGTAGCTTCCCGCCAGCAGGAACAGGTGCGCCAGCACGGACAGCAAAAGGCACATGCTCCAGGAAACCCGGAACAGTCCGTTTCGCCGCCGTTGCTTGAAACTCATGGAGGTGAAGTTTTCACGGTTCCATGACGAATGCAATGTAGAAAGGAGACATGATGAAGAACGATTCCGCAATTTAGTATTGCACAAAATCACGTGCAGGGCCATAGTTGCTAGCGACCAGCCACACGCCTCCCAAACGGCAAGGCACCTTTCTTATACGTTATCACACACCTCGTTAACACCCACCCCATATGGCCAATCTCAACAAAGTCTTCTTAATGGGCAACCTGACCGCCGATCCCGAGCTGCGCTACACCCCCAAAGGCACCGCCGTCACGGACATCCGCCTCGCCATCAACCGCTACTATGCGGGCGACAACAGCGAACGCCAGGAGGAAACCACCTTTGTGGACGTCACCCTCTGGAACCGCCAGGCGGAAGTAGCCGGCAACTACCTCAGCAAGGGCCGCGGAGTCTTTGTGGAAGGACGCCTGCAACTGGACTCCTGGGAAGACAAGGCCTCCGGACAGAAGCGCACCAAGCTGCGCGTGATCGGTGAAAACATCCAGCTTTTCCCCCGCGGCGGTGAAGGCGACATGGGCGGCGCTCCGCGCCAGCAGCCCCAGGGAGCTCCCCGCTCCAACAACTACGGGCAGTCCCGTCCGGCCCAGAACTACAATCCGCCCCCCATGCCTCCCTCCAACCAGCCGTCCAGCGACTTTGGAGACATGGATGACGAAATCCCGTTCTAAAGCCAGGACAAACAACTTCTTTTCACAGGCCGCCTTTCCTCCGTGTCAGGCGGTCTTTTTCATGGCCGGGATTCCCGCGGAAGCAAAACACCGCCCAGGGGCACGCAGACGTTCCACAGCCGTCCCCTGAATCATGAAAGCCCCTTGGAGCAGCACGGAAAAAACCGTATGCCGGGAGTGCCTTCCCCGTTCATTTCAGCTTGGCAAAATCAGTCCGTCCCGGCATACTTGCCGCGTATGAAAATAGCCGTTATTGGAAAAGGTGGGCGTGAACACGCACTGGTCAAGGCGCTCAAGGAATCTCCCTCCGCACCGGAAATGTACTGTTTCCCGGGGAGTGACGCCATCAACCGTCTGGCAGCCCCCATTCCCGCCAGGGATCTGCCTACGCTGATCGACTGGATGGTTTCCAATAAAGTGGACCTCTGCGTAGCCGGGGAGGAAAGCTATCTGGTGAAGGATGAAGGCCTGGCGAACGCCTGTGCCCGCGTGGGCATTCCCTGCTGGGGGCCGGTGAAGGAAAGCGCCCAGCTGGAAGCCAGCAAGGAATTTGCCAAGGAATTCCTGCTCCGCCACCACATCCCCACCGGGCAGGCCCGTGTGGCCGCCACCCTGGAGGAAGCCCGGCAATTCATCGGCGGCGTTTACCCCACCGTGCTCAAATTTGACGGCCTGGCCGCCGGCAAGGGCGTGGCCGTCTGCATGAGCAAGGAAGAAGCGGACGCTTTCCTGAAAGAAGTATTTACGGACAGGCGCTTCGGTGAAGGGCGCCTGCTGGTGGAAGAATTCCTGACCGGGCCGGAAGTCTCCATCTTCGGAGCCCTGGTGGACGACCACTACCTCATCCTGTGCCCGGCGCGGGACTACAAACGCCTCAAGGAAGGCGACGCGGGCCCCAACACGGGCGGCATGGGCGCGGTGGCCTCCCGCCAGCTTGTGGAGCCGGACATGCTGGAACGCATTGAAAAGGAAATCGTGGCCCCGACGGTAGCCGGACTGAAAAAGGACGGACTGCCCTACCGCGGCTTCCTGTACTTCGGCCTGATGCTGACTCCGAACGGCCCCAAGGTGATTGAATACAACTGCCGCTTCGGGGATCCGGAATGCCAGGCCGTCATGCCCCTGCTCTCCGGGGATCTGGCCTCCTTCTGCCTGCACGGGGCCAAGGGAGAATTCACTCCGGAAGAAATCTCCTTCCAAAACGGCTGGAGCGTCTGCTGCGTGCTGGCCTCCAAGGGATATCCGGAAACCTCCCGCTCCGGCGACGCCATCCAGGGGCTGGACGACGTTGCGAATGCCTCCGTTTACCACGCCGGCACCAAATGGAATGCGGACAAAAACTGTTATGAAACCAACGGCGGCCGCGTGCTGGCCGTCGTGGCGCAGGGGGAATCCCTTTCCGAAGCGCGCCAGCGTGCCCACAACGAAACCAAAAAGGTCAAATTTGACGGCATGCAGCGCCGTCCGGACATCGGCTTTGCCAGCTTCGTCTGATTTTTACCATTTTCCCAGCCCAACTACCCCATGAAACCCGCCGTCCTTCTCACCTTCCTCTTCCTTTCCTGTTCCGCGTGCCTGATGGCGGACAACGCCGCACTGGCCGCCAAGGCGCGCGAACAGATAGGAGTAACGGTCTCCTACAACGGAGGCTATCAAACCATCCCCTACCCCAACGGGGATGTCCCCAAGGAAACGGGAGTATGTACGGACGTGGTCATCCGAGCCATGAGGGCTTTCGGACTGGACCTCCAGAAAGCCGTGCATGAAGACATGAAGGCCCACTTCTCCAAATATCCGAAACTATGGGGCCTGAAAACCACGGACCGCAGCATTGACCACCGCAGGGTTCCCAATCTCCGCGCCTTCTTTGCCCGGAAAGGATGGTCCGTTCCCATTACGGAAACCGCGGCGGACTACAAGCCCGGCGACCTGGTTACGTGGAACCTGTCCGACAGTGTTCCCCACATCGGCATCGTTTCCGACCGGAAGACGAAGGAAGGAACGCCACTGATTATTCACAACGTCGGCTGCGGTGCGCAGGAGGAAGACTTCCTCTTCTCCCATACCATCACGGGCCATTACCGCCCTGTGCTGAAGCGGTAACCCTTCAAATCGGCTTCTTTCCTGAAATACCCTGGTTTCAAGGGAAATTTTTATAAGGTCCAGAGGCCCTCATTCCCGGAACGCTTTCATTAGAAAACATAGTGGAAGGACACGCTCCCACGGTTTGAAAAACAACGGTGCCCGCACCGCCCAATTTTCCCTCTCCCGCGCACCCTCTGCCCGTACCCTCCTTGAACCCAGGATTTCCCTGGGCCCACTCCCATGATGGTTGAAAACATCCACGTTTCCGCCACATGAATGCCCATGAACCTTCTTGCAAAAAGAGGGGGCTTCCGTCATCATGCATTCATGGTCACACCTGCATTCTCCGATTGTGTCAACAAGCTGGGCGTCGATGAAAACGACGTGATCCCCTTCGGCCGCAACAAGGCCAAGATTTCCCTGGACGTACTGGACAAGCCGGCCGCACCCGGCAAACTCATTCTGGTTTCCGCCATCACGCCCACCCCTTCCGGAGAAGGGAAAACCACCGTCTCCATCGGTCTGGCGCAGGGGTTGCAGGCCATCGGTAAAAAAGCCTGCCTGGCGCTTCGGCAGCCCTCCATGGGCCCGGTATTCGGCCGCAAGGGCGGCGCCACCGGCGGCGGTAAAAGCTCCCTGACGCCGCCTGATGAAATCAACATGCACTTCACGGGAGACTTCCATGCCATCACGTCCGCCCACAACCTGATCAGCGCCATCATTGACAACGCCATGTTCTTCCACACGCTGAACATTGACGAACGCAAAGTCACGTGGAAGCGCGTCATGGACATGAACGACCGCTCCCTGCGCTCCATCATCGTGGGACTCAACAAGCAGGGCTTCCCGCGTGAAACGGGCTTCGACATCACTCCGGCTTCGGAAATCATGGCGTGCCTTTGCCTCGCTACCTCCTACAAGGACATGGAAGACCGCATCAACCGCATCGTGATCGGTTTCACGACGGACGACAAGCCCGTATTCGCCAGGGAACTCGGCATCACCGGCTCCGTCATGGCCCTGCTGAAAGACGCCCTGATGCCCAACCTGGTCCAGACCGTGGAAGGGGTGCCCTGCTTCCTGCACGGAGGCCCGTTCGCCAACATCGCCCACGGCTGCAACTCCGTGCTGGCCACCAAAATGGCCCTCCACTTTGGGGACTATGCCGTCACGGAAGCCGGGTTCGCCTTTGACCTGGGCGCGGAAAAATTCCTGGACATCAAGTGCCGCCAATCCGGACTGGACCCTGCCGCCATCGTCATCGTAGCCACGGCGCGCGCCCTGAAAATGCACGGAGGCACCGCCCTGGCGGACCTGAAAAACACGGACGTGGCCGCACTGAAAAAAGGTCTTGCCAACCTGGACGCCCATCTGGACGCCGCCGCCCACTACAAGCGCCCCGTGGTGGTAGCCGTCAACAAATTCTTTGACGACTCCCAGGAGGAACTGGACGCCATCGTGGCGCACTGTGCGGAACGCGGCATTCCCTGCGCCATTGCGGACATCTTCTCCCAGGGAGGGGAAGGCGGCAAAAACCTGGCCCAAATGGTGGTGCAAGCTGCGGACAAGCCCTCCGCTCCTTTCAAGCCCCTCTATGAATCCGCCCTTCCGGTGGAAGAAAAGCTCAACATCATCGCCCGCAGTATTTACGGAGCGGATGGAGTGGAACTGACGCCCGCGGCCAGAAAGAAGCTGGCCCAGTTTGAAGCCAGCCGCCTCACGGACCTGCCCATCTGCATGGCAAAAACCCAGAACTCCCTTTCCGACAACGGTCGTCTCCGTGGCCGCCCCACCGGTTTCACCGTCACTGTGCGTGACTTTGAAATTGCCAACGGAGCCGGCTTCCTGGTGGCCCTCTGCGGTGAAATCATGCGCATGCCGGCCCTGCCCGTCTCACCGAACGCCATGCACATCTATCTGGACAACAAGGGCAACGTTCAGGGCCTCTAGGCAATCTCAATACAAGATACACACCTTCACCGCACACCATGAAAATCGCCATTCTGGGAGCCGGAGCCCTCGGCTGCTACTACGGAGCCAGACTTCAGGAATCCGGCCAGGACGTCTCCTTCATCGTACGTTCGGAATACGGCTACCTGAAAGAACACGGCCTGCAAGTAAAAAGCCTGCATGGAGACATCTCCCTGCCCCGGCTCAAGGTGTACCGGGACGCGGCGGAAGTCGGCCCGGTGGACCTCGTCATAGTCGCTTGGAAAAGCACGGCAAATGCCGGTTTTTCCAAGGCCCTCCCTCCGTTGATGGGACCGGATACGGTTGTAGTCACGCTCCAGAACGGCATGGGAAATGCGGAGGAAATCGCCCGCATCATCCCGGCTGACCGCATCTATGTGGGCCTCTGCTTCATCTGCGCCATGCGCGCGGAACCGGGCCACGTCAACCATCTGGAAGGCGGCAACATTCAATTTGCACCCTTCGTCCCCTCACCGGAAGGCTCTGAAAAGGCCCGGGAACTCTCCGAATTGTTTGCCAACGCCGGCATCAAGACGCGCGCCTTTGACGCCGCGGAGCAAATCCAGTGGTACAAGCTTGTCTGGAACATCCCGTTCAACGGGCTGTGCCTGGCGCTGGGCGGCATCAGCATTGCGGAACTCTATCAAAACCCGGAAAACGTCGCCCGGGCGCGCCGCATCATGGAGGAAGTAGTCCGGGCGGCGAAGGCCCGCGGCTACACCCTGCCGGATGACCTGGTGGAATTCCACCTTTCCCGCACGGAAAGCATGGGCTCCTTCATTCCGTCCAGCGCCGTGGACTACAACGAAGGACGCCCCGTCGAATACACGGCCATCTGGGGAGACCCTCTCTCCAAGGCCCGGCAGGCCGGAGCATCCGTGCCGGAATGGGAACTCCTGGACAAGGACATCCGCAAGCGCCTGAACATGGATTGATCTGAACCATTTTACGAATCATGCTGAAAACCTTCGCCATTTTCATCATTGCCCTGCTGGGCTTCGGCATGATTCGCCTGCCTTTGCAGAACCGTATTCTGGAGCAGGAAAAGGCAGCGGGGCTGCTGGATGACCCGGTGGAGCTCTCCTCCTCCGATTATCTGGAACAGCAGCTCGCCATGGTTTCCCTGGGGGGGCTGCGCTCCCTGGTCGCGGCCGTGCTGAGCATGGAGGCCTTCGACTGCTTCCTGATTTCCGACTGGGCCAATCTGGAACGCCGCTACAACCAAATCACCTCTCTTGCCCCCCATTCCGACTTTTACTGGGACAACGGTTCGTGGCATTTGGGCAATAACGCCTCCTCCAGCTATCTGGACAATAAGCGGCTTTCTCCCATGGAACGAAGGGAAGGCTTCCGGAAGTACATCCAGAAGGGCCGCAGCTTCCTGGAAAAAGGCATCAGCGCCAACCCGGACAGCTGGTACCTGCAATCCCTGCTGGGCAACATGTACAGCGATACCTACCGCCAGCCGGATTTTGAAAAGGCTGCGGAAGCCTACCGCAAGGCCCGGGAACTGGGAGCGCCGCCCCTGACGGCGCGCAAGGAGTTTTATGCGCTTGTCCGCGTTCCCTCCAAATCCCGCGAGGCGCTGGAGCTGGGCCGGGAATTGTTCAAGGATCCCAGGAACCGGACACCCAGCCTGGTGAGCAATATTTTCGTCCTGGAAAACAGGCTGAAAGTGCCTGAAAAAGACCGCGTCCCCTTCCGGGAATTGTTCCCGACGGACGAGATTGCCCGCGACCTGATGAGCAGCCACCTGGCCAATTCCCTGAAATACCCCGTGGACGGCTTGAGGGAGGCCTTGGAGGCCTTGCCTCCCGCAAAAACGGATGACTAAAAACAAAAGACTAAAGATAAATTAAAAGGAGCTCCTCCTTTAAAGGGGCGCTTTTTCAATGACGGCTGGGATGAACTTTAATTTCCGGCCTTTAATCTTTAACCGCTCCGCCGAAGGCGCTTGGCAACGCCCCGGAAAGATGCTATGCTTTTTCTCCACAACACCATGAGTAGAATAGCCCTGATCAGTGACATCCATGCCAATCTGCCCGCTCTGGAAGCGGTGATGAAGGATATAGAACAGCTTCAATGCGACGCCGTTTACTGCCTGGGTGATATTGTGGGCTACAACGCCAATCCGGCCGAATGCCTTGAGTTCGTCCGCGGACGCCAGATTCCCACCGTGCGCGGCAACCATGATGAGGAAGCCATTGGGGAAGACAATCCGGCGGGCATGAACCCCGTGGCGTACAAAGCCCTGATGTGGACGCGCCAGCAGCTTTCCGAAGAACAGAAGAAGTGGCTTCGCCGCGCCCCCTTCCAGCGTATCCTGCCCAATGAAATCGTTCTGGTGCACGCCACCCAGGACAAGCCCAATTCCTGGTCCTACGTCACGAATGTGGACACGGCCACGCACAGCATCAACATGTTGCGCGACAATCAGTTCCTGTGCTTCAACGGTCATACGCACGTCCCCCGCACCTTCATCCGCCATGAAGGGAGCATCCAGGAATATGAATCCGGGGACATCCAGCTTCTCAAAACCAACAAGTACCTTATTAACGTGGGTTCCGTCGGCCAGCCCAGGGACGGAGACCCCCGCGCCGCCTACGGCGTGCTGGATGTGGACAGCATGGTTTATTACCAGCGCCGCGTGGAATACGACGTGGAGGAAGCGCAAAGGCGCATTCTGGCCGCCGGACTCCCGGAGATGCTGGCGCGCCGCCTGGGAGAAGGCATTTAATGTTTTGCGAACCATTGACGGTAATACGGGATGCTCCATTGAAATCCTGCGTAATCTTTAATTGTTTCCATTCCGCATTAAGAAAAAGTGGGGAAACCGCATGTTAGCAAAGGCTCACAAATTTGCATTGCTACTTGCCTCGCCTGCCACAAACCAGTAGAGTTCTGCGCGACGAATGAAGACCTACATCATCAGACGACTCCTTCTCATGCCCCTGACGCTGCTGGGGGTCACGTTCCTCGTCTTTTGCATAACCCGCTTTGTTCCGGGAGGTCCCATTGAGCAGATGATGCAACAGCAGAGCATGAGCGCCCTGTCCGGCCAGAAGGCGGGGTCCCAGCGCGGCGACAATAACCTGAGCGAAGCGGATATGGAGCGCCTAGAGGAACAGTACAGCCTTCAGGAGCCCATCATCACCGCCTATCTGCAATGGCTGGGAGTGCTCCCCAAAAAGATTTTCATTTCCCGTGAGGAATTCGGGGATATCGGCGGCGTGGAAGCGGCGGACAAGGAAGATGAATATTCCGGCATTTCCGATACGCACACCCGGATCAACCTGAATGAAACGGGAGAACAGGTCGTCGTAGTGCGCCAGGACAAGAATTCCGACAGCGTGAAGGACGCCTTCTTTTCCGGCACTCCGTCCCGGAAAGCCGCCTCGGAAGGCTGGACCGTGGACATAGAATCCCCCATGGACCGCGCGGAACGCTGGGCGCGCCGCATGAGGCAGACGGACAATACGGAAGCCGTCAGGGACAAGGCGCGCGGCTATGCCTGGCGCGCCGTGATGTATAAGACCAGCTTTGACGGGCTGCTCCAGGGCACCATGGGCAACTCCTTCAAATACAATGAACCGGTGTGGGACATGATTAAGGAGCGCATTCCCGTCTCCCTGTACTTCGGCATCCTGAGCGCCATTATTACCTATTCCGTCTGCATTCCCCTGGGAGTAATAAAGGCCATCCGCCACAAGAGCCTGGTGGACAACATCTCCTCTGTTTTGATTTTCCTGGGGTACTCCGTGCCCGGCTTTGCGCTGGGCGCCGTTCTGGTGGTGTATCTGGGCGCGCGGCTGGAATGGTTCCCGCTCTGCGGGCTTACGTCTCCGGACTTTGCGGACATGGGCTTCTGGCAACAGGCCGGAGACCTGCTGCACCATACGGTGCTTCCCCTGATCTGTTATGTAGTCAGCTCCTTCGCCATCACCACCATGATGATGAAAAACAACCTGATGGACAACCTTTCCGCGGACTATATCAGGACGGCCATGGCCAAGGGCGTGAGCTTCAAGGGGGCCGTTATCAAGCACGCCTTCCGCAACTCCTTCATCCCGATTGCCTCCACGCTGGGCAGCCTCATCAGCCTTATTGTGGCCGGCTCCATGCTGGTGGAAAAGGTCTTCGATATCCAGGGCTTCGGGATGCTGAGCTACCAGGCCCTGATGGACAAGGACTACGCCCTGATCATGGGCACGCTGCTGCTTACCTCCTTCCTGATGGTGCTGGGCAACCTGCTTTCAGACATCATCGTGGCCGCCGTGGATCCGCGCATTAAATTTGAATAACACACATGGTTAGAAAACTGGCATACCTTCTGGTCATTCTGGCGGTCCTCACTGCCGTGGGAGAGCTGTGCGGCCTGCTCCTGCCCACGTTGAGCTGGCCCTTCACCGTCTCGCGTGAAATGAGCATGCTCAACATCGTCTGCACGGACCAGAACAACGGCGGCATCCTGACGCCGCAGGGAAAATTCCTGTGGTTCGGCTGGGCCTGCGTGCTGGTCATGGCCGGGGTCGGCTTCTGGATCATGCTGAAAGGGCCGCGCCGCTTCCATCCCACGCCGATTACGAAACGCCGCATCCAGCGCTTTAAAAGCATCTCCCGCGGCTATGTCTCCCTCATCATCCTGCTCGTACTGACGCTGCTGGCCTGCATGGACCAGTGCCTGGTGGGCAAACGGGCGCTGCTCGTCGTGCAGGACGGCTCCTGGTACTTCCCCGCCATCATGCGCAAGGTTTACAAAGGCTCCACCTTCGGCCAGACCGGGGACTTTGCGGATGCGGAAGCCAACTACCGCGAACTGAAAAAACAGGCAGGGCAGCCGGGAAAACCCTCCCTCGTCATCATGCCCCTGGTTCCGTACGACCCCACAGGGGATTCCACCAATCCCGGTTCCGAGGCCCTGACGGTGAATGAAGACGGCTTGGTCTGCGAGTCCAGCGGCAAGCCGTATTCCGGCCTGGCCTCCCGGCTGCACAAGGATGAAGAAGCCCTTCCCCACATCAGCTACAAATTCCGCAAGGGGAAAAAGGTGGACCGCGCCACCGGCTGGCTGGAAGACCGGACGGAAGTGTACAGCGCCACGTATGAAAACAACCAGATCGTAGCGGAACACTACAGCGGCCCCGGCACCAAGGAGGACTTCCTGAAACAGACGGACGAGAACAAAATCAGCCGCATCTTCTACCACCCGGCCCCTCCCCTCAAGGGCGGCCACCTCCTGGGCACCAACACCCAGGGTGCGGACATCCTGGCGTACCTGTACGGAGGGCTCCAGGTGAACATGAAGGCCGCCATCTTCTACCTTCCCATCGTGTACTTCATCGGCATCACCTTCGGGATGATGATGGGCTACTTCGGCGGCATGTTTGACCTCGGCATGCAGCGCCTCATTGAAATCTTCTCCCAGGTTCCCTTCCTGTTCATTATCATGATCATCTCAGACATGGTGCCGCTTCACATGAAAGGCATATTCCTGATCATCAGCCTGCTCATCATGTTCGGGTGGATGGCCATGACCTACCAGCTCAGAACCTCCACCATGAAGGAAAAGGCGCGCGACTACGTGGCGGCGGCCCGCGTGCTGGGGGCTTCCACCAGCCGCATCCTCTTCGTCCACATCCTCCCCAACCTCGTCGCCATCCTGGTCACGCTGGTTCCGTTCAGCGTCTCCGCCCTCATCCTGGCCCTGGCCTCCCTGGATTACCTGGGCTTCGGCCTTCCGGACACGTACGCCAGCTGGGGGCGCCTGCTCAATGACGGCCTGGCGGACCTCTCCGCCAGCTGGGTGGTCACCTCCGCCTTCTCCGCCCTGGTGATTACCCTCCTGCTCGTCACCTTCATCGGGGAGGCCATCCGGGAAGCCTTCGACCCCAAGAAATTCACCACCTATAAATAAAAAGACTCCTGTTTCCGCCATACCCATGCTCAAGCTGTCCACCATCCTCCGCACCATCCTTTCCTCCGTGACGCTGTCCCTTCTGCTGGCAGTTGGTTCCGGTTGCAAGGATTCCTCCCAATCCCAGGGGGTGGGCTGGCAGCCGAACGTGCCTTTCGGCACGCTCCCTCCGGGATTTGACTCCTTCCCGGAACGGTGGAACAAGCAGATCAATGACCGGCTGGCGCGGGAAGAAGCCGCCAAGCAGAAGGAAATACGGGAACTCCGGGACAAATTCTTCAAGGAGGAAGACCCCAAAATCAGGGAAAAGCTGCAAAGCAAGCTCATTGCTGATGAAGCGGCCCTGTCCGTCATCCACCGCAGGCAGACGGAAGGGGACTACATCAAATTCAAGACTCCGGCGGACATCCCCCAGAACCTGAAATGGGAAGACGGGCTGGACAATCCGGAAATAGGCGACCCGAACGCCAAAAAAGGCGGCGTGCTGCGCCAATGGGCTCCGGGGTCCTACCCGGACACGTTCCGGCCCAACGGCCCGAACAGCAACAGCGGCTTCCGCGGCCCGCTGTATGATGAAATCATCATCGGCCTCGTCTCCATTCATCCGGTCACCGGAAAAATCATCCCCGGCATCGCCCACAAATGGGCGGAATCCGCAGACAGGCGCACTGTTTACTTTGAACTGGACCCGGACGCCCGCTACTCGGACGGAGCCAAGGTAAAGGCCATCGACCTGCTGGTGAACATGTACATCCGCACCTCGGAATACAGCCGGGACGTCTTCTACAACAACTTCTTCTACCAGAACGCGTCCAACATCACCATCTACGACGACAACCGCTTCTCCATCACCCTCCCCTTCGCCAAGCCGCTGCTCCCGTTCTACTGCACGCTGTTCATCCCTTCCCCGCCGCACTTCTACTGCGAATTCGGCCCCAGCTACGTGGAACGCTACCAGTGGCGCGTACCGCCCACCACGGGCGCCTACGTGGTGAAGCCGGACGGCATCATCCGCGGCCGCCAGGTAACGCTCCAGCGCGTGCCGGACTGGTGGGCCAGGGACAAGAAATTCACGAAGTACATGTATAACGTGGACCAGATCGTGTACAACTTCATCGCGGAACCGTCCAAGGCCATTGAACTCTTCCGCATCGGGGAGCTGGACGTGCTGAACATCACGAAGCCGGAGCTGTGGCATGAGCGCATGGAAATCCCGGAAGTCCACAACGGCTATATCAACCGCAGCACGTTTTTCACCATTTACCCCCGGCCTCCGTACGGCCTCTTCCTGAACACTTCCAAGGCCCCCTTCAACGACCTCAACGTGCGCCTGGGCTTCCAGCATGCGCTGAACATCCAGAACATCATTGACATCACCTTCCGCGGAGACTACCAGCGGCTCAACTCCTACAACTCCGGCTTCGGCAAATTCACCAACCCCTACATCAAGGCGCGCCCCTACTCTCCGGAACAGGCCCGCGCCTGCTTCGCCAAGGCCGGATACACCATCCCGTGCCCGGACGGAATCCTCCGCAAGCCAGACGGCACCCGGCTCACCGCCGCCATCACCTTCCCCAATTCCTCCCCCTCCCTGGCCTCCACGCTGGGCAAACTGAAGGAAGACGCCCGCAAGTGCGGCCTGGAAATCCAGCTGGACCCGCTGGACTCCACCGTGGCCTTCCGCAAGATCATGGAAAAGCGCGTCCAGGCCTCCTTCATGGCCTGGGGCTTCACCCCGCCCCACCCGATGAACGAGCAGGGCTTCCACTCCCGCTACGCCTATGACGAACGCGGCAGCCTCATCACCTATACCAACAACATCTGCGCTTATGCGGACAAGGAGATGGACAAGCTGCTGGACGACGAAACGAACGCCGCTACGGAAGACGAGCTTCAAAAGGCCACGTGGAAGGTGCAGCAGAAAATTCATGACGAGGCCCTGTGGGTCCCCTGCTGGACCACGGAATTCGTCAGGCTGGGCTACTGGCGCTGGGTCAAATGGCCGAACAGCGCCACCACGCAATTCTGCCATCCGGTCGTGTTTGACCCGATGGAAAGCTACCTGTACTGGGTGGACAACGACGTCAAGAAGGAAACCATGGAAGCCAAGCGGAAAGGAAAAACCTTCGAGGAAGTGGACACCGTATACGACCAGTACCGCTATATGGACTCCATCGACAGCCTGAACAACAAGGAAGGCGGCGGCAAGCTGCCGTCCGTTCCCGTCATCCCGGAAAACGGCGGCCCGCTGGAACCCTCTGCCACGGAAAAATAACAAATGAGCGAACCCCTGTTGGAAATCAAGAACCTGGTCACCGGATTCGAGACGGAATCCGGCCTGCTGAAAGCGGTGGACGGCGTCAGCTTCACCGTTCCCAAGGGAACCTGCGTAGGCATCGTGGGGGAATCCGGCTGCGGCAAAAGCGTCACGGCCATGTCCATCGTCCGCCTGCTTCCCCAGCCCATGGGGAAAATCCTGGACGGGAAAATACTCTTCAAGGGCCGTGACCTGGTCCAGGCGAAGGAGACGGACATGCACGGCATCCGCGGCCGCCACATCGGCGTCATCTTCCAGGAACCGATGACGGCGCTCAACTCCGTGCACAGCATCGGCAGGCAGATAGGGGAATCCCTGATGCTCCACCGGGGAATGAACGCCAGGGAAGCCCGGGACGCCGCCATCCAGCTCCTGCAGCGCGTCCGCATCCCCGCGCCGGAACAGCGCGTGGACGAATTCCCCCACCAGCTCTCCGGCGGCATGCGCCAGCGCGTCGTCATCGCCATTGCTCTGGCCTGCCATCCGGAACTCATCATCGCGGATGAACCCACCACGGCCCTGGACGTCACCGTGCAGGCGCAGATTCTGTCCCTCCTCAAGGACCTCCAGGCGGAAATGGGCTCCTCCTCCATCCTCATCACCCATGACTTGGGCGTCATTGCGCAGAGCTGTGACTCCGTAGTAGTCATGTACGCCGGCCGCGTGGTGGAAAAAGCACCCGTCCGGGAACTCTTTGCCAATCCCCGCCACGCCTACACCAAGGGACTGCTGGCCTCCATCCCTCAATTGAGCTCCGTGCGCAAGACCAAGCTGCCCACCATTCCCGGCCAGGTGGCCTCCATTGCGGACTTTGTGCCCGGCTGCCGCTTCTGCCAGCGCCAGGGAGTGCCCGTGGAAGAACTCACGGAACGGCCGCCTCTCGTGGAAATATCCCCGGACCACTTCGTGGAAGCCTGCCCCCGCTGCGCCAACCTTTAACCTTTTTCCCCTTCTCTCGCCATGCCGGAACCACTCTTGCAAGTCAACAACCTGAAAATGTACTTTCCCGTCCGCTCAGGAATCTTCCTGCGGCAGGCGGGATGGGTCAAGGCGGTGGACGACGTCTCCTTCAGCATCTACCCCGGTGAAACGCTGGGACTAGTGGGGGAATCCGGCTGCGGAAAATCCACCATCGGGAAAAGCATCGTCCGCCTGCTGAAACCCACCGGAGGCTCCATCCAGTTCAACGGCAAAAACATCGCCAGGCTCTCCCAGCGCAAAATGCGGCCCCTGCGCCCCCATATTCAAATGGTCTTCCAGGACCCGGCGGAATCCCTCAACCAGCGCCAATCCATCGGCCAGATTGTAGCGGAACCCTTCGTCATCCACCGCATGGGCACACCCGCCGCGCGCCGGGAATGGGTGCGCGGCCTGCTGGACCGCGTAGGCATGCCGGACAGCGCCATCGACCGCTTCCCCTTTGAATTCTCCGGAGGCCAGCGCCAGCGCATCGGCATCGCGCGCGCCCTGACGCTGAACCCCAGCCTCATCATTCTGGATGAACCCGTCTCCGCGCTGGACGTATCCGTCCAGTCCCAGGTGCTCAACCTGCTGCTGGAACTCCAGGAGGAACGCAAGCTCTCCTACCTCTTCATCGCCCATGACCTGGCGGTGGTCAAGCACATCTCCGACCGCGTGGCGGTCATGTACCTGGGAAAAATCGTGGAAATGTCAGATGCGGAAACCATCTACCAATCCCCCAAACACGCCTATACCAAGGCGCTGCTGGACGCCATTCCGGAACCGGATCCCGCCAGGGCCAACAAGCACCAGCCCCTGCCGGGGGACGTTCCCTCTCCCATCAATCCGCCGCTCGGCTCCGCCTTCGGCCACCGCATCCAGCACCCCTCCTATCCGGAAACGGTGGGTGCGGATCTCACCCCCGTGGAAATAGAACCTGGCCACTGGGTAGCCCCGGACCCCTGCTCCCTGGAGCCGGAGGACTGGAACAAGGTGCGCCAGCGGTAAAAGCGCGGAAAAACGTCGCATCCGTTACCTATTGGAAAAGGCGCTCCCAGAAGTAAAACCTCCCATTTCAAGAAAATTCCGGCTGCCAAGAGGTATGGCGGAAATGCTGATTAACCATGAATTTACGGTTCTGGCAGCCTGGGGATGACGGCCTCCCCGCCCTTCATAACTAAAAATCCATCCAGAGCGCAGCCAAGGAAATTTTCTCCGGCCGGCGGACAGCATACCCCAACAAAAGCCTCTGTTCCGCTTAGGAAAAACACCCATGAGGGGAACAACTCCCTCACTCCCGGAAGAGTCACCGCCTTTAAAGGCGATAGCGGAAACACCGGTTCACCGCAGCTTTGCGGCTTCGGTGCCTGCCATCCCGTCAAAAAAACAAACGAGCACGAAACAGCCCGCGTCCCCTTACACGTAAATCCGCGGCACGCGGGCACTGATGCTGGTCAGCACGTTGCTGGGGATGGTACTGGCGCGGCGCGTCAGCTCCTCCCAGCTTACATTAGGGCCCATGATCTCCACCAGGTCCCCGGTCTCCACCTGGTCCATGTAGGTGACGTCCACCATAATCTGGTCCATCGTCACACGGCCCAGAACCGGGCAGTACTGGCCGTTGATATACACGCGCGCTCCCTGGTTGGAAAGATACTGGAGGTAGCCGTCCGCATAGCCAATGCCGATGGTAGCCACCTTCGTGCTCCCCTTCGTCATATAACAGTGGTTGTAGGAAACGCCGTGGTTGCCCGGCAGCGTGCGTATCAGGGTAATGCGGCTGTACAGGGTCATCGTGGGCCGCAGCTCCTTGTTGTACGGGGACGGCATGGGGGAATACCCGTACAGGATTCTGCCCAGCCTCACCATGTTGGCGCAGGGAACCTTGTAATTAAACACGGCCGCGCTGCTGCACAGGTGCCGGAACTTGTACTGGTGCCCCAGGGAAAGTTCGTTCACGGCCTCCGAAAAGCCGCTGATCTGCCCGTGCGTGAAGGAAATATCGTCGGAAGCCGCGGACAGGTGGGAAAACACGCCCTCCAGATCCAGATGGCTGAACTGCTTGAGCTTTTCCGTCAGGCCGTGCAGTTCACTGGGAAGAAAGCCGCTGCGGCCCATCCCGGTATCCACGCCCAGATGGACATGGACGGGCTTGTTGTAAAGGGCGCCCAGAGAATTGAAATGTTCCGCCTCCTCCATGCTGGAAAGGGCGGCGCGCCAGCCGTTCTGCACAATCTCCTCCCGTTCTCCGGCAAAACAGGGACCGAGAATGAACGGGCATGTCTTCACCCCAGCATCCCTCACCCGGCCTGCCTCCGCCACCGTGGCAACGCCGAAAAAAGCGCAGTCTTCACCATCCAGAGCCTTCACTACCCCTTCCAGTCCGTGCCCGTAGGCCTCCGCCTTCACAATGGCCATCAGACCGTGGTCCGGCATCACGCGGCGGACGACGTTCAAATTGTGCCTCAACGCATTGGTATCAACCTGGGCCCATGCTCTGGGAGGGCTTGTGCAACTCATGCCCGGAGTGTAGGAAGACGGTTGATGCTGTACAAGCCGGAATTGAGCCACCTTCCCACTTTCCGGAACGGAATCCGGACAAAGCCGCACATCAGTCAGGAGGAATGAATCCGGGAATCTTGACGGAAGGAAAGTATTCCCTCTTTTTCACCTGCCTTCAAAAAACTCCTTGCCAATCCCCTGCATGAACGATATATTCTCACCCGCACTGCAAATGCGCGGTTAGCTCAGTGGTAGAGCACATGCTTCACACGCATGGGGTCACTGGTTCGAAACCAGTACCGCGTACCATCTTCATAAACGTTCCGGAATCCTGCATTCCGGAGCGTTTTTCTTTTCACAGCCAGGCTTTATTTTAGCGGATAACAGAAGGCTGATAGCGAAAAGATAAAACCGATGTTTCCCTGCACCCGGATGATGATTTGCCGTCTGCCTGGCACGGGAGGGTGCATCCACCTAGAAAAGCAGTATAAGAACGAACCTTCAGGCTCAATTTCGAGATGCCTTCAACGATGTTGCACTCAGTTCTGCAGTTCGGCTGGGTTCCATGTATTTTCTCAATGTTATTTCCCGATACGTTTACACACGCGCAGCCAATCCTTTCTTCCATCCTGCATGATAATATAAACCTTGTCGGCCACCCGGGTTGCAATCCGAGAGCCTCCGGAAGAAACATTAAAATAATGGAAATCCCCGTGGGGAGAAGAACGGACAGGAGTCATCGTAAAATCAGTAGTACCGTTAGACTTTTTAACTGTACCTTCTCCACGCCCATTAAAACGGTAAGTCAGACCGGAACCATCCTTCCAGTTTCCTTCAAAGGTTTTCAAGGAACGGTCCCGTTCTGGAGAAAGGTTGCCGCTTTCAAGCCGTTTTGCGTATTCATGCACTGCAACAGCAGCTGTCATATCACCGTCAGCCGATAATTTCAGCTTCAACTTGTCTAACGCCTGGATATATTTTTTTGTTATTTCCGAACATGCCTGAAAACACCGCTTCTTGAGATCGTTCTGCATCTGCAGCCACTCGGCATCTTTTATTTCATCCGCACTTCCTACATTGGTTCCCTCTTTGGAAGAATCATGTATCAAACGGGCAACGATATTGTTTGTATAAATTTCAAAAATCGTCCGGGAATCAATGATCAGCCACAACCTGTTCGGAGCTCCTGTAAATACGATCAGATCCGGTCCCGTCAGTTCGGTGTTAACTTTCTCGCCCGTGTTTTTAAATTTTTTACGGAATTCCTGTATATCATAATGGTTGCCCTCAGCATCCAGCTTATGGATCATATTAGCAACCGAACCATACCATCCATCCCTAGGAATAGAAATCTGGCAAGTTTCCTTCACCAATCGCCAGTCAAAATTGTTTTTCTTTAATTCCTCAAGACCGTCATGAATTACTTTCGCCCCTTCAAAATCAGAGCGTTGAACGCATTTCTTCTGCAATACCAACGCTTTCTGAGTAAAAGCAGCAATATGAGGGGCGCAAGCCTGGGTGCACCGTTTCTGATATATGCGATCCAATGCCTGAACTTCCTGAGGAATTTCCGCAGCAAGCGA
This sequence comes from Akkermansia sp. GGCC_0220, assembly GCF_017566105.1. Taxonomy (NCBI): domain Bacteria; kingdom Pseudomonadati; phylum Verrucomicrobiota; class Verrucomicrobiia; order Verrucomicrobiales; family Akkermansiaceae; genus Akkermansia; species Akkermansia sp. GGCC_0220. Next base: position 254,079 of record NZ_JABFCI010000002.1, read on the forward strand.
TACAGATGCCACGGCACATACAGAGAAAACGGCAAGGGGCCAAAAGTTCATGCATCTTTATAAAAAGCCACCAAAAATAGTTCAAGTCCAAATACCCTCAAAATCATTTTTTCAACTTTTGTAACATTTTTATTTTCATTATTAAATACCGTTGTCCAACTTTTTCTTCTCCCTTGCCAAAACAAAACATCCACCAAGAAAATCTGTCCTTTCTCTATTTGGCGAAGCAGATGTACCCACATCCTTTCTTTCCATAAAATTGCATGTGGAAAGAATTCTCCTCGTAACTGTTCCTGCGCCACAGGCATTGACTTGGTTTTCCTTTCTCCGTATGCTTCCGCCCTCATGCCTGCGCTGCTGATCACGTCTTTCATCTGGGCGTTGTCATTCGGACTGCTGGGGAACTGCCTGTCCGACCTCCCCGCCAGTTTTGTCGCGCTGGCGCGCATGGCCGGCTCGCTGGCCGTTTTCCTCCCCTTCGTCCGGAAGGTTCCTTTCAGCCATGCAATGGGGATGATGGGGATAGGCGCCGTCCAATTCGGAGGAATGTACCTCTGCTATATCGCAGCCTTCCATTATCTGCCTTCCCACCAGGTCGCCCTTTTCACGGCCACTACGCCGATTTACGTGGTTCTGGTCAACGGCCTGATGAAGAAGAAGCTGCCGCCGCTCCATCTGGCGGCGGCCGTTCTTGCGGCCATAGGAGGCGCGGGCATCCTTTGGAAAGGGTATTCCGCCGGCAATGGCGAACTTACGGGAATTGTTCTGGTACAGCTTTCCAACCTTTGTTTCGCGGCAGGGCAAATCGCCTACATTTCCTTGAAGGATTCCTGGTTCGGCGGAAGTGAAGCTTCCTGCTTCGCCTATGCCTACGCAGGCGCCCTGCTGGTTACCTTGCCTGCCGGACTGCCGTCAGGGCTGGCCTGCTGGCAGGAGATTTCAGCCATGCAATGGTGGCTGCTGGCCTATTTGGGAGTCATCGCTTCAGGAGTCTGCTTTTTCCTCTGGAATTACGGCGCCCGCCGGGTGACGCCCGTCAAGCTGGCAATCATGAACAATCTCAAGATTCCCCTGGCGGCGCTGATTTCCCTGCTCCTGTTCCGGGAACAGCCCAATATGTTCCTCCTGGCTCTCGGGTGCCTGCTTATCTTGTCCTCTTTCCTGATCGCGCCCATTCCTCCCAAGAAGGCTGCGCGGAAACAGGCTTCCGGCGGCCGGATTCCGGAATAACGCACCCTTGTCATTTCCGCCCGCGCCAGTTTCCAGATTCTCCTTTCATGCTCCAGGAAAGGCATGACACATCACATCCGTTTCATTTTGAACCGGAGATGGAATGAACAGGTCTTTTCTGGCAGTACTTTCCTCCTGTTCATGTTTAAGGTCGCCTCCCATTTTTTCCCATTCCTGTGCTGCTGCCTGATGGCCCAGTTCTCTCCGTCATTCGCCAAAACGGTGGAATACGATTTATACGTCCGGAACGCTCCGGTCAATTTTACCGGGGTCACGCGCCCGGCCATGACCATCAACGGAAGCATTCCCGGCCCCGTTCTGTATTTTACGGAGGGGGACACCGCTGTAATACGGGTGCACAACCTGATGGATACGGAGACTTCCTTTCACTGGCACGGCCTGCTGGTGCCCAATGACCAGGACGGGGTGCCGTACCTGACTTCCGCGCCGGTAAAGCCCCACACCACGCATACCTATACTTTTCCCATCATCCAGAACGGCACGTACTGGTACCATTCCCACAGCGGCCTTCAGGAGCAGAGCGGCCTGTACGGCGCGTTCGTCGTCCGCAAGCGGCCCGGCGACCCGGCGCGCAGGCCGGAGGACGCCCTGCCGGAGTATACGCTGGTGCTGAGCGACTGGACGAACGAGAATCCCCAGGAGGTGAACAGGAAGCTTCACACCGGGTCGGACTGGTTTTCCATCCGCAAGGGGAGCGTGCAGAGCTACTGGGAGGCCCTGCGCGCCGGCTACCTGGGAACCAAGCTGACCAGCGAATGGAAGCGCATGAACGCCATGGACGTGAGCGACGTGTATTACGAACGCTTTCTGCTGAACGGCTCTTCGCAGGCTTCCCTGCCCCGGCTGAAGGGCGGCGACCGCCTCAGGCTGCGCATCGTCAACGGGGCTTCCTCCACCTATTTCTGGCTGAGGTACGCGGGCGGCAAAATCCGCGTGGTGGCCAGCGACGGGAAGGATGTCGTTCCCGTGGACGTGGACCGCATGATGATTGCGGTTTCCGAGACTTACGACGTCGTCCTGACGGTACCGGAATCAGGCAGGGCTTTCGAGTTCCAGGCGACGGCGGAGGATACCTCCGGGTCATCATCCCTGTGGCTGGGCCATGGGGAAAGGCAGCCGCTGCGCCCCTTCCCCAGGCTGAATTACTTCAAGAAGATGAAGCAGATGAACGGAATGATGACCATGGGCGGTAATATGAAGATGATGAAAATGAATTCCGGTTCCATGCGCCAGATGCATCACCACGGCATGCCGGCCTCCCATTCCGGAGATATGGGGATGATGGACATGAAGTCCGGTTCCTCCCATGGTGGAGGCCACGGCAGCATGCAGGAGGAGGGGGAGGGAACCACCCTGACGTATGACATGCTGAAGTCCCCTTCCCGCACCAACCTCCCTTCCGGCGTTCCCGTGAAGGAGCTGCATTTCATGCTGACCGGGAATATGAACCGCTATGTGTGGAGCATCAACGGGAAGACTCTTTCAGAGACGGACCGAATCATGATCGAGGAAGGGCAGAATGTACGCATCATCCTGACCAACAATACCATGATGAGGCATCCCATGCACCTGCACGGGCATTTTTTCCGGCTGGTGAACAAGCACGGGGATTTTTCCCCGCTCAAGTTCACGGCGGACATCCAGCCCATGGCCACCCAGGTGATCGAGTTTAACGCGGCGGAGAAGACGCGCGGCAACTGGTTTTTCCACTGCCATATCCTGTACCACATGATGAGCGGCATGGGCCGGATTTTCACGTATGAGGATTCTCCCCCCAATCCGCAGCTTCCCCACCCCATGCGGGCGCTCCAGCACGTTTACGACATGGACCGGAAGTGGTACCTGACCGTGAACAATGATTTCGCCTCCAACGGGAACATCGGAGACCTGGAGTTCGGAGGCACCCGCTGGAGCGTTCAGGGAGAGTGGCAGATAGGCTACAAGGATACGCGCGGCTATGAGGCGGAAGGACGGCTGGGCAGGTACATCGGGGAGAAGCAGTGGCTTTACCCCTACATCGGGGTGGACTGGACCTGCCGCAAGGGTGAGGCCGGAGAACGCAACATGTTCCGCCAGACCACCAAAAAGGACCGGGAAGTGGACGGCACCCTGGGCGTCCGGTATACGCTGCCCCTGCTCCTGATTGGGGATGCGCGCATTGATACGGACGGAAAGGTGCGCCTGCAATTGGAGAGGGATGATATCCCGCTCACCTCCCGCCTGCGCCTTTCCTTTTCCCTGAATACGGACCGGGATTATTCCGTGGGCCTGCACTACATCCTGACCTCCCATCTCAGCGTTTCCACCAATTACGACAACAACCTGCACTGGGGAGTGGGGCTGATGCTGACCTATTGAACGCCTTCCCCCATTTTCTCCTGTTCCAGCCGGGCATTCCCCTGTAGCATTCCTTCACCATGTCAGGGATGATGAATTGGCAGCAGCTTTTGTCGGACGCCCGCTGGGGGTCCAGGCACCAGAGTACGGCGTCTCCGCAGAAAAACCGCAGCAATTACGACCGGGATTACGGGCGCATTCTGTTTTCCAGCGCTTTCCGCCGCCTTCAGGACAAGACGCAGGTTTTCCCCCTGGGTCGCAATGATTACGTTCGCACCCGCCTGACCCACAGCCTGGAGGTGGCCCACATCGGCTCCTCCCTCGGCATGCTGGCGGGAGAGTGGCTGGCGGAGAAAGGTTCCCTTCCCGCTCCTATAGTGCCTTCCGACGTGGCCACCATCGTTTCCACCGCCTGCCTGGCCCACGACATCGGCAATCCGCCCTTCGGCCATTCCGGGGAGGACGCCATTGAAACCGCCCTGAAACGGCACGGCCTGGAGCTGCCGTTTGAAGGGAATGCCCAGGGGTTCCGCATCCTTACCCGCACCGGGGATCCGATGGAAGGCAACGGCCTGAAACTGACGGCGGCCGTTCTGGGCGCCTTCATGAAGTATCCCTGCACGCAATCCTATTCCGCGGCCGTCAGGAAAGGCGGCATGACGGCAGCCAACAAGCTTGAATGCAAGAAGTTCGGCATCGGGGAACAGGAGAGGGAGGCGGCTTCCTTCGTGGCCGGCCATCTGGGACTGCTTCCCCGTTCCGCGCCTGATGAAAAATACCTTTGCTGGTGCCGCCATCCCCTGGCGTACCTGATGGAGGCCGCGGACGATATCTGCTACCGTATCGCGGATATTGAAGACGGGTATTTTTCCGGCATTCTGGATTTTGAGCCTACCAGGGATTTATTCAGCCCTTTCCTGACGGAATCCCAGCTTTGCTACGTCCGGGAACTGGAAAAGAAGGATGAAAAAGAATCCTGCATCCATTACATGCGCGCGCTCGCCATCGGCAGGAGCATCCAGTCTGCCGTGGACAGTTTCATGAAGCATGAAGAGGAGCTTCTGCAAGGGAGCATGGATCAATCCCTGATTGACCGTTCGGAACTGGCCGCGCTGCTGAACGGATTGTACCAGTACGCCATTGAGAACGTGTACCAGGCCCGGGAGGTGATTGAAGTGGAAGCCATGGGCTACAAGGTGCTGGGAGAGCTGATTGACTTTTTCATGGAGTGGGTGAACCATCCTTCCTCCGGACAGTCCAAAAAAGTAGCCATCATGCTTCAGGGAACCGGTCTGCCCAAGGATGACGAAGGGAAGGACGCACGCCTGGCGCACATGCTTGATTATATTTCCGGCATGACGGATTCCTTCGCGCTGGAGACGTACCGGAAATTGACCGGCATTCTGTAGTTCCTGCCGCACTCCGCTTTTCAAAAGGAGTTCAAGACCTGCCCACAGGGAGGCCGCAGAATATCCCCTTTCTTCTCTTTCCTTTTGCTTCGGGCGGTTCCTCCGGGTGAGGAACAAATGTCCTGCTGCTGTTCCGTGCTTTTTCTTCCCGGAACGCGCCGCTTTTTCAGAAGAGGAAAAAGCCCCTTTTCTGCATGAAAAAGGCTGCCCCACACAGGGCAGCCGTCCTTAACATAATGATCATGGATTTCTCCATTGTTTCATGAAGAGGTTAAAAGCAGAAATTGGTTTCTATGTTTTTCAGGCGTTCCCTGACGGCTTCCGGCACGGCCTCCTTTTCCTCCGGCGTGTTGTAGGGGCCGGAGTACAGGACTTTTCCCGCGGAATCCGTCACATGGACGGTGGTGCCCGCCTGGGAGCTGGAAGAAACCACAATGGTTCCGTTGGCGTCCGACATCCGGACGGAAGACGTGCTCTGCCCTCCGCCGGACACCTTGCCCATGGGGGGCATGGGCATCTGGTGAAGGTTCTGGAGGCTCCGGAGCATCTGGGCCGCTCCCGGCGCCAGGTTCATCCGGCCGATGATGTCATCCATCCGCGAATCATCAATCGCGGAGTCCCTCAAAAAATCATCCATCATTTGCTGCATGTCCAGAATGCGCTGCGGAAGGCTGGGCCGTGCGGCCATTCCGGCGGGAGGAACCGCCTGGCGCCGGACGGAGGGAACCACGCGCGGCTGGGTGCGGGGATCTCCCTGGGCCGCCAGTATTTCTTCCGCAGAAAGCGTTCCGCCGTCCAGCGTGATATCCGCCGTTTCCCGCTTGCCCTTGCGGTAGAATACAGCCGTAATCTTGTCTCCCGGAACTTTTTCAGACAGGGCTTCCGTCACGGAGCGCGGGCCGGACAGGGAGATGTCCCCCAGCTTGATGATGACGTCGTTTTCCTGGAGTCCGGCCTTGGCGGCGGGGCTGTCCGGCATCACCTTGGTCACCAGCACGCCGGGAAATCCGCTGAGTTCCAATTGAGCCACGACTGCCTGCGGCACCGTGCCGGGCACAATGCCCAGCCTGGCCGGTCTGGAAGAGGGCAGCGGCTTGGTCTGCGGCGTGTAGGGAGTCAAGGGCGGCGGCTGAAGGTTGTCCGTACTTCCTGCGGGCCGGTCAATGGAATATCCGGAGCCCGAACCTATCAGCAATCCCAATGTCAGAAAGATACAGGTTTTCATATCCATGTGAGATAATATACAGCATCCGTCCGCGCAATGTTCAAAATTTGTGCATTTTTTTTGCAGGTCCCCGCCCGTCCCCTTCCGTCCCGCAGCGTCGGCAAACCGCCAAGGAACGCATCACGGGAGTAAAGCCAAGCCAATCCACACTTGGGTGAGACCTTTATCCAGACGCCTTTCCCTCCACCGGCAGGGAGATTTCCCTCCCGGTAGAACATTTATTTCCGGGCATGGGAAAAGAGCTCCGCCATGCATCCAGGACGCTTTCTTTTTCTTCACAAAGCAGAGACGCGGAACAAGGAACAGGACCGGAGAGCGCAAACACTTGCAGCAACAGAATGGAAAATTTCAACCGCGCTGCCCACAGGCGTTCACGCGGCGGTCGTTTAATATTCCTTTTCAGGAAGAATTCTACGGATGACGGCAGGGGCGATCACGGGCACGCGCTCGTCTCCGCCCTGCAATTCAAAAAGAGTGGGTTTCCGCAGCAGCTCCCGCTTTTCCCCGGGCAGTACAGGGGCTTCCGTCTTTTCAGCTCCGGCTTCCACCTCATTCCCTCCGGCCACCGTGCCGCCGGGCGCTACCAGCGTATTTTGAACCAGTAGAACGGCGCCCACCGCAGCCGCCACGGAAATGCCTGAAATATAGGCGAGCCTCCGCCACAGGGGGATTTTCACCGCTTTTTCCTGCTTCGCCTCTCCGGCGCAGTCCATGGCCTGCGCCATTTTGCACACGGAGAATTCCAGCATGGAAGAGGCGGAAAGCCTTTTCAGCCGGGTTTCCATTTCTTGTTCGGACTCGGCGCACATCAGGGAACAGCATTGTTCCCGGAACAGAACCCTCGCCGGGGCAGGCCGCAAACGCTTCAAAAGGGATTCCATCTCATGAATTTCCTCATCGGAGATTTCATCATGCCGGAGACGGTCGTTCAGGGGGAAGATTTCCTCACACCTTCCGGCCAGGCGGGAAATCAGTTCATCGGATACGGGAAGGGGCTGCATGGCGGCAGTACCGCCGCCTTCCTCCCCTGCGGCGGATGATGTTGTTTCATGTTTCATAAGAGTGGAGCGGCATTAGAGTTGGTCTTTTTTGTTTCTCAGCGCCTTGCGGAGCAGGTCGATGCCATAGCGGTACCGGCTCGCCACCGTGTTTTGTGAGATTTCCAGCGTTTCCGCAATTTGCTGAAAGGTTTGTTCCCCCCATATTTTCAGGACAATGACCTCGGAGAATTTGGAAGGGAGCTTCCTGAGCTGCATTTCCATGAACTGCTTGAGCTCCTCGTCCGCCGCGGCGCTGGAAAACCAGGGGTCCGCATAAACATCCTCGTCCTGTTCGGCGGCGCAGGCTTCATCCTCCCTTTTCTGGCGCCGGTCGGATTTGCGGCCATAGTCCACCGCCAGACGCCGGATGGAGGCAAAGACATAGGAAAGCCATGCCTCCTGCCCTCCCACAAACTCTCCGGAGGCCTCCTTGCGCGCCAGCCGTATCAGGGCATCCTGAAGGATGTCCTCCGCATCTTCCGGAGAGCGGGACTGCTGGCGGGCAAACAGCAGCAGTTGAGCGACGTGCCTCCGCAGCCATTCATCCCAGCTCAGCAAATGGCTGTCTTCTTCATTAACTTCCTCTTCCCTGATGTAGGCGGACGTATTCATTTCTGCATGTTCGGTTCCTTCATCAATCATAGCGCAGCAAGTTCATTTTTTTGTTTAAAATAAAAGACGGAATATAGTTTTCCTCTTCACGGGAAGAGGGAATGCCTTCATGAAAAGGGCTTATTTTCCCTTATTGATTATTTTCTGCATATTGTTGATCCATGGCTCCAGCTTTTTAGCCGCCGGAGATTCCGGATCGGCGTCACGGGCCATGTTCAGGTATTCCAGGGCCTTGGGATAATTGCGCTCCAGCGCATACCCGTCGCTGACGTATTTGGCTATTTCCAGGCGGATGGCCGGCAGGAGGTCCCGCTTCTCCAGCATTTGCAGAGCTTCCTCCTGTCCCGCGCGGACTTTTTCTGCGGAAAAGGGGCCCGCGTGCTTTTTGTAAAATTGCTCCATCATGAGCCGCTGCGCCGCCAGGGTCACGGCTTTTTCAGCCTTCCCGGCAAATCCGTATTTGTCCTCCGGGTCCAGGGCGGAGATTTCCGCGATCAATTCCTTCTGATAGGGCTGCAAATCCTCCGGAAGCAGCTTGATGGCCTGCACCAGTTTTTCCAGTTTTTCCTTTCCTTCCAGCGCGCGGGCCGCAGCCACGGCTTCTTTCAGCTTCAGCCTCGTCTCCCCGGCGGCTTCCAGTTTCTTCAAATATTCCTCCACCGTTCTGGAGGGCCCCACTATTTTGGCATAGGGAGCGCCATTCCCCTCCATCATCAGGACGGAGGGAAACACGGAGATTCCGTAACGGCGCATCAATTCCTCATGAAACTTGAGCTGTTCCGGAGGCATTTTCCCCTCCGTCCTGGGAAAATCCAGCTCCACCAGCACGAGATGGTTGTCTCCCGCATACTTGGCGAAGGCGTCCGTATCAAAAATATTTTTCCGCAGATAAATACACCCCGGGCACCAGTCGGAGCCGGTGAAGTCAACCAGCACCGGCTGTCCGCTTTTGCCGGCTTTCTCCAGAGCCTTGCTCCAATCCGTCTCCCAGACGGGAGATGCGGAACAAACCACGGCAGAAGCCAGAGAAAGAACGCCAAGGACAGGAAAAAATGAATTCTTCATCTTAAAGGCATCATAGCACCATCCCTGCCCTTGTCATTCTTTTTCAGACGTTCCCGCTCCTGGCAGCCCGGCGGCTGCCGTGACGCCGCGCCTTCGGTCCCCCTACTGCCGGGACCGGCGGCGGATGTCCTGGCTCAGGCGCATGGCGCAGAAGTCCGGACCGCACATGGAGCAGAAGTGGGCCTTTTTGGCGTTGGCATGGGGAAGCGTCAGGTCGTGGTAGGAACGCGCTTTCTGCGGGTCCAGGGAAAGGTTGAACTGGTCCTCCCAGCGGAATTCAAACCTGGCCTGCGCCAGCGCGTTGTCCCGCCACTGGGCGGACGGGTGCCCCTTCGCCAGGTCCGCGGCGTGGGCTGCCAGCTTGTAGGTGACCACGCCTTCCCTCACGTCCTCCCGGTCCGGGAGGCCCAGGTGTTCCTTCCTGGTCACATAGCAGAGCATGGCGCAGCCGCGCTGGCCGATGATCGCTCCGCCGATGGCTCCGGTAATATGGTCGTAGCCGGGGGCGATGTCCGTCACCAGCGGACCCAGCGTGTAAAAGGGAGCTTCCATGCACCATTCCAGCTGCTTGCTCATGTTCTCGGCAATGAGGTGCATGGGCACGTGGCCCGGCCCCTCATTCATGACCTGTACGCCCGCTTTCCACGCGCGCATGGTCAGGTCCCCCTGCACTTCCAGCTCCGCCAGCTGGGCGAAGTCATTGGCGTCCGCCACGGAGCCGGGCCGCAGGCCGTCCCCGATGGAGACGGCAATGTCGTAAGCCGCCAGAATGGAACATATTTCATCCCAGTGGGAATAAAGGAAGTTTTCCTGTTCGTGGATCATGCTCCACTGCGCCATGATGGAGCCGCCGCGGGAGACGATGCCCGTCATGCGACGGGCAGTGTGGTTCACAAACCGGAACAGCAGGGCGGCGTGCACCGTCACATAGTCCACGCCCTGCCGGGCCTGTTCAAGGAGGGTGTCGCGGAAGATTTCCCAGCTCAGGTCCGCCACCTTGCCGCCCACCTTTTCCAGGGCCTGGTAAATGGGCACGGTACCGATGGGAACGGGGGAGTTCCTCAGGATCCATTCCCGAGTGGCGTGGATATTCTTCCCGGTGGAAAGGTCCATGACGGTATCCGCCCCCCAGTGGATGGCCCAGCGCAGTTTTTCCACCTCCTCCTCAATGCCGGACCCCAGGGCGGAGTTGCCGATGTTGGCGTTGATTTTCACCAGGAAGTTGCGGCCGATGGCCATGGGCTCGCACTCAGGATGGTTGATGTTGGCGGGAATCAGGGCGCGTCCGGCGGCAATTTCGTCCCTGACGAATTCCGGCGTAAAATAAGCGGGCATGCGGCAGCCGTTCCGGCGTTCCGGCGCGTGCTGGTGGTCCAGCCGGTCGCGGGCCACCATGCTGGAGGGGCCGAAGCCTTCCTGCGCCTCCAGTTCGGACGGCCGCGGCATCATGGTGAGCGCCTCCAGGACTTCCCGGGCTTCGTCCGGGCGGCTCTTGGCGTTCGGATAACGGTCATACACCGCCTTGAACGCTTCTTCCCTGCCCAGGTTTTCCCGGATGGCTACAAATTCCATTTCCGGCGTAATGACGCCCTGGCGGGCGTAATGCCGCTGAGTCACAGGCGTGCCCCCCGCAGCCCGGAGGCAGCGGCCCTGGTCCGTTTCCGCCTCCTCCACATCACCGCGGACCCGGATCCACGCGGCGCGCAGGGCGGGAAGCCCCTGCTCCGGGGTTCCCTCATAAGCCGCATCCCCCCACGGCCCGGAACAATCGTACACGCGCACGGGGTCATTGGAGTGGGCGGTGCCATCTGGCAGCAGGGTATCGCTCAGGAGGATTTCCCTCAAGGGAACCTGCACGTCCGGATGCAGACGGCCCGGAATATAAATGCGTCGGGAGCCGGGATAGGTCAAATTGGCGGTGTCGTTCATGGAATGGATGCTGTTCTGTGCCGGCAGGGGAACAGCGGAAACGAGACCTTCCCGAGAAACGGGGCATGCCCGTTCAATCGAACTCCCTGCGGCGGAATTATCCGCATCAGGTTTGAAGGGTTCTGCGGGAACAGCATGCCGTTCCCGCAATCTCAGCCTTTGTTTGGGCACCCCTGCCGAACTTGGGAAAAAGATAGCACGGGCTCCCGTCCCATCCAAGCGTTTTCCGGTCCGGGTGCCAAACCCACGGCGCAGGAGCGCCGCATGCCAATGCGGCAACTTGATATCATGCGTCCGCAGGGTGCGCGATACTCCCCTCTCCCCCGTTATGGAGCTGTTCCCTCCGCGCCGTGGGGAGCCATGCTCTTCTTCCTCCCCCATTTCAGCAGAAAGACGGAATTGACGATCACGACGACGGAGCCTGCATTATGGACCAATGCGCCCGCCACGGGATTCAATATTCCGCCCACCGCCAGCATGATGGCGATGAAGTTCAGGGCCATGGAAAACGTCAGATTGCACTTGATCGTGCGCATCATGCGTCTTGCCAGGCGCAGCAGATGGGGGAGTTCCCGTATATCGTCGCTTACCAGGACAATGTCCGCGGCGTCCACGGCAATGTCACTGCCTATGCCTCCCATCGCAATTCCGGCATGGGAGGTTTTCAGAGCCGGAGCGTCATTGATTCCGTCCCCGATCATGCACACCCGGTTCCGTTCCTTCTGGAATGCGTCAATCCAGTTGAACTTGTCCTCCGGCAGGCAGTCCGCGTAAACCCGCTCAATGCCTAGCTGCCCGGCTACATGGGCCGCGGCATTCCCATGGTCTCCGGTCAGCAGCACGGGAACCACCCCGGTTTCCGCCACTTCCCGGATGGTGGAGACGGCGTCCTCCCGCAGGGTGTCCGACAGGGCGATGAAGCCTGCGGCCTTACGGTCCATGCCGAGAAAAATCACGGTGCATCCCTCCCTTTGGTACTGTTCCGCCGCCCTTCTGACTTCGCCGGGCACCTCCAGCCCGTTTTCCCGGAACAATTCCAGGTTCCCGGCCATCAGTTCCCTCCCGTCCAGGACGGCCTGGACGCCTCTCCCCGGAATCATGCGGAACTGTTCCGGCTGGGGAAGCTCCCGCGTTTCTCCCTTCCGGTAACAGCGGACGACCGCCTTGCCCAGAGGGTGCTCCGACCGCAGTTCCGCGCAGGCGGCATACCTGTAAAGCACCTGTTCGGGGAGGTCCGGCAGAAAACTGCGTACCGCCGCCACGCGGGGCGTCCCGTGGGTAAGCGTTCCCGTCTTGTCAAAGGTGAGGTGGGATACGGAGGCCAGGCGTTCCAGGGCATCCCCCTCCCGCACCAGGAATCCATGCCTGGTGGCGTTTCCGATGGCCGCCATGATTGCCGTGGGGGTAGCCAGCACAAGCGCGCAGGGGCAGAATACCACCAGGATGGTGACGGAGCGGATCAGTTCGCCCGTGACCAGCCAGGCCAGCCCTGCGGAAGCCAGGGCAATGACGACGATCCAGGTGGCCCAGCGGTCCGCCACGCTCACGATTCCGGCCTTTCCCGCATCCGCGGATTGGACGAGACGGACCATGCGCTGAATGGAACTGTCCTCCCCGGCCCTGGACGCCTTCATGTCAAAGGCTCCGAACTGGTTGACCGTTCCGCTGGAAACCTCGTCCCCAGCTTCCTTGTCCACCGGAAGGGGTTCACCCGTCATTACGGCCTGGTTGATGGAAGTGTGGCCGGAAAGAATCACTCCGTCCGCCGGAACCGTCTCTCCGGGCAGCACGCGGAGGACGTCCCCCGCACATACCTGTTCCGCCGGAATGACCTCCTCCCGGGAGCCGTCCACTTTCCGGGCGGTAGCCGGGGTCAGATGAACCAGCTTTTCAATTCCCGCCCGGGCTTTGGCCACGGTCAGGTTCTCAAGCAGCGCGCCGAGCTGCATGATGAACGCAATTTCCGCCGCGGCAAAGTCCTCCCCGATGATGACGGAAGCGACCAGCGCGATGGAAACGAGCACATCCGCCTTGATGTCCCAGGCCGCCGCCAGTCCAAGCACGGCTTCCAGCACGATGGGAACGCCGCACAGCACAATGGCTATCCACGCGACGCCAAAGGGAAGCGGTTCAATATCAAGCATGCTCAACAGCAGAGCGAATCCGGAAACGGACAGCAGCGCGACGTCGCGCCTTGTCCCTCCCCATTCCAGCAGTTTTTCCAATCGGTCCAGCATATGATGCTCCTTTCCATACCCATGCAGGTACGGGTTTTATATACCTATAGGGGTATAGGTTTGTCAAGATGAGACGGAAAAATCCCCGGAAATGGCGGTTGAAAAAAGGCTCTTGCCCCCTCCTGCTAAATCATGTTGGCAAACCGTTCGACCGCCTTGGTAAAGCGTGCGATGGTCTGCTCCGGGTCTCCGTGCTCCAGTCCGTCCCGGACGCAATGGCTGATATGCCCCTCCAGCACGACCTGGCCTACCTTGTGCAATGCGGACTTGGCGGCATTGAGCTGGGCAAGCACATCTTCACAGGGAACGTCCTCGTCAACCATCCTGTCGATCGCCTGCACCTGTCCGATGATTTTCTTGAGGCGGCGATGCAAATTTTCAGAATTCATGCATTGTTTCATTGCGGCGTTTCCTTATACTGTTAGGGGTATCTGTATCATCAAGTTATCAGGCAGACAGGAAATGCTGTCAAGAACAGAGTCCTCCCGCGGGCGCGTTCCATCCGCAAGGGCCTACTGTGTCCGGCCCCCTTCTTTCCTCCTTATTCCAGGCGCAACAATCCTTTCCCGCCCCCGCATGAAGACCGGAAGAACGAAGTTCCGGCCTTCCTCCGTCAAACGGGTCCGGTTTCCATGGCGGGAGCCGTATACAGGCGTTCCCGGGCACGATGACCGCCCGTCACCATTGTCAGCAGTTCCCACCCGCATTTTTCATAAAACCCCGCCAGGTCCGTCACCAGATAGAGACGGGGATATCCGAGCGCGGCCAAATCCTTCCGCACAAAGTCCAGGATGGACGCGGCCACGCCCCTGCCGCGATGCCTTTTTTCCACAAATAGCGCGCATAAGTTGGGGGTTAAATCCTTCCGGTCATGGAAATCGTTTTCAATCACTCCGGCACCCGCAATGATTGCCCCCTGTCCGTTCATGACCACGTACCATTGCGGAATGCCCGTTTTCCGTTCCATGCATTTCTTCATGCTTTCCTCATAGGCCTCCACGGGAACGTCCCACTTGGAGCCGAACCAGACGGAAGCTGTGGAAAGGAATTCAGGATGATTCCTTAAACAGACCAATTTACCGGCGTTTCTCTCTTTCATTTTCCCTTACCCTAACAGGCCCCTCCGGTCATTGTCAAACCGGAGCGGCATGGAGGGTGGCCTCCGTATTTCCATCACGCCCCGTCTTCCCACCGGGAAAAGAACGGAATGTTTTCCACCCTCTCAGCCGTTCCCGGCCATCAGCAGGAGCAAAACATTTTGTCCGGCGCCTTGCGCGGAAAGAGAAGAAAGACCCGTTTTCATCTCGTCAGCCGCGGAAAAATGGGATAGACCTTTTTTTCCGGGGCATGCGCCCTTCCGGATGCAACCTTTCACCGGACACGGGGTTTATAGAAGGGAATTTCATGGACGAAGCACAACACATGCCATCCGCAGAACAGGACGAGGACGCCCAGCTGATGCTGAGAGTCAGGAATGGCGACGCTTCCGCCATGGAAATGCTGGTCCGCAAACACCAGAACTCCGTGTACGCCACCGTAGCACGCATGCTGAACAACGGGCCGGAGGTGGAGGACATCGCCCAGCAGGTTTTCATCCGCATCTGGAAAGGAGCCGGGAATTATGAGCCCTCCGCACGCTTCACCACCTGGATGTTCACCATCCTGCGCAATCTGGTCTTCAATGAAGTGCGGCGCCAGAAGCGCAAGCCCACCACCTCCGCGGACGCCATGGAGGAGGAAGGCGGCATGACCGTGTTCCTGGAACCTTCCCAGGCCCCGGATGAAGCCATGGAGCACACGGAACTCCAGCGGGCCGTGGATGAAGCGATTGCCGCCCTGCCGGAAAAGGCGCGCCTGGCCGTCCAGCTGCGCCGCTTTGAAAACATGCCTTACGAGGAAATAGCCCGGACGCTTGACATGACGGTTCCCGCCACCAAAAGCCTGCTGTTCCGCGCCAGGAACATGCTGAAGGACGCGCTGGCTTCTTTTCTGGAGTGACGGCCAGGGAACAGGAAAAAGGGCTGATCCGGAGAAAGCTTTTTTACAAGGGCCCGGAGGCCCTTGCTCCAGAAGCGCAGCCACCAGGGACTCACACTCCCGCGGCCTGGAAGAAACACCGCCGCCGGGAAACGGAGGCTTGATTCGTGCCTCTTTCAGATTCACTCCCCCTGCGCGTTTCAAGCTTCTCTTTCCGTCCTCCCGGCCCTCATACCTGAACTCCCTCCCCTGCGCTTTGGAGAAATTCCTACCCAAAGACCGCTGCCAAAAAAGGGCCGCTCCCGGAAGGAAACGGCCCGTAAACGATTACCTGAAAGCGGCGTCAGCGCGCACTGCCCGCGTTGAGAACCTCCTTGTACGGGATTTTCAGGAAGTTCAGAGCCCCCTGGGATTCATACAACACGCCCACGTGGTTTTTATCCACGGGCGCCAGGCAGGAATACCCCCAGCAATTGCGGGCATCGTAAAGGAGCCACTTGTCTTCCGGCCAGGAGCCGGCGTCATCCGTGGAGGCCTTCAGCGTCATATGGGAGCGTCCGGAAGTGGTGTTGGGGTTGGAGAACAGGACCACCCTGCCCGCGCCCGGCACTCCGTCCACCGCCAGCAGGCTGCCCTGGCAGACGGGTTCCCTCAACTGGGGAGTGCGGTTGGTGGGGTGTTTTTCCCAGGTTTTGCCCAGGTCCTTCGTAACGCCCACCACGCGGGAGCCGCCCCAGTTGCAGCGGGCATTGATCATGATGGAGCCGTCTTTCAATTCAATCACCTGGGCTTCCGTCGTCTGCTGGTTGACGCCCGTGCCGCAGTGCCAGGTCTTGCCCTGGTCCTTGGAATAAACGATGGTGGACCACGGCACGCCCTTGCCGTCCCAGTACTGGGCGGCAAAGACCAGCGTGCCGTCCTTCATGCAGATGCCGTTGCCGGGGCCGTTGAACAGAATGCGCCAGTCCTTGTCCTTGGTCTGTTCCGTAATGTTGATGGGCTTGGACCAGGTAAGGCCGTCGTCATCGCTGTACGCCAGCACCAGCTGCCCGCAGGCTTCCGGGGAATTGTCCCCGGACTTGCTGCCCCAGATGGAATGCTTGTGGCTCCAGATGGCGGCCACCCAGATGCGGCCCGTCTTTTCATCCACCAGAATGGCGGGGTCTCCCACGCCCTTGGTAGCCCCCAGGGAGGGGTCAATCTTGGAATCGTCCATGGCGATCTTGACGTCGGACCAGGTGCGGCCCCCGTCCGTGGAGCGGCTCACGCCCACGTCAATGTTGGCCGGAAGGTCGCCGGAATGGTTGTAACGGATGTCGTAAACGGCCAGGAGAGTCCCTTTCCTGGACCTGTCCAGGCCGGGAATGCGGTAGAACTTGGAGTTGAAATCCCCGTGCTTCACTACGGCCACGCCGATGCGCTGCGCCACCGGGGCGGCATTGGCCACCTTCATCAGCTTGTTCCCCGCCACAACGCTGGCCGGGCGCACCACCACCCTGCCGTCCAGGGAGGCGCCCTTCTTCATCGTCACGCATGCCCACAGGTAATTGTCGCCGGGGTCCAGCTCCAGCTTCCCCTTCACGGAAACCTGGGGCCTGGAGGAGCCGGAAAGCTTCACCGTACCCAGTACCTGGGAGGCATCCTTCAGAAACGGGTCTTCCCCGTGCTGAATGGGCGGAGCCTCTTCTCCCCGCACCACCGTCACGGATTCAATGTCGGAAAGCTTCGTCGTGCCCGTAAAATCCAGATTGACGGCCGTCAGGAACTGAGGATTAAGACAGCCGTCCGTTTGAACCTTCAGGGAAAGAACGGGACTGCACGGGATGCGCACCATCACCGGATAGGCGGAAGAAGCCATCTCCACCTGCGGATTCACCTTCATGGGGATGCAGGGCACGATGAACAGGTCGTCCAGCTTCAACCCCTTGTTCTCCGGCGACGTCAGCTTGAACACCAGGGAGCGCGTTCCGGCGGGAACGCCGGCCTCTATCCTGGTATTGAAGCCGCCCGTCCTGATGTCCTTGCCGTCATAAATCTTCTTTTCCCCCTTGGGCCCTACGGCCACAATGGAAAATTCAAAGGGGGCCTGTCCGGTCCAGCGCTCCGCCCAGGCGGACAGCCGTACTTCCCTGGAAGGAGTATCCTTCAAGTCCAGCTTCAGTTCGGTATCCTGCCCGCCGAACATCCGCAGGGAAGATTTCCCGGATTTTCCCCCTCCCCCGATTTCCGCCACGCCGTCCCGGCAGGACATGGGGCCGTACTTGGTGGAAAGCGTGGTAAACTTGCCGTGTTTGGCCTGCTCAAAGCTTTCCGTACCCAAGGCAGCGGGAACAGACATGCCCAGGGCACACAGCAGGGCAAGCCCCGTTAATGTATTCAAAGGTAAACGCATCGTATTTATGGTGTGTTTCGCAGGACAATACGCAGCGAACCGGAACAATCTTGCCCGGAGCTGCGTCATTGCCAGCCTGTTTCCTAACACACGCTTTTCCGCCGCGTCCAGCCTTGCCTGGGAGGCCTGTAGAAAGACCAGTCCTCAATCTTTCGTCTTTTCACTGGAAGGAGACGCCGGCTCCATGGAAATCACGGGACGTTCCGGAAAGGAGCTGGAATCCCGGTGCATGTAGTAATGGGACCAGTGAAGGACAACCTTGTCCCCCGGCTTCAGGGCGGCTACCTTTTTCAGGATGTCCGCCCCCTGCAGGATGGGCTTGTGCGCCGGATTGACGTCAATCATCAGCTGCTCCTGCTTTTCATCCCCGTACTTGCCGGGTTTCCGGTAATCCAGATACTTGATGATCCGGAAAGCGGCGAAATCCTTGGCGTGGTCACACTTGTCCGGACAGAGGGAGGTAAGGAACCTGCACTTGCGGTGAATAATACCCGTAAACTCCGCCTCCGCCACATGGTCTGACAGCAGTTCTCCGGACGGCAGCGTCACGCCGCTTTTTTCATCCGTCTTTTCCGGATTGGCGACGGGGGAATCTTCCGCCTGAACGCCCCAAAAACCGGCCAGCCCAAGACAAACGGCAAGAATGCACTTCTTCATCAGCCCATCCTTAGCCGCCTCGGAAACAGGAGTCAAGAAGAAGCCGGGTCTCCCGTGAACGCTGACAGGATATCCCAACCCAAACATACCGCTTTGTTTTATTTGTCAACATGTTGGATGATTTCTGGACTCTTTTCCGTTTCCAGATTGACGCACCGCCGTCCTTGTGAGAGATTGACAAAAGCAATATGGACAAAAACCGTACCTCTACCGTGCCGATCGTTCCCAAACAGTACCGGCTGCCGTTCTTCATGCTGGTCTCCTGTTTTGCGCTGTGGGGGCTGCTGAACAACATGACGGACAACCTGGTCCCGGCATTCAGCAAGATCTTCATGATCAACGCTTCGGAATCCGCAGGGGTGCAAATCTCCTTTTACGGGGCGTATGCGGTGCTTGCCATCTTCGCCTCCATCCTGCTGGAGGAATTCTCCTACAAGGCCGGGGTGCTCATCGGCCTGGGGTTCTACATGATCGGCGCGCTGTGCTACATACCCGCCGCCATCGGGCAAAGTTTTGACATTTACCTGGTAGCCATCTTCGTGCTGGCGGGCGGCCTCTCCATCCTGGAAACCACCTGCAACCCGTTCGTCCTCTCCATGGGGTCCCAGGAGACGAGCGTACGCCGCCTGAACTTCGCCCAGGCCTTCAACCCAATCGGCTCCCTGACGGGCATCTTCCTGGCCAAATACTTCATCCTGGCGCACTTGAATGATGCGGACATGGACACCCGCAAGGCCATGGACCCGGAACAACTGAACGCCATCGTCAGCGACGAGCTCTTCTGGGTGTGCGTTCCCTATGTGGGCCTGGTCGCCATCGCCGCCGTCATCTGGTTCTTCTTCTGCCGCTACAAGTCCGACGATGAAAGCGTGCCCACCCGGGAAAACACGCAGCCCCTTTCCTCCAAGCTCGGCCGCCTGGGCCTGTGCGTCGCCTTCATCCTCATTCCCTTCCTGTTCCAGTACTACTCCACCTTTGAATTCAGCATGGTGCAGCAGATCCTGATCATGATGATCGGGCCCATCGCCTTCCTGCTCATCATGCCGGACTACCGCTGCCAGCTCATGAAGCTGGTGAAGCTGCCGCGCTACTTCTGCGGCGTGGTGGCCCAGTTCTTCTACGTGGGCGTGCAGATCGCCGTCTGGACGTGGACCATCAAGTACATCATGTCCGTCTTCCCCGGCATGCAGGAAGCGGCGGCCTCCAACTACTACATCTTCTCCATCGTCCTGTTCATCGCCTGCCGCGCCATCACCACGGCGCTGATGAAAAAATTCAACCCGGCCAACATGATGTCCCTCTTTGCCATCGCGGGCATCCTCTGCTGCCTGGGCACCATGTACCTGCCCAAGGAAATCTCCGTCTGGACGCTGGTGGGCATCTCCGGCTGCATGTCCCTGATGTTCCCCACCATTTACGGCATCGCCCTGCGCGGACTGGGTTCCGAAGTGAAGCTGGGCGCCGCGGGCCTCATCATGGCCATTCTGGGGGGCGCGGTCATCACCCCGTACATGGGCTCCTTCATTGACAACACCACGGTAAAAAACCAGGTGGCCTACTTTGAATCCATTGACCGTCCCCTGATCGCGCAGGCGGAAGCAGCGGACTCCCGCAAATCCGTCTCCGGCGCCATGCTGGCCCTCTACAAGATGTCGGAAGCCAATCCCGCCGGGGGGGAAGAACAGGCCAAAGCCGCCGCCAAATTCCAGAAAAACCTGGATACCTTCCTTTCCCTCCATACCCTGGACGGGGAAGCCTTTGACCGGGCGGCCAAATCCCTGCCCGGCTGCTCCGGCCTCAAGCCGGAAGAACTGGCGGTCTTCAAGGCCAACCTGGACCGCCTGCCCGCCCCCGCCGGGAGAGAACAGCAAATTCAGCAATTCTCCCTGATTCCGGCGCTCACCACGCTCTCCGGGAACCAGGCCGAGGTACTTGGCAACCTGATTTCCGACCCCCTGGACATGAAGCAATTCCAGACGGCCCAGGAAAACTTTGTGGAAAAAGCGGTGCGGTCATCCTTCTTTATTCCCATCATCTGCTTTGCCGTGGTACTAATCTACGGCTTCTTCTTCCGCAACACCCATTTGAAAAAGGAAGAGGACGCGCCTGCCCAGGCCTGAACCAGCTTCACATCACCTACGCAAGATATGAAAACAGCATTACCAACCATCGGTATCCGTCCCACGATTGACGGGCGCCGCCTCGGCGTCCGGGAATCCCTGGAAGATCAAACCATGAACATGGCCAAGGCGGCCGCGGCTCTCATTGAGGCCAACATCCGCCACGCCTCCGGCGAACCCGTCAAGTGCGTGATCGCAGACACCTGCATTGGCGGTCCGGCGGAAGCCGCCGCCTGCGCGGACAAATTCAAGGCCAACAACGTCGGCGTCTCCCTGGCCGTCACGCCCTGCTGGTGCTACGGCAGCGAGACCTTTGACATGGACCCGTTCACGCCCAAGGCCATCTGGGGCTTCAACGGCACGGAACGCCCCGGCGCCGTGTACCTGGCCGCCGCCCTGGCCGGACTGAACCAGAAGGGCTTCCCCGCCTTCTCCATTTACGGAAAAGACGTCCAGGACGCCGGGGATACCTCCATTCCGGAAGACGTGGCTGAAAAAATCCTGCGCTTCTGCCGCGCCGGCCTGGCCGTAGCCACCCTCCGCGGCAAGGGCTACCTCTCCATCGGCGGCTGCTCCATGGGCATCGCCGGCTCCATCGTGGACCAGTCCTTCTGGGAAAACTACCTGGGCATCCGCGTACAGGCCGTGGACATGACGGAAGTGCGCCGCCGCATGGACCAGAAGATTTACGACGAAGCGGAATTCGACCTCGCCATGCAATGGGCGGACGCCGTCTTCAAATTCGCCGAAGACAAGAACCGCCCGGACCTGAAGCTGGACGAAGCCGGACGCCGCAGGACCTTCAAGGAAAGCGTGCTGATGGCCATGATCTTCCGGGACATGATGCAGGGCAACCCCAAGCTCAAGAAAATTGACCGCGAAGAGGAATCCCTGGGCTACCAGGCCATTGCCGGCGGCTTCCAGGGCCAGCGCCACTGGACGGACTTCTACCCGAACGGAGACATTGCGGAAACCCTGCTCAACTCCACCTTTGACTGGAACGGCCCGCGCGCGCCGATGCCCTTCGCCACGGAAAACGACTCCCTGAACGGAGCCTGCCTCCTCTTCGGCTACCTGCTCACCGGACAGGCCAACGTCTTTGCGGACGTGCGCACCTACTGGAGCCCGGAAGCCGTGAAGCGCGTCACGGGCTACAAGCTGGAAGGCCATGCCAAGGACGGCATCATCCACCTCATCAACTCCGGCTCCGCGGCCCTGGACGGCTGCATGGCCTGCACGGACAAGGACGGCAAGCCCGTCATGAAAAAGCACTGGGACGTTACCCCGGACGACGCGAAAACCATGATGGAACAAGCCGTCTGGTGCCCGGCCAACCGGGAATACTTCCGCGGCGGCGGCTACTCCGTCCACTACGTCACCAAGGGCGGCGCGCCCGTCACCATGATGCGCCTGAACATCGTCAAGGGCCTCGGCCCCGTCCTCATCGTGGCGGAAGGCTGGTCCGTGGACCTGCCCGCCAAGGTGCACAAGACCCTGGACGAACGCACCGATCCGGGCTGGCCGACCACCTGGTTCGCCCCGCGCCTGACCGGCAAGGGAGCCTTCACGGACGTCTACAGCGTCATGGCCAACATGGGCGCCAACCACGGAGCCTTCACCTACGGCCACATCGGCGCAGACATCCTGACGCTCGCTTCCATGCTGCGCATCCCCGTATACGCCCACAACATCCCGGACGACCAAATCTACCGTCCCTCCGCCTGGGGCCTCCATGGCACCGCGGACCCGGAAGGCGCCGACTTCCGCGCCTGCGCCAACTACGGCCCGCTGTACGGCAAATATTAACGACTGACCTTTTCATCAGGGGAAGACATTCTTCCCCTGATGACGTTCAGCGTTAATATCAAAGACTAAATACGAATGATTAAAGACTAAAAGATGAACGAAAGTGCCGCTCATGAAAAAAGTTTTGCCTTTTCCATTCGTATCGTTTCCTTATGCCGCCATCTTCGCAAGCAACGGTGCGAGCAGGCACTGATCCAGCAAATTCTGCGCTCCGGAACAAGCATAGGAGCCAACCTCGCAGAAGCTTCCTATGCCGTAAGCAAAAAAGACTTCTTCTCCAAAGTACACATTTCACTAAAAGAATGTTCGGAGACTTGGTATTGGCTCCGCCTTCTGCATGCAACTTCCTGCCTGACGGACCAGCAATTTGAAAGCTTGAAACAGGATTGCCTGGAATTAATGCGGCTATTGACCGCTACGACAAAAACGCTTGCCGGGCAAAATCTCTGAACAGTTTCCTTTAGTATCTAATCTTCAAAATTTAGTATTTCTCTATGTACTCCCTCTGCTTGGACTGCGGCGCGACGAACGTGCGCGCGATGGTTGTGGATGAACAAGGCGTCATCGCGGGGAAGGCCTCGCAGCCGAACGCCACGCTGCCCGGTGAGGAAAACCCGGAATTCCACGTCTGGGACGCGGACCGGATTTTCAAGCAGCTCTCCGAATGCGCCGTGAAGGCCCTTGAGGGCCTGGATGCGGAACAGGTGCGGGCGGTAACCGTCACCACCTTCGGCGTGGACGGCGCGCTGGTGGACGCCTCCGGCAGCCAGCTTTACCCCGTCATATCCTGGAAATGCCCCCGCACGGCGGAGGTCATGAAAAACATCGGCAAGTACATCTCCCAGGAAGAGCTTGACCGCATCTCCGGCGTGGGTGCCTTTGCCTTCAACACCATTTACAAGCTCGTCTGGATTAAGGAAAACCGCCCGGAGCTGCTGGAAAAGGCCCATGCGTGGCTCTTCATCTCCAACCTCCTGGCGTACAAGCTCACCGGCGTCATGGCGACGGACCGGACCATGGCCGGGACCTCCCAGCTCACGGACCTGGAAACGGGAGACTTTTCCGAGCTTATCCTGAACCGCCTAGGCCTGCGCCGCGGCCTCTTCCCCCCCACGGTGGACGCGGGGGAAACCATCGGCGTTCTTACTCCGGAAGCGGCGGCGGCCATGGGCATTCCCGCCCTGGCGGGCGTTCCCGTCATTTCCGCGGGGCACGACACCCAGTTTGCCATCTTCGGTTCCGGAGCGGACAGGGACCAGCCGGTCCTTTCCTCCGGCACCTGGGAAATCCTGATGGCGCGCTCCGCACAGGCCCGGCTGACACCGGAGGACTACGCGGACGGCGCCACGGCGGAATTCGACGCGGAACCGGGCCTCTTGAACCCCGGCCTGCAATGGCTCGGTTCCGGCATCATTGAATGGGTGAAAGCCGCCTGCTTCCGCGGTGAATCCTACGATACCATGGATGCGGAAGCGGCCGCCATCCCCCCCGGCTGCGACGGCGTAACGATGGTTCCGGACTTCCTGGCTTCCGGGGACCGGAAAGGCTCCATCGGCGGCCTGGTGCTGGGCCGGACGCGCGGCCACATTTACCGCGCCGCTATGGAGGCGCTTGCCTGGCGGCTGAAATCCCGCCTGCGCCGCCTGGAATCCGTGAGCGGCTTCAAAAGCGAATTCCTCATCCTGGTGGGCGGCGGCGCCAGAAACAGCGTCTGGACCCAGATGCGCGCGGACATCCTCCGCATTCCCGTGAAGGTCTCTGAAGTATCTGAAAGTACCGTGCTGGGCGCATCCATGTTTGCCTTTGCAGGCGCCGGGGTGTACTCTACGCCGGAGCAGGCCAGGGACGCCTTCGGCATCACTTACCGGACGTATATGCCGGGTCCCCAGGAAGCCGCCTACGAAAAGCTCAACCACTAACACGCAACTAAATATGTCAGAAGACTGGTCAATCTCCCCTCCCCTCCCGGACAAGGTGTTCCCGTGGGAAAAATACAACCCCGTCACGCGGGAGGAAGTGAACGAATTCTTCCATTCCCCTGAAATCCTGGTTATCAAGGAACGCATGTGCGACATAGGCCGCCGCCTGTGGAACCGCGAATATGTAGACGGCAACGGGGGCAACATTTCCGTGCGCGTGGCGCAGAACCTGCTGCTCTGCTCCCCCACCCTGTGCTCCAAGGGCTTCATGACCGTGGAAGACATCTGCCTGGTGGACATGGACGCGCGCCAGAAGGCGGGCATACGCCCCTCCACCAGTGAGGTGAAAACGCACATCGCCATGATGAAATCCGTGGGCGTCAACTCCTGCATCCACGCCCATCCCCCGCACTGCAACGCCTTCCTGTTCGCCGGGCAGGTTCCCCCCTCCGGCATCAATCCGGAAGCGGATATCTTCCTGGGCCACATCCCGCTGGCCCCCTACGGCACGCCCGGCTCTCTGGAGACGGCACAAGCCGTGGCGGAAGCGGCCAAACAATCCACCGTGGTCTTCATGGAAAACCACGGCGTGATCACCGGAGCCCGCGACGTGGAAGAAGCGGAATGGTTCATGGAAAACGCGGACGCCTACTGCCGCATGGTGCTGATGGCCGGGCTGCACAAGGCCCCCCTGAACCAGGTGGGACCGGAAGGCGTGGCGGACTTCCTCGCCATCCGCAAATCCATCGGCTACGCCGTGCCGGACAACCAGCCCCTGTACAACACGGAAACCTACGCCGGGTACAAGCTGGGCAAATCCGGCAGATAACCCCCTCTCCAAGGGGGCGGCGGCTGATGCAGGCCAGCCGCCCCCTTTTTTCTCAACGCCCCCCTCCCTTGTGAAAAAATGATCAGCCTCCTTCCCCTATCCCTCGCCGCCCTTGTTTGCAGCCCGGCAGCCATCCCGCAATCTTCCGGGACCATTCCCGTCAGT
Organism: Akkermansia sp. GGCC_0220; assembly: GCF_017566105.1. NCBI lineage: Bacteria > Pseudomonadati > Verrucomicrobiota > Verrucomicrobiia > Verrucomicrobiales > Akkermansiaceae > Akkermansia > Akkermansia sp. GGCC_0220. The sequence goes on from NZ_JABFCI010000002.1 coordinate 279,049, forward strand.
GTGGAATATACCGGGGCCGGAAAAAGCACCCCTGATAAAAAAATGTCCTTGAGCATTACATGGACGTGCGGAACCGGCAAAGGACATCAAACCGCCTGGGAAACCACCTATGTCCACCCGGACGTGAGGGCCTGGCGCCTGCCTGGCCTCCGCATTCACAAGATCTTCCTGGAATCGGGGGAAAGCCGGATTGAGGAACTGTCCCTCATCTGGAAGAATCCTTCATCCGGCGGCGTTAGAACAGTCTATTCTTCCGTGGGAGGCGGAAACAGGGAACTATCCTTTGACTGGGTGGAAAAACCTTTTTCCAGGTAGTACGCACCCGGACTGTCCGTCTTTGTCCGTTTTTCTTCTATTATTGAACGCTCATGTTCATCGCCCATCTGCCTGCAGGCTATCTCCTGGCAAAAACCATCCGTTTACGCACACCGGGAAGGAAGGCCGTCATGACCGCCGCCCTTCTGGGGGCGATTGCCCCGGACCTGGACCTGTTTTATTTTTATACCCTGGACGGCCGCCAGCACCACCATTATTCCTACTGGACGCACTATCCTTCCGTCTGGTTCGCGCTGATGCTCCTCGCATGGGGAGCCAGCCGGATCAAACCATGGAGCACGGGCGGAACATGGCTGCTGATCTTTTCCATGAGCGGCTTCCTGCACCTCCTTCTGGACTGCATCGTGGGAGACATCCCTCTCCTGGCTCCGTGGTCCATGCGCTTTCACGCGCTGGCCACTGTCCAGGCGCAGTACCACCCCTGGTAGCTGAACTTCCTGCTGCACTGGTCTTTTTTTCTGGAATTGCTCATCATTGCCGTTTCCGTCTGTATCATGGTTTCTGGCAGAAGGAAGACGGAATCTCCCTCAGGAAATCCATTTTCTACAGGAATCCATGATGAATGACGCTGGGACGCTTCTTCCTTTTCCGGAGGATGGGACAACGCCAAGCTCAACCGCACGGTCAACTACGGTGAAGGCAGCTACAGGACGCAGGGCAACACCAGCGGGTGGGGCTTTGGAGCGATGTATGAACTGACCTACGACGTGTACCTCAATGAAGACAGGAGCAGCATCCTGCAGCCCCTGGCCAACGCCTCCGTGGTGACGACGCGCATGGACGGCTACACGGAAACGGGAGCGGGGAACGCGGGCCTGAACGTAGGCAAGC
>NZ_JABFCI010000294.1:0-206 GCF_017566105.1 Akkermansia sp. GGCC_0220
GCTCCACGGATCAGGTCGTACAGCGCCCCACTGGCCGACAGCCAAAGCTTTTCTCCGTCGCAGCCTGTGGCAATGTCGTTTTTCCACGGCGTTAACCTGCACTCATGCGCGTTGAGCCACCAGGTATTTCCGAGCGACGCATCGTTGAGCAGGCATCCGAACGTTCTGTTTGCGAGAATATGCGAAAACGGCAGCGGCGTCACACG
>NZ_JABFCI010000030.1:0-6185 GCF_017566105.1 Akkermansia sp. GGCC_0220
ACATGGTCCAGAGCAATGGGCGCACCCTGCGCTTCTCGGCAGCCACCGGAAAGGTTGTCTCCATGGTTTCCGCCTCCGGCGTGGAAACCACGGCGGAAGATTATTCCCGTCAGATGAAGGTGAACCGCCATCCCTCCACGGGAGCCATTGAGAGCATCTGGTCCAAGTCCCGGGGACTGCTCCAGGCGGTTGGGGAAGGCAACAGGCTCACTCTGGAATGGTACGCTCCTGGCCAGGTGAGCAAGAATGCGCGCGGCTTTGCCGGCACCGGAACTCCCTACAAGACGGTCAGCTATGAATTGAGTGACGACCAGGGCGTGCAGGTGATGGACATCGCCGAACAGAGGGAGGGGATGCCTGTCTTCCGGACGCAGCGAAGGACGGAAGGCAACAAGGTGACGACCATCCAGGGAGAGGGAGACGAGCGCATCGTTCGCACCATTGAACGCAACGCCCTGCCCGATTCCAAGTGGGAGCGCCTTGAAACTATTCAGGGTATCAACGAGGAAGCGCCCGCCTCCTGTACCCGGACAGTGAAGAAGTACACCGACGGGGGCTGGCTGACCATCAGCCGGACGGAGGGGTACAAGACCTCTCTGGCCAGGACCACCCTCTATACCTATAACGACCAGTTCCGGGTGTCCCTGGAGATCAAGCCCGACGGCGGTTACACGCGCTACGAGTACGATGACCAGGGCAGAACCGTGCTTTCCGCTGCTCCCTGGACCGGAGGCGGGGAGAGAGGGACCCGAACCACTTACGCCGACCTGCGCTTTAACGACTTCAGGCCGGCCACGGAAACCGAGGTGGTCATTGCCGAGGATGGAACGGAAACGGAACTTCTCAAGCGCACTTACACGTATGAAGACAGTCCGCAGGTCAGCCGCACCACGGTGAAGGAAACGGCGTTGGGGTCGGAAAACACACATATCAGTATCTCTGAAACCTACGGCGAGGCGGCGGAGTATGCCTACGCCCGGGGCAGGCGGAAGATGAGCTAGGGCGTCAATGGCGTCCAGACGGTCTATTCCTATGAAGCAGCCGCGGAATACGGTGCCGTCCACAAGGTGATGGAGACCGTGCAGGCTAACGGAAGCATCGTTCCCGGACAAAGCACACGAAACGTGGAATACATCGCTGAGAACGGCGCCACCACCAGGAGAGAACAATACGTTCACACCGGAGAGGACTGGTCGCTGATTGCCTCGGAGGACTACGAGTACGACGACGAGCAAAGGCTCATCAAGACGACCAAGGGCAACGGGCGCACCAGCACGACGGAATGGATGTGCTGCGGCCCGTTGAGGGAAACCGACGAAGACGGCATTACCACCAGCTACGGCTACAACTCGGCCAAACAGCTGGTGGAAACCATCCGCTCGGTGACAGAAACCACGCCAGAAACGATTACCTCCTACACAAGGGATGCGGCGGGAAGAAAGGTTTCGACACGCCGCGACATAGGAGCCATGACCACGGTAGAAGGTACGCAGTACGACGATCTGGGACGAGTAGTTTCCTCTACGGATATACTTGGCAGAGTGACACGAACGGAATACAGAGAGGACTACCTTACAACAACCATCACTACTCCTTCGGGAGCCACACTACCTACCAAGAGGTACTATGACGGGACTGCCATCTTACAAGGCGGAACCGGCCAGCGAGAGATGGAGACCCGGCTGGAGCTGACAGAAGAAGGCATCCTGACCACCACTTTGTCCAAAGGAGCCATTCTCTCACGCAATCTGGAAAACGGTTTTGGCTAAACCGTCCGGCAGGAACAACCCAATACGAAGGGGGGATTCGTAACAACCAGGAATGCCTACAATGAGAAAGGACTGCTCGTACACACCCAAAAGGAAGATTTGGCACCCACGGTCACCACTTACAGTGAACTGGGGCAAGCCATAAGACGAACTGTTCTATTGGACACTCTCCATCCGGAGGATACTTCAAAAAACAGGATATCGGAAACCTCATCCTGCTTCCGGGTTCGGGAAGACGGCATCTACCAAGTGCACACTTCCACTACCTACAATGCCTACGGTTGCCCCCTCACTCAAACCACGGAGAATATGATTTCCAGGCTCAGTGCAATTCTGGAAAACAAATCCATCACCACAGACGTCTACGGGCAGCAGAGCATCCAGTGGACGGAGTATACCGCTCCGACTAAACGCACCCGGTTCAGTCAGATTCCGACTTCGGATATTATAGCCGAATCTGTCATCGTAGACGGCTTTATGGTAAGTCAAACGAATCACACCGGCATCCATGCCTCACAGCAGCGCTTCTATATCTCCACAGGCATGATTCTGGAAAAAACCGACGGCAGCGGCAACACTACTATTGAGGAAACGGATCTTGCAGGACGTACTGTCAAGATCACGGACGCATCCGGCACCATGACCACCACCAGCTACCTTCCCTGCTGCAATGCCGTGGCTTCCATCACCGACGGCCTGGGAGGCACTACCTGCTATTCCTACGACATCCGCGGCAGAAAGACGGCCGAGTACGGCACCTCTATCCAGCCGGCCTGTTTCGCCTACGACGAAGCCGATCACATGGTGGCGTTGACTACCTTCCGGGCGGATGAGAGAGACATCACTTCCGATCCTTCCGGCCGTACCGACGGAGACACCACCGCGTGGCTCTACCACGTGGCTACGGGGCTGGAACTTAAGAAGACCTATGCCGACGGTTCCTGTGTCTCCAAAACCTACGACGGACTCAACCGTCTGGAGACATTGACCAAGGCCAGAGGGATCGTCACTAGCTATATCTACGCTCCATTGACCGGAGAACTTGTCTCCATTTCTCACAGCGATGAAACCATACCCTGGCTCTATTCTTATAACCATCTAGGTCAAGTGGTCTCTATCTCCGATGCCTCCGGCATCAGGGAATTTTCCTACGATTCCTACGGCCGCATGATCCAGGACACTTCCTTTGGAAGTGTGGAAAGCTGCACTCAGGAAGAATACGATGCCCAAGGGCGTTCCAACGGATATCGCCTGATGCTCGGCACACGCACCGTGCAGCACTCCCATCTTGACTATGACCATCAGGGTGGCATTATTAGGATGAATCTGGAAGGACTGGAGTCTCCTTTTACCTGGCAGTATGATCAAACCAGCGGCTTCCTCCACCATCTCACCTACCCCAACGGCATGGTCCGCTGCAATACTTACCATCCCAGGCTCAACCTTGTAACCGCCATCGGTTACAGGAAGGGCGCGGATGGCGAATTGGTAGCCGGCCACGAATACGACTACGACGCGCTGATGCGTCCCACTCAACGCCGGGACTCATGGGATGCTGCCACTCCTGCGACGATAAGAGATTTTACCTATAACAAACGCAGTGAACTGGTCAAAGATCAAATCCGGCAGGGTGGGAGCTTCAACTATCGGTACGATAACATTGGCAACCGCAAGACTGTTCGGGAACTGGAAGAGGAAGTCTCGCATGCGGCCAATAGCCTCAATCAGTACATGGACATGACCGTGAATGAAGTTTCATTCACTCCCACTTACGATGCAGATGGCAACCAGACCCGCATCAGGACCTCGACAGGTATCTGGGAAATCAGTTACGACGCCAACGACCGCCCCGTCGTCTTCACCAGCCAGGATGGCCGAACGGCCATCACTTGCGGCTACGACTACCAGGGAAGGCGCTTCGAGAAGAAAGTCACCGTCAATGGAACAGTATCCGGCCATTGCTGGTACTTGTACCGAGGCTATTTGCAGGTAGCCGAGCTGGATTTGATGCATCCTGAACCTTTGCTGGTAAAAAGCTATTTGTGGGATCCGACGGAACCGACCGCTACACGCGTTCTGATGTTGACTAATTGGAAAAACGGAGGAACGACCATTGATCAGCATCTTTGCTTCATGCACGATGCATTGAAAAATGTCACTTCTATCTTTGATGATTACCAAACGCGAAGAGCTCGCTATGAGTATGCACCCTTTGGCAGACTTATTGCGGCAGAGAGAAACATGGCTCAGGAAAGTAGGTTCCGCTTTTCTTGCGAGTACATGGATGACGAACTGGGACTCGTTTACTACAATTACCGCCACCTCAATCCCACAGACGGAAGATGGATCAACAGGGATCCCATTCAGGAACAAGGAGGTTGGAATTTGTATGCATTTATTAGGAATAGAATTAACATAGAAGTGGATTTATTAGGTAAAATACCCCCCTACAATGGAGGTGCTTCTGGAATCGTTGAAGTTCCTATTTTTTCTCCTGCACCAACACCTCCTGCACCAACACCTCCGCAAGAAGGATGTTCAATCCAAATTTGTTGCAGGCCTGTAGCGGTCTTTAGCAGAGCCCATTGCGTGATCAGGTTTGTCTCTTCGTCAGGCCCCTCCAGAGGATGTAGAGGAGGTCCTACAGGAAGAGGAAAAAGTAGCGGTGCTGGTGGTAGTAGCGGTAGTGGTAACGGAAATGGACAAAGCTCTCATTGTAAGGGATGTTGTGGCTCATGGGGGAATGTCATTGGAGGATGTGGTTCGATTTCAAATGGAACGGATCCTCTCAGCGTAGGTATCACTGAAGATCTTAATGATGCCGAAAGCAATCCTGATCGTTGTGAGACTGTAGCTATCGTGAGTGAAAGAATGTGTTCAATAGCCTATAGTTGTATCCAAAAAGAAATGGAAAAAATAAATCAAGAATGTTATATCTATAAGCCTTTAGGCAATAACAGCAATACAACATGGAAAACTGCTTATAGGAATTGTATTGGCGGTGATTATGATCCTCCAGAATCTCAACCAGGAAATGATGAATTCGACGAAAATGAAAAATGTAAGAAATAAGATTCTAATTATTTTATTAATTTTAATTCCTTTTTCTTTAATGAATTTATTTGGAAAAGAGCAATTGGAAGTAACCATAAAAAATCAAGACGAGATACCTGTAAAGGCTTTCATCTCTCTTGAGAGAGATAATTCGTTTTTTCAAAAAATTATTAATCCTGTTGGTTCTTTTTATCATAATAAAAGCACTATCTATACGGAAGATATCAAGGGAAAGGGAAAATTGAAAAATATTCGAAATGGTGACCGATTGGTATTATTTACGAATAGGAGTATATTGCCGATTCAGTTGCAATTAAAAGGGAAGGATATTTATCAATTTACGTTGAATTCCACCGACTTGCCTCCGTTGCCAGAAGAAAATGGAATGAAACGTGATCCGGATTGTGTTCTTTTCACTTTTGAAATTCAAGATATGTCAATTAAATTGCTCCATATTGAATACGCTTGGTCAGCAGAAGGGAATCAACGATGTAAAGCTATGGAATTGACAAAATGATAGGTATGGTTCGTCCTGAAAAAGCGTTACAGGGTTAGACGTAAGATTTTAATATTTCCAAACCCTCCGGAAAGTTGCATTTTCCGGAGGGTTTGCTTTTGCTGATTTATAGCAGATAGCTTTGCTGGGTTGTATAGCCGTTCCGGTGTTTTTGAGGAATCTATATACTTGACTAATGAGACTATTTTACATCTTTTTATTATTTGAAGGTGAACAATTTTTGAATGATATACTTAGAAATTTATATCATTAAATTTTAATAATAATTCACAGTTTCTTTCCATTTTTTATTTATTGGATTTAATGAAAAGAGAGATGCCCGGTTTGGACGAATCAGATGACTATTTAAGGATGATTAGTCAAGTATGTAGGTTTCAAATATTCCTGTCGTTGTTTTGGATATTCTTCAAATGCCGCACCAGTTTAAAAGCCAGGCTTGGCGATTGTTACAATAGCTGTGGTGGACCGATCGAAAGTCAAACCAGGCAGAGAGGAAACTTTTGATATTAATGCGACAATATCAGAAATTTTGTATGCCACCCTTGGTCATTCTTTTTCATAAGGCGCCAGCTCCAACTGGCCCAACGTGTCGGGGCGCCCTTTCAGGGCCATGCGCTTGAGGTGTTTGGCGAAGGCGGGGCGGCGGTGGTACTTTCCCACAACCTCTCCCGTCGTTTTCAGGCGCAGAAGGTACTTGTATGTGGTGACGCGGATGGCGTCCGGTTTGGCGGCGGCGCAGGGAACGGCCCCTATTTCCCGGCAGATTTGTTTCCACCGCGGGCCGTGGGTGCGTTCTCCGTGGCGTGTCCAGGCCAGGGCGTGGGCTATCTCATGCAGGATGGTGT
>NZ_JABFCI010000031.1:0-5849 GCF_017566105.1 Akkermansia sp. GGCC_0220
ACATCGCTCCAAAGCCCCACCCGCTGGTGTTGCCCTGCGTCCTGTAGCTGCCTTCCCCGTAGTTGACCGTGCGGTTGAGCTTCGCGTCGTTCCACCCACCCGTCAGGATCAATGTGTGCGCCCAGCGCTTGCTCTGGTAGCGGCCGAAGAGGTTGGCGTAGTAGCTGTCCAGGTGGCCGTCCGCAGAGTCCGCCGCGCTGGCCGTCAGGTCGCCGTAGTTGGCCGTGAAGGCCGCTCCCATCGTGAAGTGGTCGCTGAGGTCCACGTCCATGCCCACGGTACCGCCCCAGGTGGTGAGCTGGTAGCCGCTTTCATCCCCCTTGGTGTCCAGCTTGCTGTAGGAGCCCGTGCCTTCCATCCACATGTGGAAGTAGGGGAGGTCTTCGTTGATGTAGGCGGGGTTGACGCCCATGAGGGTGGTGCGGTTCCTGATCCAGCCCATCTGGTCGCGCAGGGCGTCCTTCTGGGCCGTGCCCAGCGCGTTGACCGTGCTGCCCGCTACGGCGGCCAATGCCCTGGATGCTCCCGCCAAATCAGGATTGCTCCCCGTAACCATGGTGCTGATGGCATTCATGACCTGCCCGAGCCGGGAAGTGGCGTCCAGGTTGTTCCTGGCTCCCCACAGAAGTTCGGAACCTGCTCCGGAATTATGGGAATTCACCGCAGGCTTAAAAATATTATCCTGCTGTACCGTGGCGTTCAGCACAATATTGTTTCCTTCCCGGACCATGGTCGCATCCTTGTAATACACGGCAAAGAGTCCGGAAGTACCCACGGACATGGATTCCCCTTCCGCCATGCCGTCAATCGCGTCCGCGGTCATCAGCACCACTCCGTCCAGGTTGTCATACGTTCCCAGGCCCGTGTTGCCGGTCATGTTGGCAAGCGTAAAGCCGGCGCCGTTCCCGATAGTAATGGAATCCGCCGTCAGCATGGCGGAGCCGAAAGGATCGGCCGCGCTCAGGTTATACACGAATTCCGTCATGGAACCGCTCTGGAAGTCAACGCTGCCGACGTTCAAGGTGGTATTGGGGTCCCCTGCTCCATTCCCGATGGCCTCAATGCGCAGGGTGCCGGAAGCGCCTACCGTAACGTTGCGGTAGTCAAGCGCGGGAGCGGCGGACGTGCCTTTCAGCACCAGGGTGCCCCCTCCGTGCACGCCCAGGTCATACGTGGAGCTTCCGGTCTGCATCACCTGGGTTACCTTGCCGGAGACGTCAATGCTCCCTTCCCCGTCCAGTGTGCCGGAGAAAGAGCCGTTCACGGCGGATGCGGAGGTGACGGACAGTGCATTGCCATTCAGGGCCAGCGTTCCAGCGCCGGAGAGGGCCAGAATGGACTTCTCCCCGGTCCCGGACAGGCTCAGCGTTCCGTTCAGCGTCACGGAGGTTCCGAACAGGCCGGCTTCCCCTGCCAGGGTGAGGGAAGAACCTTCCTGAACGTTCAGGCGGCCTGCTCCGGAAATGGTGGTCGCCTGGTCCAGGGTGGAATCCCCGGCAGTCTTGAGCGTTCCGCCCGCAGAGATTTGCAGGGAGCCGCCCTCCGCGTCATCTGCCAGGGTGGCCGTCGTGGTCCCTCCGATCACGACGCGGACGGGTTCATCCGCAGAGGCGGAGGACAAAGTCAGCGTGCCGATATTATTGGCGCTCCCGTTCAGGGCCAGCGTGCCTTCCCTGGCAACCACCGCATTGGAGGTATTGACATTGCCATTCAGCACCAGGGTCTTTTCTCCCGTCTTGATCAGGTCCGCGCCGTCACCGTTCACGGTAAGATTGCCGTTGAACACGGAGTCGTCCAGATCGTTCGCAAGTTCGATATCCAGCGAACCGTCCCCGGCGGCATTCACCACCAGGTTGCCCGTGCTGCCGGTGCCGGAGGAAAGATGCCGGATGATGGTCTTGTCCGTATTGGCCGCAGGCACGTCAAAATTCAGGGTGAGGTTTGTGTCCACAATCACCTGCGCATAGGAATTAAGGGCCGGAATTTCCGTCACCGTGGAACCGTCCACGGACGAAATGTAAATCTGGTCCGTTCTGCCGGAAATGATGATGCTGCCGCCTTCCACCCCCTTGATGCCGAATCCCAGGCTTTCCAGCGTGGCATTGAACGTAAGGTGCTGGTTGAGCCACGCCACCAGGTCGCTGGAAGGCAGGCCGGTGATCGTTCCGTCGGTCAGCAGAATGCCTACGGATTCCAGTTCGCGCATGGCGATCAGGATATCCGTATCAATGTCCATGTGCAGCGTGAGGTCGGAAGCGTCCCCGCCGAAGGAAACGGTGCCCGTGGCCGTGTCATTGAACTGGAGCAGGCTCTTCTGGTCCCCGGCAGCGGCATACGTGGTATTGTTCGCACCCACATGCAGGGAATTATTCCCCGTCAGCGTCAGATTTCCCGTCAGGCCGGTAATGGCCGTTCCCGCCGTGGCGGTATTGATGCCGCCCACCTTGTCCCCGGACAGGCCGCCCAGGTCAATATCCCCGGAATTGGCCTCCGCATTCACGGTTACGCCGCCGGCAGTGGCGTAGGCTCCTGCATGTTGCAGCCCTCCCTTGGTAATGGTGATGTTGTTGGCAATCGCCTGGTTGTTCATGTCCAGAACGGAACCGCCGTTAACGGAAACATTCCCGGTCCCCAGGGAACCGGCGCCCAGCGCCTTCACCGTGCCGCCGTTCAGGGTGGTTCCTCCCTGGTAATTGTTAGCGGCGTTCAGTTCCAGGACCGGGGACCCGCCGGCCCTGTTCACGATCAGAGCTCCTGCCCCGGTAATCTGCCCGACCCAGGAGCCTGTGCCCTCTCCATTGCCCAGCTGAACCGTGCCGCTGGTAATGGTGAGCGTCCCCGTAGCGGTATTGTCCTGCGTCAGCACCAGCGTTCCGGTTCCGGCCTGTTCCACCCTGGCGTTCAGGGCGCCTTCCGCTCCTACGGTGGCGTTCATCAGAACGAGGTCATTGGTGTAGGAGAATTTGAACAAGCTTGTTCCGCCGTCAGCCTTTAACACCACACCATCCCCGAAAAGCTTGCCATCATTCAGGGTCGCCGCCGTATTGTTGCCGAATGCCCAGGTAAACAGGGCATTGCCAGTGCGGGTGAACGCCCCGTGGAACCCGGTCATGTCTCCCGTCAAGTAGGCGAAGGCATCCCCCAGTGCGGTGGTCACCGTACCTGAACCGGTGAATGCCCCGCCAAAGTAATAGGACTTGCCGCTCCCTCCGTTTAGGTAGGTTCCTTTCTCCAGCACATTGATCGTTGCCATGACGGCGGTATCCGCCGTGTTGACGGCATCCATCCAGAAACCGCGTCCATTCAGGGTTAACGTCCCCCTCCCCATGCTGGCGGCGGTGGCAAACTGGAGGTCGCGGGCATCATTTGTACTGCCCGGATTATTATTCAACCCGGATGCAACCAGTTCCCCGGTAAAGGATGAATTGTCTCCTGAAATGTAAAAACGGGATTTGGCCGCCTGGTTGTCCAGCTCAATCCGGCCCGCTCCGCTCATGCCGTTGATGACGATGTTGGCGCTGTTTCCGGAAGGCATTCCATCGATGGCGCTGGAAATGGCGAGGGTTCCTCCCGCATTCACCGTGACTCCCGCGGAAAACCTCGTTTGAACACTTCCGGAGGCAATGGACACGGAACCTCCGTCCACCGTCAGAGCGCCCGCATACACGGCGGCGCCAAGATTCAAGGTGCCGTCTCCGGATTTTTCCATGGCCATCGCCTTGTAATTATCCACGGAAGCCCACGTTACGGCGTTCCCGTTGGTATCCACTTTAATGGAGTTCTTGCTCGTGGAGGAAATCTGTCCGGAAATATCCGCCGTCACGCCAGCGCCATACTGGAGGATACCGCCGTCAAACGACAGACTGCCGGCGCCGAGGGCGGCGTCATCTCCCATTTCAAGCGTGCCGCCGCCCAGGATCACCTTTCCGGTATAGTTGGTATTGGCCGTATTGATGGTCAGCTTGGCGTTGCCGGTCTTTTCCAGATTACCGTTGCCTTCCAGAGAGCCGCCCCCTGCCGCGGCATCCCATACATAATCCGTCGTATCCGCCTGCACCATGATAATCGTGGGAGAGACGGCGCCATCAATGGTCACCGTCTGCGGGGCGCTGCCGCCAATGTCTCCCATGACGACTCCGGAATTATCATTGTAAACGCCGTCGTCCTTCCACGGGGAAGCGGCGGGAGCAGTGGCGGACCAGATTCCGTCGCCCCCCTTCCATTCAAGCAAAGCCACCTGCGCCACCACCAGGGTAAGCTTGCCGTTCCCCGTGCTCCAGGAACCCAGAAGATTGTCGCCCAGGACAAAGGAACTGGCAGGAACTCCGGTGACGGTGCCCGCGCTGATCAGGTCATAGGAACCCTCCGTCCAGGCCACGCCGTCTATCGTTCCCTGCCCCAGAAGCAGTTCGCTGTTCACGGTCAGCGTTCCGGTCACATTAAGCAGAGACGCGCCGGAAGCCGGAAGAGCGGAGAAATTCAGGAGGGACGAGTTTCCCAGCGTCAGGTTTCCCGTAATCGTGCCGGACGCGCCCAGCGTCAGACTGCCAGCAGCGGCAATACCAAGAGTTCCACCATTCATGTTCAGGGAACCCGCGGCGGCAAGAGTCACATTGGAAAACTGCGTGGCGGCGTTTACCGTCAGGCCAGATGAACCACTCACGGTCAGCGTATTATTGTAGGTAGCATCATGCTGCGCTTTCAAATTGCCTCCATTTAGGTTCACCATTCCCGAACCCAGAGCAGTAGCATTATTCAACTGCAATGTTGCCCCTCCCGTAACCATCCAGTTCGCTGTCATGGCTTGACGGTTCCTGTTGACGGATTGATCAGTTACATTCGTCGTCTGTGCGGCCGAATTCAAAATCAGCGTACCAGAATACCCCACACCTCCCACAGTAATTGTGGGGGGATCAGTAATCCCTTCCCCAACCGCAAGCGCTCCATAAACGTTCATGGTCTTGCCTGCAGCGATCTGGAACAAGGTATTCGCATAAAATGAAACGCCCTCCCAGGCCGTACCCGTTGATCCTAACGAAAAATCCTCCCCGATGTTGAAAACCGTCGCCTGCCCTTCTCCCGGAGCACGGAAATTGACGACGCGGGAACCGCCGTCGCTGGAGGATACACTGAATCCTGAAGCACCCGCCGCCACATTAATGCCACCCAGCGACAAGCTATTGAACTGGGCCTTGACGGCCTTTTGAACATTATCTCCATATGGTCCGCTGAATTGCATAATATTGGCACTGGTTCCGGCCCACACGTTTGCATAATTGGTCGGCGCCGGATTCCAGTTGGCATTTGTATGGATCCAGCCATCCGTTCCGCCAAGCCATGTATAGGTTTCCGCCAAGGCATGCGGTGAGGAAACGGCGGCCATGCAGGCAATCAGAGAGGACAGGAGACCCAAGGGAAGGTGCAGCTTCATAATTTTTAATGAAAATGAACGTGAAAATACCTCCTGAACCTGACAGGAGGCTTTTTATCATCATTAACGGATTAAAAATCCTCCTACAAGCTTAAACGTTGATTCCGTAGGCGTTGCAACTCTCCTGGAAGACCGTTTTCATGCTATATCTGGTCCGCAATCAGATATGTTCGTGGTGGTATCCTTATCAGTATAAACATGCAAGCAGGTTCATTCTGGTATATTGGCGGCTTTTCCGTTCCCTAGCGGATTTTTAATCCGCCTTGCGAATCATTCCGGATGGAATCAATAATCCATTTTAACATCATTTATTCCACTATATGATATCAACTGCGCTACTGCACCATGCCGGCAGAAGCGCCGCACAGCATGCAATGTTCCGTGACGCAGCAGGGCCGTTCCGGACAATGCCGGAACG
>NZ_JABFCI010000032.1:0-5806 GCF_017566105.1 Akkermansia sp. GGCC_0220
TCTCCGCAAAAACGACTCGAAAAAAATTGACAAGGGAGGTGAAAATGGTAGACTTCTCGGCACGCCAACACGGCGACGGGATGAAAAGCCCGGCGGCAGGAGGGACTCGAAAGAGGGCCTGAATGAAGCCGGGGCCGGCCACCCGGAAGAGCCTCATTAAAGGGGCCGATAAGAAGATTTCAAGGGAATGACTACCGAACCCGCCGAGGGTTTTCCTGAATGCGTCGAGAGGACGTGCGAGGGAGAAAAAACCCGAAGGAGCGACCTAGCTCCGAGAGGGGCGGATTGGTAGAAGCAAGGGGAAAGAAAAAAGGTCGTGACGCGCGCCGTGCTTGGCAGAGCGAAGAGGACCTCAAGAGACACAACTTGAGGGAAGAGCTGACTGAAGCATGGCGCAGATGAAATCGAAAGATTCCATTTGGTCCAGCAATTTCAAAAATTATATTTGATGGAGAGTTTGATTCTGGCTCAGAACGAACGCTGGCGGCGTGGATAAGACATGCAAGTCGAACGAGAGAATTGCTAGCTTGCTAATAATTCTCTAGTGGCGCACGGGTGAGTAACACGTGAGTAACCTGCCCCCAAGAGTGGGATAGCCCCGGGAAACTGGGATTAATACCGCATAAAATCGCAAGATTAAAGCAGCAATGCGCTTGGGGATGGGCTCGCGTCCTATTAGTTAGTTGGTGAGGTAACGGCTCACCAAGGCGATGACGGGTAGCCGGTCTGAGAGGATGTCCGGCCACACTGGAACTGAGACACGGTCCAGACACCTACGGGTGGCAGCAGTCGAGAATCATTCACAATGGGGGAAACCCTGATGGTGCGACGCCGCGTGGGGGAATGAAGGTCTTCGGATTGTAAACCCCTGTCATGTGGGAGCAAATTAAAAAGATAGTACCACAAGAGGAAGAGACGGCTAACTCTGTGCCAGCAGCCGCGGTAATACAGAGGTCTCAAGCGTTGTTCGGAATCACTGGGCGTAAAGCGTGCGTAGGCGGTTTCGTAAGTCGTGTGTGAAAGGCGGGGGCTCAACCCCCGGACTGCACATGATACTGCGAGACTAGAGTAATGGAGGGGGAACCGGAATTCTCGGTGTAGCAGTGAAATGCGTAGATATCGAGAGGAACACTCGTGGCGAAGGCGGGTTCCTGGACATTAACTGACGCTGAGGCACGAAGGCCAGGGGAGCGAAAGGGATTAGATACCCCTGTAGTCCTGGCAGTAAACGGTGCACGCTTGGTGTGCGGGGAATCGACCCCCTGCGTGCCGGAGCTAACGCGTTAAGCGTGCCGCCTGGGGAGTACGGTCGCAAGATTAAAACTCAAAGAAATTGACGGGGACCCGCACAAGCGGTGGAGTATGTGGCTTAATTCGATGCAACGCGAAGAACCTTACCTGGGCTTGACATGTAATGAACAACATGTGAAAGCATGCGACTCTTCGGAGGCGTTACACAGGTGCTGCATGGCCGTCGTCAGCTCGTGTCGTGAGATGTTTGGTTAAGTCCAGCAACGAGCGCAACCCCTGTTGCCAGTTACCAGCACGTAAAGGTGGGGACTCTGGCGAGACTGCCCAGATCAACTGGGAGGAAGGTGGGGACGACGTCAGGTCAGTATGGCCCTTATGCCCAGGGCTGCACACGTACTACAATGCCCAGTACAGAGGGGGCCGAAGCCGCGAGGCGGAGGAAATCCTAAAAACTGGGCCCAGTTCGGACTGTAGGCTGCAACCCGCCTACACGAAGCCGGAATCGCTAGTAATGGCGCATCAGCTACGGCGCCGTGAATACGTTCCCGGGTCTTGTACACACCGCCCGTCACATCATGGAAGCCGGTCGCACCCGAAGTATCTGAAGCCAACCGCAAGGAGGCAGGGTCCTAAGGTGAGACTGGTAACTGGGATGAAGTCGTAACAAGGTAGCCGTAGGGGAACCTGCGGCTGGATCACCTCCTTTCTATGGAGAAAGTGCATGAAAAATGCACAGGTCGGATCTCTTCCCGAGGGAAGAGAGAGCGGAACCCGCGAGGGCCCGCAACGAACCAAAGATGTGTAAACAGCCAGTTCGCTTGGAGCGAAACTAGGCACGACGTGCGTGACGACCTTTTTTCAAAAAGAACCGCAACTGGGGGTATAGCTCAGTTGGTAGAGCGCCAGCTTTGCAAGCTGGATGTCCGGGGTTCGAGTCCCCGTGCCTCCACCAGTTTCGGTAAGAAGGCGGGAGCCGGAAAACTTTAGTAACTAAACTTTAGTATTTGGTAACTGTCTCTCAGAGACCCAAAGCCGGGCCTGTAGCTCAGTTGGTTAGAGCACGCGCTTGATAAGCGCGGGGTCACAGGTTCAAGTCCTGTCAGGCCCACCAAAAAAAATCGATTATTGAGGGAAAGCGAAAATTGACATCTGCGTGGCAAAGAAAACAATTGCTGAGAAGCAATTGCTTTCCAACAAAGTGGGTAGTTGAAAAACAACTACAATACACAATTTAAAACATGCATACCAAGAAATAAGACAATACAGTAAGTCACGAAAGGGCTTTGTGGTATTGTGGAAGTGGTAAAAAACTTTTGCAATATGATGAAGTAAGTAAGGGCGTACGGTGAATGCCTTGGTGCCAACAGGCGAAGAAGGACGCGGCAAGCTGCGAAAATCCTCGGGAAGCTGCAAGCAAGCGATGATCCGGGGGTATCCGAATGGGGTAACCTGATCGAGGCAATACTCGATCGTTCATACCTGAATACATAGGGTATGAAACGCGAAACCCGCTGAAGTGAAACATCTCAGTAAGCGGAGGAAAAGAAAGAGAAATCGATTCCGTAAGTAGTGGCGAGCGAAAGCGGATGGAGCCCAAACCGAAGGTACTCCTTCGGGGTTGTAGGACCACGAGATATTCGACCATACTGGATAGTAGAACAGCCTGGAAAGGCTGGCCGTAGAAGGTGAAAGCCCTGTAGACGAAATCCAGCGTGGGAATTAGTGGAATCCTGAGTAATACATCACACGTGGAACGATGTATGAATCAGCGCGGACCACCGCGCAAGGCTAAATACTAGTTGGCGACCGATAGTGAACAAGTACCGCGAGGGAAAGGTGAAAAGAACCGCTGTGAGCGGAGTGAAATAGAACCTGAAACCGTATGTCTACAAAGTGTCAGAGCAGAGCAATCTGCGATGGCGTGCCTTTTGTTTAATGAGTCTGCGAGTCAGTGTTTGTGGCAAGACTAAGGGCTTCCGGCCCGGAGTCGCAGCGAAAGCAAGTCCGAATAGGGCGAATTAAGTCGCAGGTACTGGACCCGAAGCGGAGGTGACCTACCCTTGGCCAGGTTGAAGCATGGGTAAAACCATGTGGAGGACCGAACAGGTGAACGTTGAAAAGTTCTCTGATGAGCTGAGGGTAGGAGTGAAAGGCTAATCAAACCCCGTGATAGCTGGTTCTCTTCGAAATGCATTTAGGTGCAGCGTCACGTGCTGATGCGCGGGGGTAGAGCACTGACAAGGCTAGGGGGCACACCCGCTTACCAAACCTTATCAAACTCCGAATACCGTGCAATGGAACGTGGCAGTGAGACAGTGGGGGATAAGCTTCATTGTCGAGAGGGAAACAACCCAGACCAGCAGCTAAGGTGCCTAAATAACGCTCAGTGGAAAGGATGTGGGATTACACAGACAGTGAGGATGTTGGCTTAGAAGCAGCCACCATTTAAAAAATGCGTAATAGCTTACTCATCGAGTGATCCTGCGCCGAAAATGATTGGCGATCAAGCGTTATACCGAAGCTCTGGACTTTACCTTACGGTAGAGTGGTAGAAGAGCGTTGCATGCGCGTTGAAGGGTGATGGCGACTGACCCTGGAGCACATGCAAGTGAGTATGCAGACATGAGTAACGTAAAGCCGGGTGAAATCCCCGGCCGCCGTAAACCCGAGGTTTCCAGGGCAACGTGTTTCGTCCCTGGGTTAGCCGGGACCTAAGCCGAGGCCGAGAGGCGTAGGCGATGGATATCAGGTTAATAATCCTGAGCTCGCGACCCTTAAACTGGGGGGACGCATGAGAAAAGATGACTAGGTTATTGAATTCCGAGTTGAGTCCACGGACTCAGCGCATCATTGGATCGAGTGCCAAGAAAAGCCCCAGCGTATGCTAAGCGACCCGTACCGCAAACCGACACAGGTGGGTGGGTAGAATATACCAAGGCGTAAGAGTGAAACCTGGTTAAGGAACTCGGCAAATTAGCCCCGTAACTTCGGAAGAAGGGGTGCCTGCAGCGATGCAGGCCGCAGAGAAATGGCCCAACCGACTGTTTATCAAAAACACAGCACTCTGCAAAGACGCAAGTCGAAGTATAGGGTGTGACACGTGACCAATGCCGAAAGATTAAGGCAAGGGGTTAGCCGCAAGGCGAAGCTCTGAACCCAAGTCCCGGTGAATGTCGGCCGTAACTATAACGGTCCTAAGGTAGCGAAATTCCTTGTCGGGTAAGTTCCGACCTGCACGAATCGTGAAACGAGTTGGGCACTGTCTCAACCAGGCGCTCAGTGAAATTGTAGTGGCGGTGAAGATGCCGCCTACCCGCAGAAGGACGGAAAGACCCTATAGACCTTAACTGTAAGCTGTCATTGTTTCTTCGGTTTTAATGCTCAGAGTAAGTGGGAGACGCTGAAGACGCCCTTTAGGGGGCGTCGGAGTCATCAATGAGACACCACCCTTTGAAACTGGAGGATCTAACCCTGAGCCGTGAATCCGGCCAGAGGACCGTGTCAGCCGGTCAGTTTTACTGGGGCGGTATCCTCCCAAAGAGTAACGGAGGAGCGCGAAGGTGGGCTCAGCCCGGTTGGCAACCGGGTGTCGAGTGCATGGGCATAAGCCCGCCTAACTGTGAGACCTACAAGTCGAGCAGATGCGAAAGCAGGCCCAAGTGATCCGGCGGTAGAAAGTGGAATTGCCGTCGCTCAACGGATAAAAGGTACCTTAGGGATAACAGGCTGATCACGCCCAAGAGTTCATATCGACGGCGTGGTTTGGCACCTCGATGTCGGCTCGTCGCATCCTGGGGCTGGAGAAGGTCCCAAGGGTCCGGCTGTTCGCCGGTTAAAGCGGCACGCGAGCTGGGTTCAGAACGTCGCGAGACAGTTCGGTCCTCTATCCTCTGTGGGCGTTGGAAAATTGAGGGGTTCAGACCTTAGTACGAGAGGACCGGGTCTGACGCACCACTGGTGCATCGGTTGTACTGTCAAGTGCATGGCCGAGTAGCTAAGTGCGGACGGGATAAGCGCTGAAAGCATCTAAGCGCCAAGCCCATCCCAAGATGAGTTTTCCCTATAGGTTCGTGGAAGACCACCACGTTGATAGGTCGCAGGTGTAAGTGCAGCAATGTATTGAGCCAAGCGATACTAATCACCAATAGACTTCATCATATTACATCACTCCCGTTCGTGAATAACAACTTGCTGTTGTCTTGTTCATTGGATGTATGTTTAAAAGTAACACCACCAGCCACGCAGATGTCAGTTTACGCTGATTCCTTCCCCTCGTAACGAGAGGAAATCTTCTTAGCCACACACAACAACCCTTAAAAAATCCCCCTCAAAGCCCCCAAGGGCTCCCGGGCAGGCAGGATGAAGAGAAAAAAAGCCCTCTTCCCCCTGAAGCCCGGTGGCCAGAGCGCAGTGGTCCCACCCGGTCCCGTTCCGAACCCGGAAGTGAAACGCTGCCGCGCCAATGGTAGTCGGACGATAGGTCCCGCAAGAGTAGGTCGCCGCCGGGATTTTTTTCATCAGGCCCCGCCAGTTCCTCAACTGGCGGGGCTTGTTC
>NZ_JABFCI010000033.1:0-5167 GCF_017566105.1 Akkermansia sp. GGCC_0220
CTCCATCCTGCGCCACCAGGGTGCCGCGGATGAAGCGCACCGGGCATTCCGGCAGTTGTTCCGGGATCTGGACAGATTTGACTTCTCCTGCGGACCATCCCCCCAGCAGGGGGAAAACCAATGCGAGTGTTCCTATGAAATGTTTGAATTTAATTAACATAACCAATTATTTCCTGATTATTATGTGAGAATATTATCGTATTTTGCTGACGTCAACCCCATTTCCAAGTTATTCTCAATTTTATCCAATCAAAAAACCACACAATCAGTTTACAGTCAAATATATAAGTCATTCAATATATGTTAGTTATAAAAATTATTCAGGTTTAGAAAAACCCAAGACACACCGCCCTTCCTGTACCCGGACAGAAAAAATGCAGGAGACTAACTCAAAAGCGGCGACCAACCGCTTTTTCTTCTTTCAAAAATGCTCTTTCCGGACATTCATCAACATCGAATTCCGAATCCGTTGCAATGCCTTGAACACATGAATATCAAGACTGTCAGATAGTTATCATTTAATTCATTTTTTCATTAATTGCTATTTCTCCAATTTTTCCAAATCCAAATTCTTCTAACATGTTTTAAACCAAACTTTCCTGTTGACTTCGGATTCGGAATCCGATAAGAACCGGGTATCGCAGGGGTTTCTTTCTCTCCTGAATTTTGAATGGAATAATTTAAATTACTATAGTATTAATTTCATGCAACCTCATTTGCCTTATCAACTAACAGCGTGGCTTATGGCAGCCGCCTTCTTCGGAACTCTCGCCTCCCAATCCCAGGCTGCCGGAGAAAGCATCAGCATCAATTTTGGTACCAACGAACCAAACGGCACCATTTCCGATTCTTCCAGCGCCGGGCTTGAAGCCGTTCCCGGCTCCAACTGGAATCAATTCAGCGGAGCTTCCCAATCCACGGCCCAGAACCTGAAGGATAACAACGGAGACGCCACCGGAGCGACCGTCACCTGGTCCAGTAAAAATACCTGGCGCGGAGGCGACACCCCCTCCACCGGGGACGGCCAGATGCTGAAGGGCTACCTGGACGACGGCAGCGGCATCACCATCAATGTCAGCGGCGTTGATTTCCTGACCTACGGCGTTTATATCTACTGCAATACGGACACAGCCAACGGAAACTTCTCCGCCAAGACCGTCAACGGCGTTTCCTACACCTGGAACGGAACTTCCACCGTGGCAGGCTCTGCCGCGTGGGGAGCAACGGGAACCTTTGGACAGGCGGTGGAAGGGACCAATACGCTGTATGTGGAAGGCCAGACTTCACCCAACCTGAGCATCACCGCTCCGAGCAACACCAGCGGCTCAGGCACCCGCGGCTGCATTGCAGGCATCCAGATCGTCAATACCTATGAGGGCGTTAAAATTTCCGCTACGCTGGATGGCTCCTCCTCCGAGTGGACTTCCTCCCAACTGGGGGATGCCGCATGGACGGACTCCGCTGACGGAGCCGGCACCTATGCTTCCATCAACGTCACCAACGGCCCGGGAGCCCTGACTATTGCGGACGGGGAAACGCGCCATACGGACGCCATCCTACTCACCGGCGGAAACCTCACCATTTCCGGCGGCACCCTGAGCCTGTCGGGCCCCGGCATCCTCCGCGCGGCAGAAGGCACCACGCTCACCGTATCCTCCAGCCTGTCCGGAACGGCTACTCTGGACGGGGTCGGCACCGTCATCATGAACGGAACCAGCACCCTGACGGGCCTGGCCGGTTCCGGAGCCCTGACTCTGGGGGACAACGCCTCCATTTCCATCACGGGAGATACCGCCTCCCGCTATACGGGAGCCCTGACTCTGGGAGAAAACGCCTCCCTCACGGCAGCCAATCCCAACTGGACCTTCGCCGGAGCCCTGACCATAGCGGCGGCCAACTACAATGCCAACGACTCATGGGCGCACACCGCCTCCTCCCTCACCCTGACGGGAGCCGGAGACGTGGAATACACCTTTGAAGGGGGAACGCTTATTCCCATCACCCATGCAGACAGCACCCTGACGGTCCGCAAGGTGACGGACGGCACCGGCACCATCAATGCCAACCATGCCTCCGACATCGCACACCTGATCATTGACGCCGGCACAGTCAACCTGTCCGGCAGCGACACCGCCTACACGTTTGAATCCATCACCATCGGCCAGAACTCCAAGCTGAGCCTGAATGGCGTAGGCATCGTACTGGGCGGCACGCCGGATATCCTGATGAAGTCCGGCTCCACATTTGAAATGCTCAACTGCCGCGCCTATGGCGCGGATACCCCCATCAGCGCCAACATTACCGTTGACGCCGCCGGAGCCGGCGTGACCATCTCCGGCTCCCTTTACGGAAACGCCACCAACCTTGGCGGAACGATCACCGGCGAAGGAGAACTGCTGGTCACCAACGGTTCCAGCGGAAGCAACAACTTCACCATTTCCTCCGTCATTTCCGACAAGGACGCCTCCCACCAGATGAGCGTGAAGGTGAACAAGAACAGCTCCGTAGTCGTTTTCTCCGGCAACAACACGTACACCGGCGGCACCACCATCGTGCAGGGAACGCTCCAGACCAACTCCGCAACCGCACTTGGCCAGGGTTCCGTTCTGGTGCAGGGAGGAACGCTCAACGCCAACAGCCAGGCCCTGGCCAACGCCATTACGCTCCAGACGGGCACCATCCAGAACCTCGGCAGCGCTTCCGCTCCCAAGGACCTCACCGTCAGCCTGACGGGGAACGCCGCCATCAACAACTCAACGGTAATCCTGGGCAACGCTTCCGGCGCGCCCATGATTTCCACAGGCCAGGTGCTGACGCTTTCCGGCACTACCTCAGCCACGCTGAACAACGCCACGCTGAACCTCTCCAGCTTCAACACGGCTCTGATCGACATGCAGGGAACGTCCACCCTGAACCTGACCGGCGGCCTGACGCTGAATCTGGACAGTGCCCTGGCGCTTGACCTTACCTCCCTGACGATCGACCTGATCACTGTGGGCGAAGGCACATCCCTGGCGGACAACATCGACTGGGATTCCCTGCTGACGCTTACGCAGAACGGCCAGAACCTGATCTGGGACGGCGTTACCTACAACAACGGCAGCCTGACCTTCACCGGCCTGGCCGTACCGGAACCCGGCACGGCCACCCTGAGCCTGCTGGGCCTCACGGCCCTGCTGATGCGCCGCAGAAAGAAGGCCTGAGCTTCCTGAATTAACAGAAGACTCCATTCAGGGGCTGTTCCGCCAGCAAGGTGCGGAACAGCCCCTGTTTGCTATATATCCAACTCTAAAAAACAAGGGCCGCTGCCATACGGAAACCCTTGTTTGAAGTCTTATCCCTTTCCGGATAAGGAATAAAACCTCCGCATCATACTGCCGGAATGCCGGTCATATTTTCTTAACTAAAGTAAAAGTAGGGTCTTCATCCTTTCCGCTGGTCCCGAAATCACTTTTATTCTCCATTTTAGTCACCTTGTGCAGGGCCGTGATATAGACTTGTGAATAAAGGGTTCCCGATGTTCCAAATTTATTGGGATCATAGGCGAAGGGGACATCATTCTTCGTATCGGCGAATATCAGCGCTACATATATATTTCCAGTCATGGATATCCGTACTTCATGTATTTTTTTGTACAGCCATTCCTGTTTTTCCTGAGGATTTTTATTGAGGCTTGTGATCACCGTCACTTTACCCGGCATAATATTGTAGGCATTTTTTACACCCTTTTTTGCTTCCACTCCTTTTTGGGGAAGCGCCGGCTTATTAATAATGGAAACCCCATCATAATTCAGATGAGTTCCTGACCACATGGTATGCTCCCCGGTAATCTCTCCGTTGAGCACGTTCATGCTCAACAGACTGATTCCCGCAGCCAATATCATTTTATTATTCATGTTGTCGTTTTCTTTTGGGATTCATGTTCAAGGTGTTTCTTCATCTCTTGAACTGATTTCACAGGAGGTTGTTCGGCATCATCTCGATATTGCCTCCAATCAATATCCAGCTTATCCATCAAATAAACTTCATTTACGGAAAAAGGTATCGTGCCCGGGGCATTCGGAACACATTCCCTGGATCTGAGATCCGGATAATAAATCTGACACTGGTCCCACGCAGCCGCCATGGTCTGGTCAAAAGAAGAACGTACATCTGGAGAGTAAATTCTGGCTTCCCATTGAAACCAGTCTTCCAAGCACCTGCTCTTTTTCTTTCCTTCAACCGCCTCACGGAATGAGGAAAGAATGTACCTGTTCAAGCAGGAAGATCCTGCGGGCGTAACATACCGTGGCTGATACTGGAGAGTGAGCAGTTGATTGAGAAGAACCTTCTCCTCCGGCCCGGCAACAGAAGAATGAACTCTCTCGGGGGAAGGAATAATGCCTGCAAATAATCCATCAACATAATAAGGCAATTCATCAGGCGTTCTCATTTCCAGAGGAAGAAGCGCATTGATGAATACCCCATTTAAAATAGTATTGAAGGAACCGTTCCTGCAAACATGGAACAAGTATACGCCGCCTTTCCTGCACATGAAGCGCTTGTAAACTCCGGACCCCGCAAACCTGGAAACGCGCGTGCGCGCTTCCACCGGGAACGACTGCCACTGCTCCATAGAAGCGGCAAGCGTCTTCCCTTTTTTAGTGCGGTTCCCAATTTCAATATCCGCTTTGTTGTCGAACAGGCTTTGAATGGAAGAAGAAAAAGGATGCCTCCGGGCTTCTACCACATAATCCCGCCTGGATTCATGTTGAAGATATCCGTTGGGATTATAGAAATACAGGGCTATTTCATGAACCCCTTCCGGCACTTCCACAGCTACCCATATACCGGGACCGTCCACAAAGGACGGATATACTTCCCCGTGGTCGTCCCATTCCGCCTCTGTTCTTGTGGAATCACTGGGGTCAAAGAGAACATTGCGGTTTCCTGCCACATTGGCGCTTTGTACCCACCAGCGCAATCCATCTCCCTGATTGCGGTTGAGCCCCATCAGTCCCTGAATCCAATAACAGGGATACACTCGTTTCCATTTAGGGTCTTCAGCGCTCGTTTCCATGCGGACAGGTAATTGCTTGGCTTTAAACTCGGAATTGTTCATGGGGGCATTCATGGCGCACAGCGTGGCGCGCGTCAGGCCGTACCTCCCGCACCAGTCCCCCTTCGT
>NZ_JABFCI010000034.1:0-3960 GCF_017566105.1 Akkermansia sp. GGCC_0220
AGTTCAGCTTCCGGTACCAAGCCGCAGAGGATTGCGGCCATTGACGCCCTGCGGGTTTTTGACATGTTTTTCCTGACGGGGGGCTGGCCCTGGTAGTGGCCGGCATCAATTTTTTTATGACCAGAGCCCCGCACGGTGCAGCGCTCCCATCTTGACTACGATCGGAAAGGTGGCATGATTGGGGTGAATCTGGATGGTTTGGCCTCTTCCTTCACTTGGGAATACGATGAAACCAGCGGCTTCCTCAATCGGCTCACCTACCCCAACGGCATGGTTCGCAGAAACATCTACCATCCCAAGCTCAACCTCGTGGCTTCCATTGGCTATGAGAAACAGGGAAATGGAGGCATGGCCGCCGGCCATGAATACCAGTATGATGCCCTGACGCGTCCAGTTCAACGCCGGGACTCCTGAGATGCCGCCCTTCCTGCCACAGTAAGAGATTTTACCTACAACAGCCGCAGTGAATTGACTGGAGATCAACTCAGGGAGAGAGGCAGCTACAGCTACCGGTACGACAACATCGGCAACCGCAAGACTGCACGGGAACTGGAGGAAGAAGTATCCTACAATGCCGACCGGCTTAACCAGTACACGGACATTACCAGAAATACGGAACCATTCATTCCCACTTACGATGCAGACGGCAATCAGACCAGAATCAAGACTTCTATCGGCATTTGGAAAGTGAGCTATGATGCCAATGACCGCCCTGTAATTTTTACCAGCAAAGACGGACGGACTGTCCTTACCTGCGGCTACGACTACCAGGGAAGACGCTTCAGCAAGAAGGTCACCGTCAACGGATTAACAGCCAGCTATTGCTGGTTCCTCTACCGGGGCTATTTGCAGGTGGCCCAACTGGATTTGATGCGCCCTTCTTACAGACTTGCGAAAACCTATCTGTGGGATCCGACGGAACCGATGGCCTCGCGTATCTTGATGATGACCAGCTGGAAGGATAATGGTACGGGAATAAAGGAACATTTTTGCTTCATGCACGATGCTCTGAAGAACGTCACTTCCATCTTTGACTGTAAGCAGACGCGAAGGGCGCGCTATGAGTATGCCCCCCTTGGAGCCCTAATCACGGCGCAGGGCGACAGGGCTCAGGAAAACAAGTTCAGGTTTTCCTGCGAGTTCATGGACGACGAGCTTGACCTGATCTACTACAATTACCGCTACCTGAATCCTACAGACGGCAGATGGATTAACAGGGATCCTATTGAGGAACAGGGGGGAGCAAATTTATATGCATTTTCAGGAAATGCTGTGATAAATAAATTAGACTTATTAGGATTAAAGCCTGCTTTGATGGATGATTATGATAATGCAACAAAATTCTTGAAAAAAGAAGTATCTAAGCATATTTTAGCTGCACTAAGTAAAATTATTAAAAAAGCAAATTTTAAGATGTTAAGTGGCAGGCAAACTGTCGAGCATGGAGGGGCTTTATTTAGAAAAAAAACAGCTAATTCCTATTCATATAAAGTAAGTAATCACGAAGCAGAGAGTAAAACATATCACCGCCAACCAGAAGTAGCTCCAAAAAATTATTGTGAAGTAGCAATTTGGCATTCTCACAATATCGTATTCAAACACGATGGTATAAATGAAAAAACAGGGTTCGTTCTAGGCGGAAGGTTGGAAGGCGTATTTGGACCTGGTTCCCTTTCTCCAGAAGATGAACGTACTGGATATGGATTTGTATGGGCTAATGGACATAGAGTTCCTAAAATGGACAATCCTGAAAGTGTCCCTGCATATGTTATCCAAAGTACTCCGAAACCAGCTCGCAAAGCTCTCAGACTAAAAACGTTGGATCAAGATATAAAAACACAATTCTCAGAAGAAGATTTCACAGCTATCTTGGTAGCGCGACAGATCGATGACCCTCAATCAAATAAAGAAGCAAATATTGTTATTTTAGATGAACACGGAAAACCTTTACTACCGAAGCCACGTCCTCCGAAATCTGGGAAGACTAGGCACTAATATCTTAATAATATATTTATGTTTAGGTTCTTTTTCGTGGGGGGATGATCACCTGCGAGAGTCTTCTGCAAACTTAGATGATATATTTGTATCTTCTACAGATTCCAGCAACAAGAGTCTTAACGATAGTGATATACAGATTTTTTACTTGGTGAGTGATCCATGTTGGGGAAATTTGGAAAAAGATAAGAACAATTTGTTGGAATCAGAATTGCGGAAAATCTATCCTGAATCAGGCTCTCTCTCATGGCTGGAATTTCCCATATCACCGGATTTGCCCAGTAACCCATATGGCATTAAGACATGGAGGATATGTCGCCAGCAACTCCTGTATCGGCATTATTACCCGTTCACGCATTTCTGGTATGAATACCTAAATTTAATGCCCTGCTGGATGTACAGTTTGACTGATTATATCAATGCTCCTGAACTGCAAGCCATACAACTATTGCCATGTCTTTTGAAACAGCTTTCAGATACCATGAGTCTATTTCAACATTCACCGAGAAGACTTGGAATGGAGTGGGTAGATATAGGTTCCTTGAATATGCAGGAATACGGAGGAACCCTTTCCATGATCCAATACCAAAATATGCCATGGGTTGCCTTATGTTCATATTTCACCGGCAGAACTGATTTGAAAGACAAATCATGGCTTGTGTGGTGCAGCGAGTATATTAGTCGCGTAGTCAGAAAATATCAGTATTTATATAGACTGATTTATAATACGTCTGAGTTTGCTCATCTTGGGGTATATGAGCAATTATGGATTGCCCATCAATTCAAAGCAAATAATGAATTAAAAAATAAAGATAATCATAATTATTTGGCTGATCAGTTTGATTCGAAGCGGTTATGGAATATATTATTCCCGAAAGATTATCCCGACAGCATCCGGATTTTATTTTTGGATTTCCAATATACAGCTGGGTTGTCAATTCGCGGGAAGTATATTTATTACGCCATGATCAAAAATGATAAAATGCACTTGTTCAATGATTTATTTTTTCATAAGACATTGCCGATTCCAGCAGGTTACGAGCAACTGGAACATCAATATGGGTTGCGTAAATTATCTCAACAAGAGTATTGGGAAATGGCTCTTAGTTTGGATGGTGTCACAAGAGGTCTTATCATTTCAAATGATCTGTTTTCAAAAATGAAAACCTTGTTTTCCCAATTACGTTTTCAACGGAAAGAAGAAATATCGGATTCCGAACTATTTTATATCCGAATGCCCAATGATCTGGAATGGAAAAAAAGTTCATCCATTGTGAATGATGAAAATTTGACCAAATTCCAGGATATGATCATGGATATTGCTCTTATTCTGCATTCGGAGTTTTTACATCAATTTGTGTATCCAGTCATATCGGATGAAAAGCCTGAAGTACAATAGATATTTTAAAGTAAAAGTAATGAAGAAATAATGTCTGTGGATATAGGCGGTAAACCGCATGTGACAAGATCGGCGTTTTCTTTTACCGGCTCTCCTATCCCAACGCCAAACTTCGCAGTAATATCTACCATTCCAACTCAATCTTGTGACTGCCATCGGCAACGGTCAGGATGGAATGGTCAAACAATGACCACATACGAATGCCGGTACAACTCCCTGATGACCCGCTGGAAGAATGCAGAAGGTGAGCTTTTATGATAATGACGTATCCTGTTTTTCGCTGGGAATCAATTCCAGTTGCCCCAGGGTGTCGGGGCGCCCTTTCAGGGCCATGCGCTTGAGATGTTTGGCAAAGGCGGGGCGGCGGTGGTATTTGCCGACGACTTCGCCCGTCGTTTTCAGGCGCAGAAGGTACTTGTACGTGGTGACGCGGATGGCGTCCAGTTTGGCGGCAGCGCAGGGGACGGCCCCTATTTCCCGGCAGATTTGTTTCCACCGCGGGCCGTGGGTACGTTCTCCGTGGCGTGTCCAGGCCAGGGCGTGGGCTATCTCATGCAGGATGGTGT
>NZ_JABFCI010000035.1:0-3567 GCF_017566105.1 Akkermansia sp. GGCC_0220
CCGTAGACGTCCGTGGAAATGGTCTTGCTTTCCAGGAGGGGATCGAGCAGGGAAACCATATTCTCCGTGATTTGAGTAAGGGGGAGACCGTCGGCATTGTAGGTGGTGGAAGTCTGCACCTGGCAGACGCCGTCTTCCCGGAACCGGTAACAGGAGGAGTGCTCAGTGATTCTGTTTTTAGCAGGGTTATCAGGATGTAACTCGTCCAGCAGGACGGTTTTCTTCATGGCCTGCCCCAGTTGGTTGTATTCTGTGATAGTAGGAGCAAGGTTCTCCGTTTGAGATCGGATCAATTGTCCCTTGTCATTGTATGTATTACTGGTGACGATGAACCCTCCCTTCGTATTGGGCTGTTCCTGCCGGACGGTTTGACCAAAGCCATTTTTCAGAGACCGCGACAGCACAACTCCCTTGGACAAGGTCGTGGTCAGGATGCCTTCTTCGGTTAGTTCCAGCTGGGTCTCCATCTCTCTTTGCCCTGTTCCTCCTTGTAAGGTGGTTGTGCCGTCGTAGTAGGTTCGAGTGACCAGGGTAGCCCCTGCCGGAGTGGTAACCGTGGTGGTAAGGCCGTCTTCGCTGTATTCAGTCCGAGTCACGCGACCAAGAACATCCGTCGTGGCAATCGTTCTTCCCAAATTGTCATACTCCGTGCTTTCCATCGTCGTCATAGCTCCCACATCCCGTCGTGTGGCTATGGTTCTTCCCGCCGCATCATAGCTGTAGGAGGTAATCATTTCAGGGGTGGTTTCCGTTGCCGAGCGGATGGTTTCCACCAGCTGCTTGGCCGAGTTGTAGCCGTAGCCGGTGGTGATGCCGTCTTCATCGGTTTCCCTCAACGGCCCACAACACATCCATTCCGTCGTGCTGGTGCGCCCGTTGCCCCTCGTCGTCTTGACGAGCCTTTGCTCGTTGTCGTACTCGTAGTCCTCCGAGGCAATCAGCGACCAGTCTTTCCCGGTGTGAACGTATTGTTCTTTCCTGGTGGTGGCGCCGTTTTCAGCAAGGTAGTGTACACTCCTGGTGCTTTGCGCGGGAACAATAGTTCCATGGGCCTGTACGGTTGCCGTTACCTTGTGGAGCGCTCCGTATTCGGTAGCGGCTTCATAGGTGTAGACCGTCTGGACACCGTCGATGCCCTGGCTCATCTTCTGGCGCCCCCGGGCGTAGGCATACTCCGCTGCCTCTCCATAAGCCTCTTCTACACTGGTATGGACCTGGTCGGAACCCAGGGCGGTTTCCGTCACGGTCGTGCGGCTGGCCTGCGGGCTGTCTTCATAGGTGTAGGTGCGTTTGAGAAGCGCCGTTTCTTCTCCATTCTCGGCAATAATTACTTCGGTTTCCGTAGCGGGCCTGAAGTCGTTGAAGCGCAGGTCGGCGTAAGTCGTGCGTGTCCCCTTTTCACCGCCTCCGGCCCAGGGAGCAGCGGAAAGCACGGTTCTGCCCTGGTCATCGTACTCGTAGCGCGTGTACCCGCCGTCGGGCTTGATCTCCAGGGACACCCGGAACTGGTCGTTGTAGGTGTAAAGCGTAGTCTGGGCCAGAGAGGTCTTGTACCCCTCCGTCCGGCTGATAGTCAGCCAGCCCCCGTCGGTGTACTTCTTCACCGTGCGGGTACAGGAAGAAGGCGTTTCATCGTCGATGCCGCGCAAGCTCTCAATCATTTCCCATTTGCCTCCGGGGAGGGCATTTTTCTCCACCGTTCGCACGGTGCGCTCATCCCCCTCTCCCTGAATGGTCGTCACCTTGTTGCCCTCCGTCCTTCGCTGCGTCCGGAAGACAGGCATCCCTTCCCTCTGTTCGGCGATATCCATCACCTGCACGCCCTGGTCGTCACTCAGTTCATAGCTGACCGTCTTGTAGGGAGTTCCAGTGCCGGCAAAGCCGCGCGCATTCTTGCTCACCTGGCCGGGAGCGTACCATTCCAGGGTGAGCCTGTTGCCTTCCCCAACCGCCTGGAGCAGTCCCTGGGACTTGGACCAGATGCTTTGAATGGCTCCCGTGGAAGGATGGCGGTTTACCTTCATCTGCCGGGAATAATCTTCCGCCGTGGTTTCCACGCCGGAGGCGGAAACCATGGAGACGACCTTTCCGGTGGCTGCCGAGAAGCGCAGGGTGCGCCCATTGCTCTGGACCATGTCCAGATAGGCGGGAGAGCCGCTGGTGCAGGGAGACTTGTCGGCATTCAGCTTCTGAACCTTGTAGTTCAACTTGCGCGAACTTCCGGAGACGGAGGCTTCGGCATGGCCGTCAGAACTCTGGAAGGAGATGGAACTGCCCGTGGGTCGTTTGACGGAGATCTGCCCTGTTTCGGGATTGCAGGAGGCGGTCCATTCGAGGGGATGCTTGTAGCGCAGGGTGATGGGACATGGGGAGGAAGGTTCGGCAAGAGTGCGGGGAACGGGGGAATTATTCCCCCCTCCCCCTCCTGAGTCTCCGGTTCCTACTTCAAGCAATCCTTCGCAGTCGTCGGCCCCGTCCGGATAGCCGCCGAAGAAATGGGAGGTGTTCTTGCTGCAATCGGACTGTTCGATGTCTTCGTCGCAATCACAGGAACAGGGGCACGGGCAACCGCCTTCCTCCGGCTCGCTGGAGGAAGAAGAGAGGGAGCTGGAACTACTGCTGGAAGAGGAACTAGAGCTGGAAGAACTCGATGAACTTGACGAGGACCAGGAAGAACTGCTTGACGAGGAAGAGCTGGAGCTACTCAAGGAACTTGAGGACGAAGAACTCGAACTGCTGGAACTGCTCGAGGAAGAGCTGGAAGACGGAGCGCTGCTGGAGGAAGTTGGTGTTTCAGGCACCAAGGAACTGCTGTGGAAACTGGAAGACGACCAGCTGCTCGAGGAACTGGACGAGGAAGAACTCGAACTGCTGGAAGACGACGAACTGGAAGACGATGGAGCGCTGCTGGAAGAATCCGGAGGCTCGGGAGCCGAAGAACTCTGCCAGGAGCTGGAAGACGAACTGCTCGAGGAGGAAGAGCTCGAACTGCTGCTGGGCTTGGGGTCAAACTCAAACGAATCTCCTCCCCCTGCCGAGGAACTGCTAGACGAGTTCCCTTCCTCCTCTTCCTGGTACAGGTTGACCAGGGTTAGCACGGTTTCTCCCTCCTTGCCGGCAGGCGTGTTTTCCGCCAGCAGGTAATAATCCAGGTCGGGCTCGCCTTCCTTGTCGCATATCAGGGCAATGCAGAACTCGGCTTCCGACCCCTGGTCGGGCTGGTGTTGATGGACGATATGGCACCAGTAGTATCCCTGTTCGAACTGGATCTGGCGACAGAGAGGAGCGGAAGATCCGGCCTCCGTGGAGAGTTCCATATCCTTGGCGGGGATGGAAAGGGAGATGGAGGAGCGGGCGTGAAGGTGGAGAAAACAGGTGGCGGGAGCCATGACCTTGAGGTATCCGAACCATTCGTGGCGGGTGGGGGAGGAAGCGATCCGTTTGGGAACGAGAACGGGAGCGGAGAGGCCGTTGACCAGGAAGTTGCCCTGGGGCTGGCCGTTGGGGTACATGGGAATGAAGGGGTAGACGGTGTCCATGGCGCCGATGTTGAAAGTGTTGTTCATG
>NZ_JABFCI010000036.1:0-2947 GCF_017566105.1 Akkermansia sp. GGCC_0220
GCAGCTGACTCTTAATCAGTTTGTCCACGGTTCGAGCCCGTGACGGGGTACCATCTCTTTTTAAGTCCGGCTTGCTGATGGCAAAGCCGGACTTTTGTTTGATAGGGAACGTTGAAAAAACGATTTGTTCTTTCCGATTCTCATTTGCCCTGCCAAGCCTCTTTTCGGGCGGTGCAAGCATGCACGATAATATGGACAGGCAGTTATTTAAAATCAGGTGTTGAAATCTCTTGGAAATTACATTTAGTGTTTTAATAACGGCAACATAAAAAATTCCATGCGAATGCCGTTCTTATTGATTTTCTCCGTACATGGGGAAAGGATCGTTTTCGTTCACGCATGACATTTCAAGAAAATATTGTTTGGAATACGGTTCTTTGAAAACATGTCCATTGTAATAAGTGGAGACGGCAAACATGTCCGTCAATACGGTGCCGTTTTTAATGAATCTTCCGGGAAGTCCCCATTGCTTGGAATCGTTTAAAGACCGCAGATATCCCTTATATCCCCGGTAAATGACATGATCGTTATTATAAATGATTATGTTGTCCGTATCTCCAATATCATTTTTTCCTAGAAATTCCCGGATGTTGTCGGAATCAAAATTCAAAAAATACGGATTTTGATTAAATGATACATCATCGGAAAAAACAATATCTCCGGATTCTGATTTTATTTGAATATGGGCACAATTGTTTTTTGTAAATAAAATAGTTGCCGGAATGATTAAAATAACCAATGTAATCAGAAAATATATTTTTAATAGATTCTTTTTCACTTAATATGATGATATTTTATGAGTAATTTTCTTCCAATGTTGTATATGGTAAATTTGCTGTCAGAAATTTCATTTTATATTTAGTTTTAAAAATTTACCTGGTTGGCAGTTGAGGCATTTTTGATTTATAAATTTCCATTACAAAAAATTTAAATAACTTCCTTTATTTATATAGATTCCTACTATAATTAATAATGAAAAAAATTTCATGCAAGACATTATGAAAATGATGCTATATGCGCAACTGTAGATTAATATGAAAATGATATAATTTATTATAGATTCTTTTCTTCGTGAATATAATGACGTGATGATGCTTTCTATAATATTTTTAAAAAATAAAATAACAGATTGTTTGAAGAACCAAATGACAAACCATATTAACCACCATAAAAGGATGTAATAAATCAAATGTAAATCGAAAGTTCTAGCAAGACCGTACCCGAAGTAGACAAGACTCCCTATAGGAAACCAGAACGTAAAAAAATTATTACTGGCAGACATCAATATCTTTTTTGTTCTATCATGCGCATATTTTTTATTTAAATACGAAATAACATGTATTTTTTTTATAAATAATGAAATGAGTATTACAGCAATCCAAAATACTATCCAATAAAAAATTACTTCAATATAATGCAAGGTGAACGTGTGGGTAAATACATAAAGGATAAAATAAATCCACCATAATATTGAATACAATAGAAGAAATTCGCTGGAACTGTTTCCGGATGATTTGCAATTAATGCAATATTTAAGGGAAAAAGGTCCCAAAATGGCACTTAAAATGGCAAATGCTGTTTTTTTATGATTAATGAACTCCATTATTTATTTAAATTTCTTAAATAATTATATAATCCTTCAATTCCACGGAGACCTGTAATGTTCAATAACGAATCCAATGCTTGCCATTGAAATGCTTTTAACGGAAAGATTTTTGGACACCCCTCAATAGTGCCTTCTAATGTGATAGTATATCTAGAGTGATCATGGCCTAATGCTCGATGTATTGTAGATATGGGACCGCCAACTGGATTTTTAAAATATGGATATGCTGATTCAGGTATGGGGATTTGAACAAAATCATCCGGATGGCCATGGCCTCCTACTCTTCCGAGGGTTTTACGCGTTATAGGTAACGCAGGGTCGCGATTAACGGCGTATGCAGGTCCCCTTAATTTCCCGGAACTTATAATTAACTCTTTCGATTCTTTTGTGGTAATATGTTGGAGATTAACTTTAGCGGTGTTTTTAGCGGCAGCTCCACCTGGAGACGAAATGAGCCGGTTGGCATCATAGGATACTTGTGGGTGAAGTTTCTGGTGGTTGCAGGTGTGGTTCCATCCCAGGAGTCCCGCCGTTGAACAGGACGCATCAGCGCGTCGTAGCCGTATTCGTGGCCGGCTGCCAATTCGCCATCCGCTCCCTTTCTGTAACTGATGGCGGTTACGAGGTCGAGCCTGGGATGATAGGTATTGCAGCGGACCATGCCGTTGGGGTAGGTGAGATGGTGGAGGAAGCCGCTGGGTTGGTCATACTGCCAGGTAAATGGAGACTCCAGTCCTTCCAGATTCATCCCGATGATGGCACCTTTGGAATCGTAGTCAAGATGGGAGTGCTGCACGGTACGGGTTCCAAGAATCAGGCGATATCCGTTGGAACGACCCAAGGCATCGTATTGTTCCTGGGTGCAGTTTTCCACGGTTCCAAAGGAAGTGTCCTGGATCATGTGGCCGTAGGCATCGTAGGAGCATTCCCTGATGCAGGAGGCGTCCCGGACGTAGGTCATTTGTCCGAGGTGGTTGTAGGTAAACTCCCATCCGGGAGTGTTGTCGTTGTGGGAGACGGAGACGAGTTCTCCGGTGAGAGGAGCATAGGCATAAGTGGAGACGGAATTTTTCAACGCCATGAAGGACGTAAAGCTCAGGAATGCGAAGCTGGCCGCCTTCGGCAGCACGCGTCATCCTGAGCTTGCTGCCTTCCGAAACTGCCTGTAGCAGTCCCCGGGACTTGGACCAGATGCTCTCAATAGCTCCCGTGGAAGGATGGCGGTTCACCTTCATCTGACGGGAATAAGCTTCCGCCGTGGTTTCCACGCCGGAGGCGGAGACCAGGGAGACGACCTTTCCGGTGGCTGCCGAGAAGCGCAGGGTGCGCCCATTGCTCTGG
>NZ_JABFCI010000037.1:0-2819 GCF_017566105.1 Akkermansia sp. GGCC_0220
GAAGTATACCGACGGCGGCTGGCTGACCATCAGCCGGACGGAGGGATACAAGACCTCTCTGGCCCAGACCACCCTCTATACCTACAACGACCAGTTCCGGGTGTCCCTGGAACTCAAACCCAATGGCGGCTATACGCGCTACGAGTACGATGACCAGGGCAAAACCGTGCTCTCCGCTACTCCCTGGGCCGGAGGCGGGGAGAGAGGGACCCGAACCACTTACGCCAACCTGCGCTTCAATGACTTCAGACCCGCTACGGAAACTGAAGTAATCATTGCCGAGGATGGGACGGAAACGGAACTTGGCAAGCGCACTTACACGTATGAAGACAGCCCGCAGGTGAACCGCACCACGGTCACGGAAACCGCCCTGGGTTCCGACCAGGTCCATACGAGTGTAGAGGAGACTTATGGGGAAGCTGCCGAATACCCCTACGCCCGGGGCAGGCAGAAGATGAGCCAGGGCATCAATGGCGTCCAGAGGGTCTACACCTATGAAGCAGCCGCGGAATACGGGGCTCTCCACAAGGTGACGGAGACTGTGCAGGCTAATGGAAGTATCGTTCCCGGACAAAGTACCCGGAACATAGAATACATTGCTGAAAACGGCGCCACCACCAGGAAAGAACAATACGTTCACACCGGAGAAGGCTGGTCGCTGATTGCCTCGGAGGACTATGAATATGATGACGAGCAGAGGCTCGTCAAGACGACGAGGGGCAACGGCAGAACCAGTACGACGGAATGGATGTGCTGTGGGCCGTTGAGGGAAACCGATGAAGACGGCATCACCACCAGCTATGGGTACAACTCGGCCAAGCAGCTGGTGGAAACCATCCGCTCGGCTACCGAGACTACGCCAGAAACGATTAATTCCTACAGCTATGATGCGGCGGGAAGGACGATTGCCACGCGCCGCGACATAGGGGCCATGACGACGATGCAAAGTACAGAGTACGATGATCTGGGACGGGTCGTTTCCTCCACGGACTTGCTGGGACGCATCACACGAACCGAGTACAGCCACGATCAGCTTACGACAACCGTCACCAACCCAGCAGGCGCTACGCTGGTCACCCAAAAGTACTATGATGGCGTTGTCCTGTTTCAGGGTGGCACGGGGCAGCGTGAGATGGAGACCCGGCTGGAACTGACCGAAGAAGGCATCCTGACCACGACCTTGTCCAGGGGAGTCGTGCTGTCGCGGAGGCTGGAAAACGGTTTTGGCCAAATCATCCGGCAGGAACAGCCCAATACCAAGGGAGGGATCATCGTTACTAGAAATAATTACAATGACAAAGGACTGCTTGTGCGTTCCCAGACAGAGGATCTTGCTCCCATGGTCACAGTCTACAATGAGCTGGGACAAGCCGTAAGACGAATTGTTCTATTGGACACTCTGCATCCGGAGGATACTTCAAAAAACAGGATATCGGAAACCTCATCCTGCTTCCGGGTTCGAGAAGACGGCGTCTACCAGGTGCAGACTTCCACGACCTATAATGCCGACGGCCTCCCCCTCATTCAAACCACGGAGAATATGGTTTCCGAACTCAGTCCTGTATTGGAAAGCAAGACCATTTCGACGGACGTCTACAGTCAGCAGAGCGTAAAATGGACGGAGTATACTGCTCCAACCAAGCGCACCCAGTTCAGCCGGATTCCAACTTCGGAGATCACAGCTGAATCAGTCATCGTAGATGGATTTACAACAAACCAGACTGATCACGCCGGAATCCGTTCCTCACAACAGTTCTGCTGTACCTCTACACGGATGATTCTGGAAAAAACCGATGGTCGCGGCAATGTCGCTACTACAGAAACTGACCTTGCCGGACGTACTGTCAAAGTCACCGATCCTGCAGGCAACGTGACCACCACCAGCTACTTGTCCTGCTGTGACGCCGTGGCTTGCATCACCGATGCTTTGGGAGGCACGACCTACTACTCCTATGATATCCGCGGCAGAAAGACGGCCGAGTACGGCACCGCCGTCCAGCCGGCCTGTTTTTCCTATGACGAAGCCGACCGCATGGTGGCCCTGACTACCTTCCGTGCAAACGAAGGCGACATCACCACCGATCCTTCCGGCCGAACCGACGGAGACACCACCACTTGGCTCTACGATCCAGCCACCGATCTGGAACTGAAAAAAACCTATGCCGACGGCTCCTGCGTTCTCAGAACCTACGACCAGTTCAACCGTCCGGAAACCGTCACCAAGGCCAGAGGCATTGTCACGACGTACGCCTATGCTCCATTGACAGGAGAACTTGTCTCCGTCTCCCACAATGACGATACTCCGGGATGGGAGTTCTCCTACAACCACATCGGACAAATGACCTACGTCCGGGACGCCTCTGGATTAAGGGAATTTTCTTATGATGCCTATGGAAGAACGCAACAGGACACTTCCTTTGGAACCGTGGAAAGCTCTCTTCAGGAAGAATACGATGCCTTTGGCCGTTCGGCCGGCTGCCGCCTGATGCTTGGAACCCGTACCGTGCAGCACTCCCATCTTGACTATGACTCCAAAGGCGGCATGATTGGGATAAATCTGGAAGGCATCGCTTCTCCCTTTACCTGGGAGTACGATCCAACCAGCGGCTTCCTCAATTACCTCAACTACCCCAACGGCATGGTCCGCTGCAATACCTACCATCCCACACTGAACCTTGTAACCGCCATCGGTTACAAGAAAGGAGCAAATGGTGAATCAGCGGGCCGCCATGAATACGACTACGACGCTCTGATACGCCCTGTCCAACGCCGGGACTCCTGGGATGGAACCACTCCTGCAACCACCAGAAACTTCACCT
>NZ_JABFCI010000038.1:0-2527 GCF_017566105.1 Akkermansia sp. GGCC_0220
TGCTGCACGGTACGGGTTCCAAGCATCAGGCGGCAGCCGGCCGAACGGCCAAAGGGATCGTATTCTTCCTGAAGAGAGCTTTCCACGGTTCCAAAGGAAGTGTCCTGAATCATGTTGCCGTAAACATCGTAGGAGCATTCCCTGATGCCGGAGGCGTCCCGGACGTAGGTCATTTGTCCGAGGTGGTTGTAGGTGAACTTCCATCCTGGCGTATCGTCACTGTGGGAGACGGAGACAAGTTCTCCGGTGAGAGGAGCATAGGCGTAGGTAGTGACGATTCCTCTGGCTTTGGTCAGCGTCTCCAGACGGTTAAATTTATCGTAAGTCTTGATTGTGGAGGAGCCGTCGGCATAGGTCTTTTTCACTTTCAATCCCGTGGCTTCGTCATAGAGCCCCGTGGTGGTATCTCCGTCGGTTGGGTTGGAAGGATCAGAGGTAATGTCTCCCTCATCTGCCCTGAAGGTAGTCAAGGTAACCATATGGTCGGCTTCATCGTAGGCGAAGCATGCGGGCTGAATGGCGGTGCCGTACTCGGCTATCTTTCTGCCGCTCCCTGACGCGCTAGTGCCCGGAACTGGAGCAAATGTACCTGATCGACTACAAGGTGCGCGTGCTCTCTCCCACCCGGACGAACATTCCGGACGCGGCGGAAGAAAACGGCACCGGCTCCAATGTCCGCGTTCTCATTGAATCTTCGGACGGCGTCGCTTCTTGGACCACGGTGGGCGTTTCCTACAGCATCATTGAGGCCAGTCTAGAAGTTCTGGCGGACGCCGTCACGTGCAAGCTCTACAAGACGGAGCAGGCCAGATGGCGCGCGGAATGCTGATAAACGGCGCCCCTGAAGAACTGACCTCTTGACGATCGTTATATTCTCTCTGAAGCGCAAGGCGGCTTCCGCCAGGAAGAGAAGGCGTGCTCCAGGTAAAATTCATTTAAATTTTACTTCATCCGGTGTTGGCATGTTTTCCGGAAGATCAAAGGGAGGGATTGTGGGACAATGGTAATGAAGTATATGGGGAGCCTGTTTCGTGGTCAGGGGATGGCTTTTAGGTTTAAAGTGAAATACTTGAACGGTACCTGGAGATTCATTGGCATAACAATGGTTTTCAACGTCGTACATCAATGTCCAGTTGACGGTTGAAAAAATGCCGTACCGTTTGTCCCTTCCATGTTGGTCCCTTTTGGTGTATTCGCCCAACTGGGCGATTCCCTGGACAACCACGCATAAATAAGGGCGGCTTCCCAGGCTTACAGGCTGTTGTCGGCCATTGTGGAAAATGAGTTCCTGGTTGAATGGAATGATTAAAACCGGAAGCCATCCGCGGGAGCAGGGCCATTCCGGGAACATAGATAGGTATTTCCATTCCTTTTGTACGACCGGCAGTTGATTTCTCGTGACCATCCATAAATAATCACGGCAAAGAGGCTGTCTCAACATCATCCATAATAGAGGGGGAGGCATCGTATTGCGGTTGTAGGCCTGTATACATTCCTCCCCGCAGCCAAGTATAAAACTCAATCCCCAAAGCTGGGAGTCCAAGTCAAAGCTCCGTTCCTCTTCACACCATCCCACTAACTGCCGGTAGCTGCAGATGCAACTGACTGCCTCCGGATTGATTTTCACCAATACCGTCTTGTTATTCGGAGACGGCATATGGAATAAATCGACACTGGCATGGAGCGACTGAAGTGGTAGTAATCCCATAAGTATGCAATAAATGAAAATACGGAAACAGTTAGCAAATATCTTTTTCATTTTTTTCTTTCTTTTTCCACTCTTCGAGAATCTCTTGATTTATTCATTTTGATCATATTCGGATTTAATGTTTTGAGTTCATGGTGTCCCGTTGATGTTCTAAGAATTGTAATATCAGAAGTAAAAAAATGAATAAAATTACATTCTTTATTCCCTGTCTTTACTCTGAATATTCTCCTAAGTGGAGACAAAATATAAACGGATTTTATATGTCCTGTTTCATGAAAACAAGCAATCGTTTTAATATTTTTATTCGCTAGAATTTTTTCCATTAAGGGATGTATTGTTACTCCATTTTGTCCCGCAAAAATTGGAGCTCTTGTTTCTCCCTTTCCGTGTGAAATCATTACGGCAAATTGTAATGCATCAGGTTTATTCTGTTGAGAAGCTTCTGTTGCTGCTTTAAAAGCCTCCTCCGGAGATATTTGATTATTCAAAGAAGTTTTTGAATCGTCATTAAAATAATTTATTAAAGCGTTAACATCTCCTTCATAAATATCCCCATTAAAATAAATTCTTTTCTTTTTTATTTGTGTGGTTAGATGAGTTTTATAGAATTGTAAATTTTTTTCTATTTTACTTGATTCTTTTACTATATTTTCTCTATCTTTAGTAAATGTTATTAATTGTGTTTCATCATTATGAAAAGATGTTACAATAAATAATTTTTTCCCAATATATCTATACAGTTTATTACTCTATTATCAAGGAATCCATACAAATTCCATCCACCCTGTTCGACGATAGGATCGCGATTGGTCCACCTGC
>NZ_JABFCI010000039.1:0-1945 GCF_017566105.1 Akkermansia sp. GGCC_0220
GCTGCCATGTCTTGGCGCGGTAGTCCTTGCCTTCCGGGTAGGCTCCGATCACCGGAGGCTTGCCCCATTTGACCGATACTCCGTAGTAGGCGATGAAAAGAGCGTCCGGATCCGCCTCGCCATAATAGCCCTGCCTTTCCTTGTTCTCTTCCGGTCCGGTATTGTTTTTCCACATGTCCGCCGGGAATTTGATGTTTTCAAGCAGAGGTTTTTCCCACGCGCCCCAGTTCAGGTTCAGCACGGCGGGCATCGTCTTGGAGAAGATGGCGGGGTCTGCCGTATTGGCGCCGTTCAGCTTGGTGGGTTGTCCCATCTGCTCCGCTCTCATGAGACCGGCCCCCATCGTGAAGGTTCCCAGCTTTTTGGAACCGGCTCCGAATTCGTCCGTATATTTATGGCTGAGGATGTGGTCGGAGGGTGTCCGGTCGGCGGTCGTGCCGGACCAGCCTTTCAGGTCGTCATCATTCTGGGCGAAAACGGCGGAGGCCATGAACGGGTCTCCGTCCAGGTACTTGTTGCCGTCAAAATTCTGGTATTTCAGGCCGGAGTACATGTTGACGGAGTAGCCTGTGGTCTGGGCGGAATCCAGGGACCAGCCTTCCTTCATGGCAAAGTTATCCGTTTTAATGTCAATACCATTATCTTTGGACCGGTAGACGGAGTTGCCGTGGAAGGGGTTGGACACGTCATCAATCAGGGGAATAGGCTGAGCGAAAATGACGATTTCTCCGGCTTTCAGGGTAGAAGGATTACCCTTGTTGGTTGAGCCGTCCGACTGGTAGGTGACTTTGTCACGGAAGGACGCGCCGAAGTCCGCCACCTGGCGGTCGTTTTTGTTTATGGCATTTTGAACGTAGGGAGTCAGGGGATGTTCCGTATAGTTGCCCATGGCCCCCACACCGCCGCCGTTTTTGATGTTGTGGGAGAACATCAGGGGCATGAAGCGGTGTTCGCCGAAGTAGGCCCCCCATACTTCTCCATTGGCCCCCTGGAATTTCATGTCTACGTTGTATGGGTTCCACCATACATAGACGGGAATGACGGAGAAGGCCAGATTGATGAATCCGCCATTTACGGAGGGATTCTGGCCGTTTGTTCCTCCGAATCTGGCGTACTGGACGCCGACGAAGGAGTAGAAGCGCAGCAGAATAGGATGGCGCATGTACGTGTAGCGGTTGTCCATAATTTCCATGTTCGCTGTGGCGTCAGACGCAATCAATGTGCTGGGGGAGGTCCCGTTCCACTGCAATGTGGCGGAAGCGTCCTGGCCTTCCCTCTTCGTGGAGGAGTCCCACACGTTGGCCCACAGGTAGAGCTGGTTCCAGGAGGCAATGGGCCGGTTCTGCTCGGTCGGGCTGCCGTCCTCGGAGGTATACGGACGCAATCCGATGTCTGCGGTGTCGCTACGGAATTCCTCAGGCAGCTTTTCTTGAGAGAATATGATATTCAGGTCTTTTTTCAATCCACCGAATTTAGAATCCGATTTTTCTTATAAATACCATAATATAAGATTTTAAGAACTGATTATCATAAAAATGCATTCTCCCCGCTTCTCTCCTCCTTCCAGATGGTATCTCCGTCAATTTATTCTGCCTGCAATGCGCTTGTTTGAAGCAATTTTGAGCTTGCATGGACTGCCTCTTTTTTGTATTGACTAGAGTTAAGAATTGGCTCTTCGCACCTTCGTGACAGTGGGGATTTTTATATCCTCAAACTTGAGCGGAAAAGTGCACGCCGGAACCCACCATTTTCATGAAGATTAAACATTTCACTAAACGTCCTATCAGGCATGTCAGCAAAGGTTTTGCCCTGATTGCCACCATCACCCTGATGATGCTCCTGGCCCTTCTCAGCGTTGGCCTTCTCACCATCGCATCCTCACAGGTCCGAATTTCCGAAAAACAGCTCTTTGCCGCGGAGGCCAAATCCCTCGCCAGGTTTTCCC